>NZ_CP156081.1:732901-1045802 GCF_039830135.1 Defluviimonas sp. SAOS-178_SWC | reverse complement strand
AAGGCCTCGACATATTGGCGAAGCGGCGGGCGGGGGCCGACGAAGCTCATGTCGCCCTTCAGGATGTTGAAAAGCTGCGGCAGTTCATCAAGCCGACTGGCGCGCAGCATGGCGCCGGCCGGTGTGACGCGGTTTGCCTTGTCGCCACCTGAGACGCCGCTGTCTGTCGCGGACGGCCGCATCGTGCGGAACTTCCACAGCGTGAACGCCTGGGCGGGGCCGCGCATCCGCTCCGATCCGTAAAAGATTGGCCGTCCCTGGGTAATCAGCAGCACGGCGGCGACAACGTTCATGGCCATGCCGAGGGGGAACAGGAGGAGAAGCGCGAGGACTATGTCGAACAACCGCTTGCCGAAGGTCATGCGCCCACCCCCGAGACGGAGCGGAGATCCGCGACGATCGCTGCCGCCTCGGCCCTGGCCAGCGGGCCGAGGATGGCCCCGAGACGCGTCACGTCGAGCCGGACTTCGCGCAGCAGTCCGTCCGGCGCCGCGCGCGCGACCCATTTGCGGCCGTCCGCGTCGAGAAGCGCGTCCATCCGCACCGCGCCGTCAAGCGCGATGTTGAGCACGTCCGGCAAGGCGCGCCCGGCCCGCTGGGCTGCGAAAAGTCCCGAAAAGATGTCGGCCAATGCAAGCGGACCGACATAGCTTCGGGCCGGACCGGTGCCATCCGCGAAAAGGTCGAGCGGCTGCGGCTCCGTCCCCGGCGCCGTCCCGAGAAGCTGATCCGCGCCGGCGACATTGCCGATCCTGAGGCACGTGGCGGCAGGTCCGCCGGGATTGGCAGCCGCCCAGGCAAGGGCTGCTTCCTCCATCACGGCCTTGGCCCGCCCGTAGTCGGAAACCGGCGCGACGGGATCGGTTTCCCGCGCCGGGACGCGCGCCCGGCCATAGACCGACGCGCTCGACGCGAGGAATACCCGTGCGACGCCAGCTGCCCGCCCCGCCTCGAGCGCGGCGAGCGCGAGGTCGCGGTGTTCGGCCAGCGACGCCGATCCGCCGCCAACCCCGCCGGCGAGATTGAGGATCGCATCGGCCCCGTGCGCCGCGTCGATATAGGCGGCTGGATCGGTCAGCGCATCGAAACAGGGTCCGTCACCGCCCCCCCTGTGTTGCCAAAGCAATCCACCCTGCCCCGCCAAGGCCCATGCCCGGCGAAGCAGGGTGCCCAGCCTGCCGCTGCCACCGACCACCAGCACTCGTCCGATCCCGGAATCCCCCAATGTCGACTGACCTCGTCGCTTCGTCGTGGCAGCGGGCACATTACCCGGCAGGTTCCGATGCCATATCATTGCTCCAACCGTCATGAAACGGCGGATATGGCATCTGTCCCCGCCGGCCCACTGCGGGTTCTGGCCGATCCCGCGGCCCTGCAGACCTGCGGCACGCTGTCCGGGCGGGTTGTCTTCCCCGGAAAATTCCGGATCATGCCGCCCGAGCGTGCGGCAGATCGAAGGGAGACGACATGACAACGGGCAAGAACATCCGCACCTGGTTCGACGGTGGCTGGCACGATGGCGACGTGGCGGTGATGCGGGCAGCCGATCATGGCTCCTGGCTCGGCACCACGGTGTTCGACGGGGCGCGGTTCTTCGAAGGCATCACGCCCGACCTCGACAAGCACTGCGCCAGGATCAACCGCTCGGCCGAGGCGCTGATGATCACGCCGACGGTCGGAACGGGCGAGATGGTCGCCATGGTCCGCGAGGGGCTGGCGAGATATGCCAAGGGATCCGCCGTCTATATCCGGCCGATGTACTGGGCGCTCGACGGCGGCGATCTCGGCGTGGTGCCGAAACCCGGCTCCACCGGTTTTGCGATCTGCCTTGAGGAGATTCCGATGGCGCCGGAAACGGCCGCCACCACGCTCACCACGACGCGGTTCCGCCGGCCGGTTCTGGAAGACGCGGTGACGAATGCCAAGGCGGGCTGCCTTTATCCCAACAATGCCCGGATGCTGGCCGAGGCAAGGTCCAAGGGCTACGGCAACGCGCTCGTCGCCGACGCGGTCGGCAACGTGGCCGAGACGGCAACGGCCAACGTCTTCATGGTCAAGGATGGCGAGGTCTTCACGCCGATCGGCAACGGCACCTTCCTTTCCGGCATCACCCGCGCGCGGCATATCGCCAACCTCGCCGCCGACGGCGTGCGGGTGCACGAGACGGTGCTGAGCTTCGACGACTTCCGGGCGGCGGACGAGGTCTTCCTCTCCGGCAACATGTCGAAGGTGACCCCTGTCACCGAATTCGACGGAACGCACTATCAACACGGCCCGATGACGAAGCGGGTGCGGGAACTTTACTGGGACTGGGCGCATTCGGCGGCCTGACACCACACGGCGCCGGGCGGGATTGCCAGCCGCGCGGCAAGCCGCCATGATCACGCCGCCAGACGGGAGAGTTTGATGCGCAAGTTTCTGGTCGTGCTCGACGACAGCCGCGAATGCCTGAACGCGATGCGGTTCGCCGCCTTGCGCGCCGCCCATACCGGCGCGGGCGTGACGATCCTTTCGGTCATCCCGCCCGAGGAATTCCAGCACTGGATCGGCGTCGCCGATATCATGCGCCAGGAGGCCCGCGAGCGGATCGAGGCGCATTTCGGGGTCTTCGCCAAGTGGATGCGCGACCGCCAGGGAATCGAGCCGGAGCTGGTGATCCGCGAGGGCGAGCCGGTAACGGAGATTCTTGCCCTCATCCGCGAGGATACCGAAATCGGCGTGCTCGTCCTCGGGGCGGGGGTGGACAAATCCGGCCCTGGCCCCCTCGTCACCCAGATGTCGAAAAGCTCTGGCAGCCTGCCCATTCCGATCACCATCGTACCGGGCGAGATGTCGAAGGAACGGCTGGAAGCGATCACCTGAGAGCGGATCTCATCCGCCCGGCGGCGCCTCGAACACCGCCGCCATCGCATTGACGAGGCCGAGCGCCCCGACCTGGCTCAGATGATCGCCATCGCGAAAGACCGGCTGGCCGTCGGCATTGAAAAGCGGGCAGAATTCGGGCCCGCAAAGTCCTTCGAACACCGGCACATAGCGAACATTCCGGTGCCGCGTGGCCAGCGCCTTCAGGCTCGGCTCATAGGCCGCGCGTTGGGAATCCGCCTCCGGCCGCGCAATTCCGGGTGGCGGTTCCACACCGGTCACCGCGTAGCGCCGCACCCAGGTCTTCACGTCCAGAACCGGGCTGGCCGGCACATCGTCGAGAAGCACGATCTCGCGGCCGGGCAAGGCCGCCACCAGCCGTTCGAGCGACCGGTCGAACGAGCCCGGATTGTAGGCCGGACCCGATCCGTCATAGTCCGCGTCGATGTAGAGCGCCGGCTCATTCCGGTAGCTGTCGCCGATCCGCGCCCTCACCCACCAGGCCGACACGACGACGGTGCGAATTTCCGGGTGGCGGTCGATGAAACCGAGCACCGCCTGAACATCGGCATCGCCCCCGGATCCTGCATGCCAGCGGCCCGGCGTGAAGATGAAGCCGGGCATGGTGATCGACCAGCCCGACCGGCCGGCCTGCGCGGCGGCGGCGAATACCGCGGGGCTTGCCGCGTCGGCATGGCTGTCGCCCACGAAGGCAAAGCTTGGCGCGACGCCCTCGGCCCCGCGGATGCAGGGGCGATCCTCGCCGAGGACCGCGAGGTCGGAAAAGTGACAAAGCCGCCGGTCATGTAACCAGCGCTCCGCGTCGAGAAGTCCGCGCTCCGACACCATGCGCACAAGCTCGGGCGCGTGTCGGCCGGGAAACCCGTTCGCGCCCAGGATCACCCCGGCGACGCATGCGGCAGCGACGCTGGCCAGGGCCGCCGCGCCAAACAGGGACAGACGCGCCGCCAGTACCCGCCCCGTCCGCACCGGCCTTTCGACATAGCGCCATGTCAGCGTGGCCAGGACGAGACTTGCGCCGACAATACCCCAGGCCTCGCCGGCAGAGAGCGGATCGGGCCGGCCATAGACCACGGCCACGATCACCGGCCAATGCCAGAGGTAAAGCGGGTAGGAGATCTTGCCCACGAAGGTCATCGGCCCGAGGGAGAGGAGCCGCCCGGTCAGCGTTCCGGGCACCGTCCCTGCAAGAATGACCAGCGCGGCGCCGAGACAGGGCACCGCCGCGCGCCAGCCGGGAAAAGGCAGATACCGCTGAAATGTCAGAACCGCATAGCCGATCAGCACCAGCCCCGCGATCCCGCAGCCCTCGGCGACCCATCGCCGCGCCCGCATGCCTTCGGCCTGCGCCAGCGCCAGAAGCCCGCCGAGCCCCAGTTCCCACGCCCGGAACGGCGCGAGGTAGAAGGTCAGGTTCCGGTCCTTTCCCGTTGCGACGGCGCACGCCGCGAAGGACAGAACGACAAGGACCGACAGAACCGCCAACCGCCCCCGCGCCGACAGAAACCTGACCAGCGGCAACAGGAGAATGGGGGCGACCAGATAGAATTGCTCCTCCACCGCCAGCGACCATGTGTGCAGGAGTGGCTTGATCGTCGCGTCTTCGGTGAAATACCCAGTTTGCGCGTAGAAGTAGATGTTGGAGACATAGGCGACGGCCGACAGAAGGCTCCGACCATAGTCGATCAGGTCCACCCACAGCATCTTCCAGATCGCCCAAGCCGTGACCGCCGCCAGCACGACAAACAGCGCCGGGTAAAGGCGCCGGATCCGTCGACCGTAGAAATCGAGAAACGAGAACCGCTCCTCCACCATCTCTTGGTGGATCAGGCCGACAATCAGATAACCTGAGATGACGAAGAACACGTCGACGCCGACATATCCGCCGGCAAAGCCAAGGCCGGCGTGATAGAGCACGACCGGCAGGACCGCGACCGCGCGCAATCCGTCGATATCCTTCCGATAGTCCCGCCCCATACCCTGAACAAATCAATCCAACTCTGACCGCCAACGAAAGCCACATCCGGCCTCAGATCAAGAGCGATGCGGCCCCTTCGAGCTTGAGGAGGGCAACCTTCGTCTCCACGCCCCCCGGCGCGGAGAAGCCGCCGAGGCCGGAGGCCCCGAGGATGCGGTGGCAGGGCACGATGATGGGAACCGGATTGCCGCCGCAAGCCTGACCGATGGACTGGGCAGGCGCGCCGAGGGCGCGGGCCAGATCGCCGTAGGTGCGGGTTTCGCCGAAGGGGATCGCGCACATCGCCCGCATGACCTCGCCCTGAAGGCCGGGGCGGAACGCGACGGGCAGGTCGAACGCGCGGCGGGTGCCGGCGAAATATTCGCCCAGCTGGTCCGCGGCCTCGGCAAGAAGCGGTGTCTCGTCGGCACCACCGGCTCCCCAGGACAAGGCCGCGATATGCCCGTCCTCTTCACGGAGGGTGAGGGGTCCGAACGGGCTTTGGACGGTCATTTCGGGCATGGGGCGATGCTGCGCCGCGAGGGCGCGGCGCGCAACCCGATTCATGTGGTTCTGCCGCCCCCCGACGCGCAGCCTACTCCTTGCGGGCGCAAGACCTGCCGGTGACGAGGACATGCCCCGTCGGCTCGTATCGGGCGGCGAGTTCGCGCGTGGCGAGCGCGATCAGGCAGTCGAGTTCGTCCACCCGGTCCTCATTGGGCGTGATGAGCGTGACCGTGACGGAAAAGGCCGGCGTGAGCTTGCCCCCGGGCTCAATATCCATGTCCGCCGGCGACAGACCGACCGTCACGGAGCGCGTGTAAAGCCATCGCGCATCGCTACCCGTTCCGTACCAGCGTCCGACATCCGACCCCGTCTCGACCGTTGCGGCATAGCGCGCCCCAGGGCCCCCTTCGTAGCGCATTCCGGTCTTGCGGAAGGCGCGTGTCAGAGGCGGCACGAGATAGTCGCCAAGCCCGCTCGCATATTGCGAGCTTGTCAGCTGGATGATGTAGCTCGACTTGTGCGGGAAGTCCGGCGCCTGCTGCGCGTGGGACGGCGCCGCAGCGGCGATCAGGAGAACCGCAAAAATCCGGCGCATGAGTCTCTCCCCGTTTCCGGGGAGAGTAGCGTGGCCCTTGCCTTGCGCGGAGCGATTTTTTGTCAGGCAGCCCCTCGGCCGAGCGCGTCGTCGCAGCGGGCGCAAGTGCCCGCATGCGCGTGGCTCCCGACATCGGGCAGGATCTTCCAACAGCGCTGGCATTTCTCGCCCTCGGCCTTCTCGAAGACCACGCCGACGCCCGGCACCTCGGGCAGGCGGAATGCCTCTTCCGGCGCCGGATCGGCCGTCAGCTGCAGGTCCGATGTGATGCAGATATCGGCGAAATCCACCGATTTCAGCGCGGCAAGCGCGGCGGAATTCTCGACATGGACCACGGGTGCGGCCTCCAGCGAGGCACCGATGACCTTCGCCGTGCGCTGCACTTCGAGGGCTGCGGTGACGACGCGGCGGACCTTGCGGATCGCCTCCCATTTCTGGGCAAGGGGCTCGTCGAGCCAGTCGGCCGGCGTGTCCGGCATGTCCAGAAGATGCACCGAATTGTCCTCGCCGGGGAAGCGGGCGAGCCAGACATCCTCCATCGTAAAGACCAGGATCGGCGCGAGCCAGGTCGTCAGCCGGTGGAAGAGCAGGTCGAGCACCGTGCGCGCCGAGCGCCGCCGCAGGCTTTCCGGCGCGTCGCAGTAAAGCGCGTCCTTGCGGATGTCGAAATAGACCGCCGACAGGTCCACCGTGCAGAAGGTGAAGAGTGTCTGGAACACGCCCTGAAAGTCGTATTTCGCATAGCCCTTGCGCACGGTGTGGTCGAGTTCGGCCAGCCGGTGCAGCACCCAGCGCTCAAGTTCCGGCATCTCCTCCGGCGCGACGCGTTCGGCGTCGGAGAACCCCGCGAGGTTGCCGAGAAGGAAGCGCATCGTGTTGCGAAGCCGCCGGTAGCTGTCGGCGGTGCCTTTCAGGATCTCGGGCCCGATCCGCTGGTCGGCGGTGTAGTCGGTCTGTGCCACCCAGAGCCGCAGGATATCGGCGCCGTATTGCTTCACGACCTCTTCCGGCACGATCGTGTTGCCGATCGACTTGGACATCTTCATGCCCTTCTCGTCGAGCGTGAAGCCGTGCGTCAGCACCCCGCGATAGGGCGCCCGGCCCTTGGTGCCGCAGGCCTGCAACATCGAGGAATGGAACCATCCCCGGTGCTGGTCGGTGCCTTCGAGGTAGAGATCGGCAATGCCGTCCGCCGTCCCGTCCGGCCGGTCGCGTAGCACGAAGGCATGGGTGGAGCCGGAGTCGAACCAGACGTCGAGCACGTCGAAGACCTGTTCGTAGTCGTCAGGGTTGACGAGATTGCCGAGAACCTCGTCCTTGAACCCGTCGCGATACCACACATCTGCGCCCTCGGCCTCGAAAGCGGCAACGATACGGGCATTGACTTCGGAATTCCGCAGGAGGAAGCCGGAATCGGTCGGTTTCGCCCCCTTCTTCACGAAGCAGGTCAGCGGCACGCCCCAGGCACGCTGGCGCGACAGCACCCAGTCGGGCCGCGCCTCGATCATCGAATGCAGGCGGTTGCGGCCCGAAGCCGGGGTCCAGGCGACCAACTCGTCGATGGACTTCAGCGCCCGGGCGCGGATCGTGTCGCCGTAGTCGCCCATGCCGTCGTCGAGCTTCGCGTCGATGGCGACGAACCATTGCGGCGTGTTGCGGTAGATGAGCGGCGCCTTCGACCGCCAGCTATGCGGGTAGCTGTGCTTGAGCTTGCCCTTGCCGAAGAGCGCCTCGGCATAGGCGAGCTGCTTGATGACGCTGACATTGGCCGGGCCGTCCTTGCCGTCGGGCAGGATTATCGCCTCGCCGCCGAAAAGCGGCAAGTCGGCGCGGTAGGAGCCGTCCGGCTCCACGTTGTAGGTCATCGGCAGGCCGAACTTGAGGCCAAGCTGGTAGTCGTCGTCGCCGTGGGAGGGCGCGGTATGGACAAAGCCCGTCCCCGCGTCGTCGGTGACATGGTCGCCGGGGAGCATGGGGACGTCATAGTCCCATTCACCGTTGGCGCCGTCAACGTCGTGAAGCGGATGATACAGAAGTGCGCCCGAAAACTGGTCATGCGGCACGTCTCGAACGCGTTCGAATTTCTCCACTCTGGCCGCCGCCATAACTGGATCGACCAGAGCGTCCGCAATGACTAGCAATTCTCCCGGCTTCGCCGAGGAATTTTCTGCGATCTCTCCGATCTTGAACAGGCCGTACGCGATATCGGGATTGTAAGCTACAGCACGGTTTTGGGGGATTGTCCAAGGCGTCGTCGTCCAAATCACCACCGATGCCGACATCAGATCAGCCAACGGGGTAGTTCCTTTGGCACCAGCTCGTTTGACGGGAAACCGCACCCAGATCGTGTGGCTCGTGTGGTCGTGATACTCGACCTCCGCTTCCGCGAGGGCGGTCTTCTCGACCGGCGACCACATCACGGGCTTGGATCCCTGATACAGAGATCCGTTCATCAGGAACGTCAGGAACTCCTCGGCGATCACCGCCTCGGCGTGGTAGTCCATCGTGAGGTACGGATCGGCCCAGTTGCCGGTGACGCCGAGGCGCTTGAACTCCTCGCGCTGGATGTCGATCCAGCCCTCGGCGAACTTGCGGCATTCCTGGCGGAAGGCGACGATGTCCACGTCGTCCTTGTTCAGGCCCTTCTGGCGGTACTGCTCCTCGATCTTCCATTCGATGGGCAGGCCGTGGCAGTCCCAGCCTGGCACGTAGCGGGAATCCTTGCCCATCATCTGCTGCGAGCGGACGACCATGTCTTTCAGGATCTTGTTCAGCCCGTGGCCGATATGGAGGTGGCCGTTGGCGTAGGGCGGGCCGTCATGCAGCGTGAAGGGCGCGCGCCCGGTCCCGGCGGCCTTGTCGCGCAGGCGGTCATAGACGCCGATCCGTTCCCAGCGGGCAAGCCAGTCCGGCTCGCGCTGCGGCAGGCCGGCGCGCATCGGGAACTCGGTCTCGGGCAGGAAGACGGTGGATCGGTAATCGGGGGTCTCGGGCTTGTCGGCGCACATCTCGGGCGGTCCTCATGAAATCGGGAAATCGGTTCGGCGCGACGGGTCGGACGCCTTTATCCCGGCGTCTGAACGATCAGATCGCCGGGCCGCTAATTCGAATGATGATCGCGGATATGCGGGTCATGGGCGGCGTTATAAGGACGGGCCGGCGGATGGTAAAGTGGCCGCGACATCGCGTGCCCTTGCCCCTTGCTGCGGTGGCGGTCAAGGATCGGCGCGCCGAAGGAGAGACCATGACCGCCCTGCCCCCGCGCTTTGCCGTGACACCGGAAGAGATCGACCGCGTCGTCGCGGAGTTCTATGCCGCGATCCGCAGCCATCCCGGCCTCGGCCCGGTCTTCGCCGCGCATGTCACCGACTGGCCCGCGCACGAGGAAAAGATCGCGCGGTTCTGGCGCAATGCGATCCTTTACGAGCGGAGCTACGACGGCAATCCGATGGCGGTGCACCAGGCCGCCGGAAATGTCCGGCCGGGGATGTTCGACATCTGGCTGGGGCTTTTCGATTCGGTGCTGAGGCGCACCCTCGCGCCCGAAACGGCGGCGGCGTGGTCGGCCCTCGCCCACCGTATCGGGCGCGGCCTGCGCTACGGGCTGGTCGAGACGGCGACGCTCCCCGGCGGCGTGCCGAAACTGCGCTAGGGGTTCGGCCCGGGCGTCGTCTGCCGGTCCGCCGCCCAGCGGTTGAGCCAGGCGAGCCCGGCGAGCGAGAGGCCGAGGGCGAGGAAGGAAAAGACCCGCGTGAGCCCGGTCAAACCGGAGATGTCGATCAGGAAGACCTTGGCGATGGTCAAGGCGATGACCGCCATCGCCGCTCGCCGCAGGGGCCGCGACCGCCGCGCAATCGCCTGGTAGAGGAGCGCGGCGCCGACCGCCATCAGGGCGAGCGTGTAGCTGTAAAGCTCGGGCTGGGTCACGCCGGGCACCGAAAGGTCATCGCCCCGCCAGAGCCGCCGGATCTCCAGCCCCGCGTAAAGCGCCATGAGCGCCACGCCGATGGCCATCAGACCGCGCCGGAGCCAGCGGTTCAGGTGCCCAAGCCGCGCGGCCCCCGCCAGAAGCAGGAGCGCCGGCAAGGCGTAGGCGACCAGAAGCGTGTCAAGGACCGGCGGCCCCCAGACCAGCGCCTCGTCGCCGTACATCAGCCCGAAAAGCGGGTTCGCCGGCCCGACCGCCAGCGCGATCCCTCCGAACCCGACAACGGCCGCCACGGCGGCAATGCCCCAGCGCAGCCAGCGCATCGCGCCGCCGAGTTGCAGCCGGTAAAGCTGCGTGAGCATCAGGATCAGCCAGGGCAGCGCGTTCAGCGTCAGCGCCCAGTGGGCGACGATCCAGTCTCCCTCCGTGTCCTTCGTCAGCCAGCGGCTGATCAAGACGTTGGCGAAGAGCGCCGCATAAGCCGCGAACGCGCTTTCGAGGAAGACCCTAGCCGCGCGCCGGTCGAGACCGCCGAGGAGCCAAAGCCCCGCCGCCATCGCCGCCGCCGCGCCGCCATAGGAGGCGACCGCCTCCCACAAAGCCGCGCGGTCGACAGCCCAGATGAGGCCCGGATCGACGACCAGCCGCCACGAAAGCGCGATGACGCCCGCCTGGATGAACCAGCCCATCTCGGGCAACCGGAACCTCCGGTCGAGCGCCGCCGCCACGACCACCAGCGCCGACAGCGCCACCGTCAGCGCGCCCTTCGTGGTGATCAGGAACAGCGCAAGCGCGATCAGCGACAGGGTCGAGAGCGTGGCATAGGCCGCACGCCGCTTGTCCTCGCCATCTGCCCTAGCGAAGGCGATCGCAAGCGCGGCCATGAGCGCGGCGAGCGCGATGACGTGGAGCGCCCAGCCATAGGCGCCAACCACGACGGCAGGGTTCCAGAACAATTCCAGCACCAAAGCCGCCAGGGGCGCGACCAGGGCCGCGCCGGCGGCCCAGAAGGGTTTCAGCCGCCCGGCGCCGCCACTCGCCCAGGCCGCGCCCAGCGACATCAGGACGGCAATCGCCATAATCAGCGTGACCGTCATTGGCGGCGCCGTCTCTGGCGCGCGGAGCGCGATGGACCCGGCGGCGAATTCCTGCGCGAGCGGGCCGTATTCCAGCCCCTCGATGCCGAGGCGCACGAGGAAAGCCGCCGCCGGCAGCGCGGTGAGATCGCTGAGCGCCCGCGCGCTCCCTGCCCAGATCGTCAGCGCCAGTGTCAGCGCGGCGAGGCAGAGATAGACCAAGAGGCTCTCCGCCCCGGTATCGGTTTCGAGAAAGAGCAGGAGAAGGCTGACCACCCCGACCGTTCCGGCGGCGAGGCCGGTCGGGAAGATCGGCCGCTCCCCCCGATTTCGCCGCAGCATCTCGACCGCCATTGCGCCCGCGTGGTCGGGGAGAAGCCCGCGCGCCGGTACGCACACGGCAAGGAACACGATCGCCGCCAGCATAAGCGCGAACCATCCCGCGCCATCGGCCCCGACAAATACCAGCCGCCCGCCCGCGATCCCGAGCGTGACCGCGAGGACCGAGACCCAGGCCCAGCGCCGGATCGTGTCGACGAAAAGGCCGATCCCCGCCACCACGGCAAAATAGGCGTAAAGCCAGTAAGGCGCCTCGCTTTCGCCGCCAACGATGAAGGGCGCGACAGAGGCGCCTATCAGCCCGACGGCGGCCAGGAACGGCCCGTAGAACCAGCCGAGTACGATGGCGAGCAGAGCCGTCGCGACCAGCCCGGCAAGGGCCGTCCCCGGGTCGATCAGCCCGTAAAGCTGACGCGCCGCGACGATCCCGCCGAAGATCGACACGAGCCCCGCACCCGAGAAGGTCGATGGCAGGTAGGCGGTCGGATCCCCTTCCCGGTCGCCCCAGCGGCGGCGGATCACCTCGCCCGCGCCGATGAGGAGCACGCCGAAGAGGATCGCCGCGCCAACCCGCGCCGCGGGCGACAGAAGGCCGGTCTCGATCCCGTATTGTACGAAGAAGATACCCGCGAGCGCCAGAGAGATGGCCGACACCGCGTAGACCCAGTTGGTCTTCAGCCACTCCCCAAGCGCCGAGACGCGCGCCGTCTGGCGCGTGGCGACCGGGCGGGACGGCTGTTCCGGCGACGGGCTCGACCACGGACCGGCGAGCGTGACGTCGTCCGGTTGGTTGGACTCGGGCAGGGTTGGCCGTTCCGGCTTGGATTCCTCTGCAGGCTCGGCCACGCGCGAGGGGAGATCCGGTACGACCTCTGGCAAGGACGAAGTGTCCACGGGTGTCGCGCTCGGCCTCGACTGGAGAGACCGAAGGACACTAGCCTGTGCCTTCACCTCGCGCTCCAGCGTCGAAACGCGCCGCTTCAGCCCCGAGACGGTCATGAGCGCCACAACCAGAAGAACCGGGATCGCCAGCACCGCCAGCGCGGCGATCACTCCGAGCAGTTCCCAACCGTCCATCACATCCGTCCCCCGCCCTCCGGTATGCCTCCGGTGGCTTTGGCGCCCATTCTTAGCGCAGTGGCGCCCGACGGGAAGTCAGGATTTCCCTTCGTCCTCCTCCGCTTTGCCCGACCCGAAGAGCCCCGCCAGCGCCCGGCTGACGAGGTTCGTGACCTTCGGGCGCGGAAGTGCGGCGAACGGCAATGGCCGGCAGACCTCGATCGCGGCGACACCGACGCGGGCCGTGAGCGCCCCGTTGACTACACCTTCGCCGAAGCGGCGCGAGAGCTTCGACAAGAGGCCGCCGCCGGCGACCGACTGGATCAGGTCGTCGCCGACCGCGACCGCGCCCGTCGCGACGAGATGGGTCAGAACGGTGCGCAAAAGCCGCCAGCTTCCGAACGCGCCGGCGCGGCCACCATAGATCTCGGCGATCCGCCGGATCATCCGCAGGTTCGACACCAGCGCGGCGGCGACGTCGGCCAGCGCCAGTGGCACGATGGCGGTGACCGTCGCCACCTGCCGCGCCGCCGCCTCGATCTCACGCCGCGCCGCCCGGTCGAGGGGCCCAAGCAACTCAGCCTCGGCGAGATGCAGCAAGGCATCGGCGTCGAAGACATCGCCGCGCCGTTCCGCCAGCCGCGATCGGCCCCAGGCGGTATCCTCCCGCCCGGCGTAAAGGCCAATGAGCCGGTCCACCACGCGCCCCGCCGCCGTCATGTCGCCCGTGCCCACGGCCGCAAGAGCCGCCTTGTGGACCCGGTCGAGCCGCGCGAGGCGCGCGTAAGCCGTCCATTCGCGCAAGGCGACCAAGAGGGCCGCGAGGACGAAAAGGCCGACGAGAAAAGCCGCCGTCCAGCCAAGAACCGGGTTCGCCGCCAGCAGCCCTTCCACGAACCGCCAGGCCGCGACCGAGACGACAAACCCCACGAGCGCCGAGGCGCTGGCCCAGAAGAACCGGCCGAGCCGGGAGCGGGGCCGCGCGGCCAGTACCGCGACCGTCTGCATCGCCCGGCCCTCCGGCAGGGGTGTCAGGTCCGGCACCGGCGGCGCCCGGTCCGGGCCTTCCGGCAACGGCGCCTCCCTCTCGATCAGCACGGGGCCCTTGGGGTTTGCCATCACATCCTCACAACCTGTCGCCGATCAGGAACTCCGCCGCCCGGTCGAGCCGGATATGCGGCGGCCCCTCGCCGGGTTTGAGCTTCAGCCGCGCCGGCGCGAACGTCATCACCTCGTAGTCGGCATCGAGCCAGGCCGCCGCCCCCTTCCGCGCCGGTGCCAGAAGGGCGGCGGGGTTTTCCGGCAATTCGCCGGGATAGAACGTGGCCTCCCGCCCGGTCGCCAGCAGCCGTCCCCGCACGCAGTCGAGCTCCCGCCCCTCGTGGCTCACGGTCTCCTCCACCGTCGCCCTGAGGGCTGCGATCGACATCGCCGCGGTGTCGGCGCCGGCGAAATCTGCCCGATCCTTCGCCTCGCGCATCAAGGCCGCCATGATCGCGGTCAGCTTCGTGTGCTGCGCATGGTGGAGGTGATCGGCCTTCGTCGCGGCGAAGAGGATGCGCTCCACCCGTCGAAGGCCGAGAAGCCCGGCGATCCAGCCGACGCGGCCCGGCCGGAACGCCTCCAGGATTCCCGCCATCGCCACACGCATGTCCTCGACCGCCTTCGGCCCCGAATGGATGGCGCCCAGCGCATCGACCAGCACGACCTGCCGGTCGATGCGGGAGAAGTGATCGCGGAAGAAGGGTTTGACGACTTTCTGCTTGTAAGCCTCGAACCGCCGCTCCATCTCGCGCCAGAGCGATCCGCGCGGGGTCCGGACCGGCGGCGGCAGCGGCGCGAAGGTCAGAACGGGCGATCCGGCAAGGTCGCCCGGCAAGAGGAACCGGCCGGGCGTACAGTCGGAATAGCCGGCCGCGCGCGCCGCCTGAAGATAGTGCGCGAAGGCTTCCGCCAGCGCCTTGGCGCGCGGCTCGTCATGCGGCTCTGCGGCATCGACGCCACTGGCCCCCGCCAGGAACCCGGCCGCCTCCGCCCTGCCCGCGATCCGGCCCAGGACATCCGCCGCCCAGTCGCCATAACTCCGGCCCATCAGCGCAAGATCGAGAAGCCATTCGCCGGGATAGTCGACGATGTCGAGATGGAGGGTACGCGGACCACGGAATCCGCCGAGAATGCCGGCCTCCTTCAACCGGAACGACAGCCTTAGCTCGCTCACCGCGCGGGTGCTCTCGGGCCAGTGCGGCTCCGGCCCGGTCAGGGCGGCCAGATGCGCCTCGTAGTCGAAGCGCGGCACGGTATCGTCAGGCTGCGGCTGCAGGAACGCCGACAGGATCCGCCCCTCGGCGGCGGCACGAAGGCCCGGCATCCGTGCCCGGTCCATCAGGTTCGCGACCAGCGATGTGATGAAGACCGTCTTGCCCGCCCGGCTGAGCCCCGTCACCCCGAGCCGCACCACCGGATCGGAGAACGGCGCCGCGAGTCCCCCGGCCGCCCGTCCAAGCGTGTCTGCGATATCGGAAATGACCAAAGCTGCCCCTCGACTTTCGATCCAAGATAGGCGCGGGGTCCGGCGATGGGTAGGGGCGATTGCCAAGCGCCCGTCGCCGGGGGTATGGCAGGGCCATGCCCCGCTACGCGCTCAAGATCGACTATCACGGCGGCCCCTTCGCGGGCTGGCAGCGGCAATCCGGCCAGGCGTCGGTGCAGGAGGCGGTCGAAACCGCGCTCCGCCGACTCGAACCCGACGCGCCCGGTATCGCGGCGGCCGGGCGGACCGACGCGGGCGTTCATGCGATCGGCCAGGTCGCGCATTGCGACCTCGCGAAGGACTGGGACCCGTTCCGGCTGTCCGAGGCGCTGAACTTTCACCTGAAGCCCGCCCCCGTCGCGGTGCTGGCCGCGGCGCGGGTGCCGGACGATTTCCATGCCCGCTTCTCGGCGGTGGAACGACGCTACCTTTTTCGCCTGATAGCGCGGCGCGCGCCGCTCACCCATGATACCGGCCTCGCCTGGCGGGTACTTAACCCGCTCGACGCCGGGGCGATGCGCGAGGGTGCCGCACACCTCGTCGGATATCACGACTTCACCACCTTCCGCTCGACGCTCTGTCAGTCGAAAAGCCCGGTAAAGACCCTCGACGAGATCACGATCGAGGAACGCGAGATCCCCCACGGCCGCGAATACCGCTTCCACCTTCGCGCCCGCAGCTTCCTGCACAACCAGGTCCGCTCCATCGTCGGCACGCTCGAACGGGTCGGCGCCGGATCCTGGTCGCCCGACGACGTGAAAGCCGCGCTTGAGGCCCGCGACCGCGCCACCTGCGGCCCGGTCTGCCCGCCCGACGGCCTTTACCTCACGCAGGTCAGCTACCCCGAAGATCCGTTCGCCTGATCTTCTTCTTGGCGGCAAACACTCCGGGGGAGTCCCGGACCCTGTCCGGGACGGGGGCAGCGCCCCCTCACGCGTTCAGATCCTTGAGAAGCCGGCCGTGCTTGCGTACCTCCGACAACACGTCGCCGAACGTCACAAGGCCCTTGCCCTTCAGCATCGGCAAAAGCTTCAGGAACGCCTCCGCCGTCGCAATCGTGTCGCCGATGGCGGTGTGCCGCGCCTCTTCCGGGATGGTGATGCCGAGCCGATGGCTCAGCGCGTCGAGGCTGTGGCCCTCCGTCTGACCGTAGACCACCGCCGACAAAAGCACGGTGTCGAGGACCGGATGGTCGAAGGCCGCGCCGATCTCGGCCTCGCGGCGCTTGAGGAAGGTCATGTCGAAGGGCGCGTTATGGGCGATCAGCACCGCGCCCTCGGCGAACTTGTGGAAGCGCCGGACCGCCTCGATGACATCCGGCGCGTCGGCGACCATCGCATCCGAAATCCCGTGGACGGCGGTTGCCTTTGGGGGAATCCTGCGGCCGGGATTGACCAGCATGTCGAAAACCTCACCCGCCACGCGGCGCCCGTTGACCAGACGCAGGCCGGCGATCTGGCAGATCTCGTCGCCTTCGTCGGGAAGAAGACCTGTCGTCTCGCTGTCGAAGACGACGTAGGTGAGGTTCTCCAGCGACGTTTCCGACAGCGCCGCGGTGTGCGGCTTGAAGAGCAGGTCGAAGTCATAGGCCACTTGCCGCGTGATGGGCACGACATTGCGGGACGCGAGCCGCGCCTCGCGGACCGGCAGGCGGATCACGGCGCCGCCATTCACCTTCTCGGGCCAGCATTCGGTCGCGTGGCTGCCGAGAACCGCGCGTCCGGTCACCTCCGCCGCCGCGTCGATGGGCCCGGCCAGCCAGGCATCCAATATCCCGATCGCCAGCGGCTCGCCGTCCCAGCCAAGGCTGATCATCGCCCCCGCCCCGTCTTCGGCGATCTCGATTCTGAAGTCGCGCGCATGGCCCGCTGCCGCGAGCCGGGTGGCACAGCCCGCAAGCAGCGCCACGATCTCGAACCCGTCGCAGCGCAGGATGAGGTCGCCCGCCTCGGCGGAGAGGCCAAGCCCCGCCGCCTCGATCCGCGCCCGGAGCCCGTCGACGAGGTCTGCGGCGCGGGTTGTGGGCAAGGCGGTCCAGCCGCCGCGCGCCGCATCGTAGCGCTCGCCCAGTTCGTTCACGGTCCGCGCCAGAGATCCGACCTCTTCCAGAAGCGCCGCGTCCAGCGCCTCTCCGCCGCCATCCTCGGCCAAGACGCCGATCACGGTCTGCAGATTGGCCGCCGGCCGGCGGATGCGGTCGAAGATTTCCTCAAGAAGCCGGTCGCGCCCGGCATGGGCGGCAAGATCGGCGGTCACGTCGCGCAAGGTCAGCACGTAGCCCGGCCGCTCCGCCCCGGCATCGAGAAGCCGCATCCGCCCCGACAACACCTGCGCCCCGTCCCGCGTGGCGACCATGAGGTCCGAGACCGCATCCGCATCGCCCGATGCGACGAGGCGGTCATAGGCGTGCGCCAGCGGCGCCTTGCGCAGGTAGTCGAAGACCTTGCGGTCGAGCCCCGGCGCAGCGCCCGCGCCGAGAAGATCGATGGCAGGGCCATTGTAGAACACCAGTTGATGCGCGCCGGAACACAGCAGGACCCCCGCCGGCACGTCCGACAATAGCGCCTCAAGCCGACCCTTCTCGCTTTTCAGCTGACCGGTCTCACGCTCCACCGCCGCCGCGAGCGCCGTTCGCGTCTCGGCGAGGGCCGCGGAAACCGCCGCCGTCGCCGGCCCCAGATCGCCGAGGTAGCGCGCCGGGCCGGGATCGAACGCGCCCGCGCGCTCGGCATGGGCCTGGGCGCGCAGCCCCGCCGCCAGCCGGTCCAGCGCGCGACCCACATTCTCGTCGAAGAGAAACCAGACCCAGGTGATCACGCCAAGCAGGGCAAACCCCGCGATTGCGCCGACAAGGACAAAATCCGTCAGCGCCTCCGGCAGTCCCAGCCGATGGTAGCCGATCCAGAGCCCGCCCGTCAGCGCCACCAGCCCGCCCGCCGCGATGGCGGCGAAGAAGAGGAGCAGCCGCTGGCGCAGGCTCAGCCGATCAAGCATCGCCTCCCGCCCCCGGTTCGAGGAGCCGCCGCACCTCTTCGCGAAGCTCTTTCAGTTCGAAGGGCTTGGCGATGAACCCGTCGGCGCCAAGCGCCATGCCCTTCCGGCGCTCCATTGCCGATCCGCGCGCCGTCATCATCAGGATCTTCACGTCCTTCAGGCGCGGGTCCATCCGCACGTTCTGGCAAATCTCGTAGCCCGACACTTCGGGCAGCATGACGTCGAGCAGAACCAGGTTTGGCGCCGTATCCCGGATCTTCGGCAAAGCTTCCGCGCCGTTCGCCACCCTCTCGTGCTCGTACCCCTCCCGCGTCAGGACATAGTCGAGGGCCAGGGCGATATTGTCCTCGTCCTCGACGATCAGGACACGGTGCCTGCGCTTCGCCTCCTCCATCTCACCCTCCGTTACATGCCGCGCGTACCAATGCGTCTTCAGGATCATGGGGGCGCCATTCGGCCCCTTTCAGCGTTCCGTTCTCGGCCAGTTCCGCGCCTTCGAAGAGATCGGCGCGAAGGCCCTTCGCGCAATCGAAGGCGACCGGCAGCCGCTCCGACGCCGTCCAGCGGCGGATCACGACGGCGCTGGCCACGAACATGTCCGGCTGCGTCGTCGAATGGACCGCCTCGGTCTTGTCGACCGCGACGAAGCGCGTGACGAGCGGGAAGACATAGCTCCACGGCCGCCAGACGGCGCGGTCGGCCGGCGCGGTCGCGATGGTGACGGTCTCGGGCAGTTGCGCCCGGACGCGCGGATACCAGGTGTATTCGTTCCAGATCGTGAAACTCAGCATCGCCGCGCCCACGGCCGCCGGCAGCGCCCATTTCGGCAACCGTCGGCCGCTCAGGCGGTTCAGGATCAGGACGACCCCCGCCGCGCCGAACCCGGCGGCGATGGTGGAAATGAAGTCGATCAGCATGGCGCGTCCTTCATGAAAGCGCCCCCTTGCCGTGGCCAAGCGCGGATTGCATCGTGCGCACGACGACGAAGGCGTCGCGCAAATGGCTGCGTTCGAAATCCGAAAGGTCGGGCGGGGCGAGGTAATTGTCCGGCGCCGCCCCCACCCGGACCTGGCCCGCCTGATGTTCCAGCCGGGTATCCGCGATGAGGTCGTAGGCTTCCAGGAGGTCGCGCCCGCCCGCTGGCGACACGATGCCCGCCTCGGCAGCCGCCAGTAGCCGGGCGCGGGTATTGACCGGCGTCAGCCGGCCCTGAAGCGCATAGACCCGTGCCAGATCCGTGACCGGCACCACGCCCGAATGCTTCATGTCGATATGGTTGCGATGCTCGCCCGACCGGATCGTCGCGAAGCCCCGGATCATGCCGAGCGGCGGCGTATGTTTCAGCGAGTTGGCGATCATGTGGGCGACGAAGATCGAGTTCTTCGAGGCCGCTTCCAAGGTCTCGGCCTGCATCTCCGAGAAAAGTCCGGCACTGCCGCCGATGGGCCTGAGATCGAACATGACCGAGGCGAGCATCTGCGCCTCGGGGCTCGGCGTCGCGATCCAGCCGCGGAAATAGTCGCGCCACACCCGCACCGGCTGACACCAGCGCGGATTGGTCGCCATCATGTCGCCCGGACAATAGACGTAGCCGCATTCGTTGAGCCCGTCCGACACGATCTTCGCCAGGTGGATGAAATAGGCCATGTCATCGGCCGTCGTGCTGTTGTCCAGCATCAGGCAGTTGTCCTGATCGCTGACCCCGGTCTGTTCCTGCCGCCCCTGACTGCCGCAGGCGAGCCAGAGATAGGGGACCGGCGCGGGTCCGATCTCGGCCTCGGCGAGTGCCAGCAGGCGCCGGGTGACGGCGTCGGCGATGTCGGTGATCAGGCGCGTCGTCACCTCGTGGGCATGATGGCCGCCGACGAGTTGCAGAAGAAGCTGGGGGATGCGGCGCGTGACGGCCGCCATCTCGGCCACGGTCCGCGCTCCGGCAATGTCGCGGATGAGGGCCGCCGACGACAGGGCCTGAAACCGCGTGAGATCGGTCTGGGTCACCATGCCGACCAAACGCCCGTTCTCGGTGATCGGCATGTGGCCGATCTTCCGCTCCAGCATCAGGTGCAGGATGTCGGAACCGATCGCGTTCGGGGGCAGCGACACGGGATCGCCCGTCATCACCTCCGAGACGGCGACGGACGGATTGCGCCCTTCGGCCAGCACCCGGTTGGTCAGATCGCGCGTGGTGAGAACGCCCAGAAGCTTGCCCGCCCCGTCGATGACCCCGAGGCTTGAGACATGGGCGTCGCGCATCACCCGCGCCGCCTCCGCAACGGGGGTGCCGGGCGCACAGGTCACGGGCTTGCGCGCCATCAGTTCGGACACCTTGCGGGTGGTCAGATCGACCGCCCGTGCCTCCGCTCCGCGGGATCGGTTGAAATAGCGTTCGAAGGCCGGGTAGGTCGCGACGAGGTGCCGGAACTCCGCCTCTGGCAGCATCAGAAGCTCACTGTCCTCGGTCGTCCGCGCCGACGTGACCGCCAGTCCGCCGCGCATCAGCCCGCGCTCTCCAAAGGAATTGCGTGGCCCGAGCAACGAGACGAGCGCGCCATTGCGGTCGAGGATCTCGATCCCGCCCGTCTCGACCAGGAACAGCCCGGAGAGAGGCTCCCCGTAGGCGTAGATCTCCGCTCCGGTCGCCAGGTGTCTGCGGCCGAAGGAACCGGCGACCCGCGCCAGCTCGTCCTGCGGCAGTGTATCGTAGGGATGAACCGATTGCAGAAAGGACTGAACGGTCCGGATATCGTCGTTCACCTGATCCCCCCGAACCTAGAAGCGGCGCGCCCCGTCATGGGGCGCGCCTTTGTCATGTCAGGCTCAGTGACCGGTCGCCGCGCCGGCACCCTTCGGGATGCGGATCGACTCCACCAGTTCCTGGACTTCGACCGGCGGCTCTTCCGTCGCGTTCGACACGACGTAGGCGACGATGAAGTTCACCAGGGCCCCGACCGCGCCGAACGAGGTCGACTTGATCGACAGGAAGAGCGGGTCGCTGTCCGTGAACGAGTTGGTGTCCGGGATGAAGAACCAGCCCTTGTGGAGGAAGATGTAGACCAGCGTCACACCGAGGCCCGCGAGCATACCGGCGATGGCGCCTGCACTGTTGACGCGCTTCGAGAAGATCCCCATGAGGATCGCCGGGAAGAGCGAGGCCGCCGCGATGCCGAAGGCCAGCGCAACCGTCTGGGCGGCGAAGCCCGGAGGGTTGAGACCGAGCCAGGTGGCGACGACGATGGAGACACCCATGGCGATCCGCGCGGCCAGAAGCTCACCCTTTTCCGAGATGCCCGGATTGAGGGTGCCCTTGATCAGGTCGTGCGAGATGGCCGAGGAGATCGCCATCAGAAGGCCCGCAGCGGTCGAGAGCGCGGCGGCAAGACCGCCGGCCGCGACTAGGGCGATGACCCAGCCCGGCAGGTTGGCGATTTCCGGGTTGGCCAGAACCATGATGTCGTTGTTCACGGTCAGTTCCGAACCGGCCCAGCCCTTGCCTTCGGCGGTCGCTTTGAACGCCTCGGACTTGTCGTTGTAGAACTGGATCTTGCCGTCGCCGTTCTTGTCCTCGAACTTCAGAAGACCGGTGACTTCCCAGTTCTTCATCCAGTCGGGGCGCGCTTCGTAGTCGATCGGGTCGGACTGCGTGCCAGCCGGATAGATATTGTCGATGAGGTTCAGACGCGCCATCGCACCAACGGCCGGAGCCACGAGGTAGAGAAGCGCGATGAAGACCAGCGCCCAGCCCGCGGACGACCGCGCGTCGGACACTTTCGGCACCGTGAAGAAGCGCACGATGACGTGCGGCAGACCCGCGGTCCCGATCATCAGCGACATCGTGAACAGGAACATGTTCAGCGTCGTGTCGGTGTGGCCGGTATACTTGCTGAAGCCGAGATCCGTCACCACCTGATCGAGCTTTTCGAGAAGCGGCATGCCCGAAGCGGTGTGCTCCGAGAAGAGGCCGAGCGGCGGCAGCGGGTTGCCCGTCAGCGTGATCGAGATGAAGATCGCCGGGATCGTGTAGGCGATGATCAGAACGACGTACTGGGCAACCTGCGTGTAGGTGATGCCCTTCATGCCACCGAGAACCGCGTAGGCGAAGACGACCGCCGCACCGATGTAGAGACCCGTCGACGCCTTCACTTCGAGGAAGCGCGAGAACGCGACGCCAACGCCGGACATCTGGCCGATAACGTAGGTGATCGACGCGACGATGAGGCAGATGACGGCGATCAGACGCGCCGTGTTCGAGTAGAAGCGGTCACCGATGAATTCCGGCACGGTGAACTTGCCGAACTTCCGCAGGTAGGGCGCGAGAAGCATGGCGAGGAGCACGTAGCCGCCGGTCCAGCCCATCAGGTAGGCCGAGTTGTCGTAGCCGACGGCGGCGATGAGGCCGGCCATCGAGATGAACGACGCGGCCGACATCCAGTCGGCGCCGGTGGCCATCCCGTTCAGGACGGGGTGAACGCCGCGTCCGGCGGCGTAGAACTCGCTGGTGGAACCCGCGCGGGCCCAGATCGCGATACCGAAGTAGAGCGCGAAGGTCGCCCCCACCACGATAAGATTGAGCGTAAACTGATCCATGTCCCCGATCCCCTTATTCTTCCACGCCGTGTTCACGGTCGAGCTTGTTCATGCGGGCGGCATAAACGAAGATCAGCACCAGGAACACGAGGATGGAGCCCTGCTGGGCAAACCAGAAACCGAGGTCCGTGCCCCCGATCTTGATGCCTGCGAGCATCGGCCTCAGAAGGATGCCGAACCCGAAAGACACGACGAACCAGATGATCAGGCTGATCCTGATCAGGTTGATGTTCGCGGTCCAATAGGCGTTTGACGAAGATTTGTCGGCCATATTGCGTTACTCCCGTGAGTTTCCTCCCACCCGCGCCCCGTGCGTCGGGACGCCGGCCGTCGTTATCCCGCCTTGCGCTGGACGATGCCGCCGAGCGCCGAAGCGATCCCGGCGATGTCCCCCATCGCGTCGACGGTCTCGAGCACGCCCATCCTGCGATAGTGCGCGATCAGCGGCGCCGTCTGGTCGTGGTAGGCTTTCAGCCTCTCACGCACCGTTTCGGCGTTGTCGTCGGCCCGGCGCTTGAATTCCGTGCCGTCGCATTTGTCACAAATCCCCGCCCTCGCGGGTTGCTTGAACTCGTCATGATACCCCTCGCCGCAGGTGGCGCAGGTGTAGCGGCCAGCCACCCGGCCGACCATCGCCTCGTCGTCCACCTCGAGGCTGATCGCCGCGCTGACCGCGCGGCCCTGATCGGCCAGAAGCTGGTCGAGCGCAGCGGCCTGCCCGGCCGTGCGCGGAAAGCCGTCGAGGATCACACCGGCCGAAACGTCGGGTTCGGCCATGCGGTCCTTCAGAATGTCGAGAACGATGTCGTCCGAGACGAGCCCGCCCGCCGCCATCACCGCCTTCGCGGCAAGGCCGGCCGGCGTTCCGGCCGCGACGGCGGCGCGCAGGAGATCGCCGGTCGAGAGTTGGATGAGGCCGAAGCGCTCCTCCAGCATTCGCGCCTGGGTGCCCTTCCCGGCCCCCGGGGGGCCGAGCAGTATCAGGACGGCGGGGCTTGCGGTAACGGCGTCGCTCATACGGTCAACCCCTGTTCATGCGGTTGTCGATCAACTCATCGACGACCGAGGGATCGGCCAGCGTCGAGGTATCGCCGAGCGCGCCGTAGTCGTTCTCGGCGATCTTGCGCAGGATGCGGCGCATGATCTTGCCCGAGCGGGTCTTCGGCAGGCCCGGCGCCCACTGGATCAGGTCGGGCGAGGCGATGGGGCCGATCTCGGTCCGCACCCACTTCACCAGCTCCTGGCGGAGATCGTCCGACGGCTCCTCGTCGTTCATGAGCGTCACGTAGGCATAGATGCCCTGGCCCTTCACCTCGTGCGGATAACCGACCACGGCGGCCTCGGCGACCTTCGGATGCGCCACGAGCGCGCTTTCGACCTCGGCCGTGCCCATCCGGTGGCCGGAGACGTTGATCACGTCATCGACCCGGCCGGTGATCCAGTAGTAGCCGTCCTTGTCGCGGCGGCAGCCGTCTCCGGTGAAATAGTAGCCACGATACTGGCTGAAATAGGCTTCCTGGAAACGCTCGTGATCGCCCCAGAGCGTGCGCATCTGCCCCGGCCAGCTGTCGGAGATGCACAGTACGCCTTCGCATTCCGTCTCGCCCTGGCGAACGGCCGTGGCGGGATCGAGAACGACAGGTTTCACCCCGAAGAACGGGTTGGTGGCCGCGCCGGGCTTCGTCGGGGTCGCGCCGGGCAGCGGCGTGATCATGTGGCCGCCGGTTTCGGTCTGCCAGAACGTATCCACGATCGGGCATTTGCCCTTGCCGACATACTTGTCGTACCAGACCCAGGCTTCGGGGTTGATCGGCTCGCCGACCGAGCCGAGCACCCGCAGACTCGAGAGGTCATGCTTCTCGACCCATTCCGGCCCCTGCCCCATCAGCGCGCGGATGGCGGTCGGGGCGGTGTAGAACTGGTTGACCTTGTGCTTGGCGCAGACTTCCCAGAAGCGGCCTGCATCCGGATAGGTCGGCACGCCCTCGAACATGATCGTCGTGCCGCCGTTGGCGAGCGGGCCGTAGACGATGTAGCTGTGCCCCGTGACCCAGCCGACATCCGCCGTACACCAGAAGACGTCGCCCTCATGGTAGTCGAACGTGTATTGATGGGTCATCGCCGCAAAGACGAGGTAGCCGCCCGTCGTATGCACCACGCCCTTCGGCTTGCCGGTGGAGCCGGAGGTGTAGAGGATGAAGAGCGGGTCTTCCGCGTTCATCGGACGCGGCGGGCATTCGGGGCTCACCATGTCCATCATCGCGAGAACATCGACGTCGCGGCCCTGGATCCAGCTGGTCTGGTCGCCGGTATGCTTGACGACGAGGCAGCGCACCTTGTCCGAGCAATGGAGGAGCGCCGCGTCGGTATTGGCCTTGAGCGGGGTCCGCCGTCCGCCGCGCGGGGCGGTGTCGGCCGTGATCACCAGCTTCGCGCCGGAATCGTTGATCCGGTTGGCGAGCGCGTCGGGCGAGAAGCCGGCGAAGACGATCGAATGGATGGCGCCGATCCGGGCGCAAGCCAGCATCGCATAGGCGGCCTCGGGGATCATCGGCAGGTAGATCACCACCCGGTCGCCGCGCATCACGCCCTGGCTCAGGAGGACGTTGGCCATCTGATTCACCTTCCGCGACAGGTCGCGATAGGTGATGTGCTTGGCGGGCGTCTTCGGATCGTCCGGCTCCCAGATGATCGCCGTTTGCAGCGCACGATCCTTCAGGTGACGGTCGATGCAGTTGACCGAGGCGTTGAGCACGCCGTCCTCGAACCACTTGATGGAGACCTTGCCGAAGGTGAAGTCGGTATCCTTGACCTTGGTATACGGCTTGATCCAGTCCAGCCGCAGCCCCTCGCGCCCCCAGAACGCGTCCGGGTCGCTCATCGATTCCGCGTACATCTCGCGATACTTCGCGGCATCTGCATGGGCGTTCTTGAACCCCGCGGGCACTGCGCGAATGTCGGGCGCCTGCGCCGTATGGTCCTTGGAAGCGGTCATCGTGGGTCCTCCCTGCAAATCCGGCGCCGCCGAAACCGCGGCACCCCCATCCGGCCCTTGTCCGGACGCCTTTACCTGCGCAACATTGTAAACCGAATGATCATTTTTTCGTAACCCCTTTCGTTAAATAACTTTTTTTGTTAATTTATTGACATCAACTAAGAAAATGCTGTTAATTTTTTGATTGTGGCGAAAATTTGACTATCAAAAACAAGCCCTTGCCTGTTCACGATTTCGGCATCTTTCCGCGGAGAACCGGCAATGCGTCGCCAGGAGTCTTTTTTCCAAGCGCGCGCGCTGGAATCGCGCCCGGCAAACCGGCGTTCCGTTAGCGCTTAAACTCTCCGGAGCGATTCGGTCCGCCGGGACCGGGCCGGAATCAGCGATGTTTTCCGGCATTCCAGCCCGTCGGGGCGAGATACCGTTCCCCCGCCGATATCGGCAGATCCTCGAGCGCGGACCCCATCGAGTCGTTCCAGCGATTGAGATACCCGAAGAGCGCGATCACCCCCATGATCTCGACGATATCGCCATCGTCCCAATGCGCCTTCAGCCGCTCCTCGATCGCAGGCGTGACCCCGTTGGGCACCTCGGCGGCCGCATGCGCGAAGGCCAGGGCCGCCTTCTCGGCGTCGCTGAAATGCGGGCTCGCCTCGAAATCCCAGACAGAATTCAGCCGCTCCTCGCTCGCCCCGAAGCGCTGCGAACCCAGGATCGTATGCGCCTGGCAATAGCGGCAGCCCGACACATAGGAGGTGATGTAGCCGAGAAGCCGCTTGAATTCAGGCGTCACCGCGCCGTGGCATTGCATCACCGCGATATTGAGCGCGGTGAAGGCGCGGGCGATCTCGGGCCGATGCGCCATCGTCCGGACGGAATTCGGGATGACACCCAAGGGGCCCTTGAAGAACTGCACCTCGGCGCGCAACCCCGGTTCGATCTCTTCTTCGTCAAGCGGGCGCACAACGGCCATCGGTTCCTCCCTCTTTCCCGAGGCGAAGGCTGGCAGCTTCCCCGGCTCAGGACAAGTGCGCCCGTGCGTCCGCCACCGCGTCGTCGATATCGTGGGCATAGCCGACCTTCGGCTCGCGCAGACCGAGCGAGAGGAGCGTGCGGCGGATGTCGGGACTGGTGCCGGTGAGATAGAGCCGCCCGCCCTTCCGCGCCATCTTCCGCGCCAGGAGTTCGACCGAATGGGCGGCCGTGCTGTCGAGGAAGGGCACCTCGGCGAAGTCGAGCACGAAGGCGCTCGGCCGGTCTGCGATCCGGTCAAGGACCGCTCCGACGGTCGAGGCGGCGCCGAAGAAGAACGCCCCCTTGATCCGGTAGACGAGGATGTCGTGATCGGTCGCCCTGCCGGAATCGTAGGGACTCGCCTCGTCGGCGCGGTCGTCCTCCACCAGGGGCGCGCGCTCCTCGACATGGGCGGCCTCGGACATGCGGCGGATGAAGAGAACGGCGCCGAGGACGAAGCCGACGAGGATGCCCTCGGTCAGGTCGCGGAAGATGACGAGGAAAAACGTCACCGCGAGCACCAGTGCGTCGCCCGAGGAGGTGCGCAGGAGCATCCACGCCTCCTCCTTCTCGATCATGTTCCAGGCCACGACGGCGAGGACCCCGGCGAGCGCCGCCAGCGGGATCGCCGAGGCCAGCGGCGCGAAGACCATCATGAAGACAAGGACGAAGGCGGAATGGAGGATGCCCGCGACCGGCCCGTGGGCACCGGCCCGGACGTTGGTCGCCGTCCGGGCGATGGTGCCGGTGACGGTGATGCCACCGAAAAGGGCCGAGGCGATATTGGCGACACCCTGCGCCACCAGCTCCGCGTTCGAGCGGTGGTGGCGGCCGGTCATGCCATCGGCAACGACGGCGGAGAGAAGCGATTCGATTGCGCCGAGCAGGGTAAAGCTGACTGCATAGGGTATGGCCGCCTGGAGCGCGGCCAGGCCGAGATCGGGAAACTCCGGTGCCGGCAGGACGCGGGGCAAGGCCCCGAACCGCGATCCGATGGTCTCGACCGGAAGGCCGAGGACCGACGTGAAAAGCGCCGCCCCGACGACCGCGATCAGCATCCCCGGCCAGCCCGGTTTCAGCCGCTTCAGTCCCTGGATGACCGCGACGGTTCCCAATGCCAGCGCAATGGCTGCCGGCGTGACGGTGTCCCGCGCCGCCCAGAGGACGCCGAGCTTTTCGAGAAGCGGACCCGGCTCCGGCCCGCCGATGGTCAGGCCGAAAAGGTCCTTGATCTGGCTGGCGAAGATGATGACCGCGATGGCGGACGTGAAACCCACCGTGACCGGGTAGGGAATGAACTTCACATAGGCCCCGAGGCGCAAGAAGCCGGCGACCATCATGAAAAGCCCGGCCAACAGCGTGGCCGTCAGAAGGCCGCCGACGCCGATATCGGCAACGCAGGCCGCGACGAGGATGATGAAGGCGCCCGCCGGACCGCCGATCTGGAACCGCGACCCGCCGAGGGCGGAGACCGCGGCGCCGCCGACGATGGCGGTGATCAGCCCGCGCTCGGGCCCGACGCCGGACGCGATCGCGATGGCCATCGAGAGCGGCAGCGCGACGATGGCAACCGTCAACCCGGCCAGCGCGTCGGCCCGCAATTCGGCCTTGCCGTAGCCCTCGCTCAGGACGGTGACGAGTTTCGGCAGATACTGCTCGGAAAAACTGGGGCTTGCGCCGCCGCCTCTACGATCCATGATGCCCCGTGTCCACGATTTGGTGCGAGAGTGGGATCGCGGGCACGGACTGTCAAGGAAGGGCCGGAACCCGCCGGCCGGAACGGAGTCTGCCGCGATGACCGACAAGATCAACCCGATCCGCGAGACCGACGACGACGCACGGACACTGGCCCGCGACCTGCTCGGATCTGCGCGCGTCGCCGCCCTCGGCGTGATCGAACCGGCGACCGGAGCGCCCTTCGTCAGCCGCATCGCCTTCGGCCTCGGCCCCGACGGGCAACCGATGACGCTGGTCTCCGACCTCGCGCTCCATGCCCGAGCGCTCCGCGCCGATCCGCGCGCCTCTCTCCTGATCGGGGAACCGGGCGTCAAGGGCGATCCGCTGACCCATCCGCGCCTCACGCTCCGGGCAACCGCGCGCTTCCTCGAACCATCGGCCGAGGAACGGGCCCGACTGCGCGCCGCCTGGCTTCAGCACCACCCGAAATCCGGCCTTTATGTCGATTTCGCGGACTTCCATTTTGTCGTCTTCGAGGTCGACAGCGGCCATCTTAACGGTGGCTTCGCTAAAGCCTATGCACTTGGACAGAATGACCTTAAAGTGACCTGACGTCGCCCCAAGCGGCTATTTCGCTGCAGAGCAACGGACGGCAAGGACTTTCGGCGAATGGCGATGATTGATCGGGCGACGTGGCAGGACGAAATTACGCGTCAGAGAGAGCGGCTGGAAGCCGATCTCGTCTCGCGTCAGATCGGCATCGCGCTCACCTGCGTCGTGTTCGGGTTCTTTCTGCCGTTCTGGGCGGTGTTCCTGACCTACCTGGTCATTGTCGGGTCCGAGGTCGCCCTCTTCCGCCAGATGCGCGCCTACGACGAGAACCCGACGCCGGGCCGGCGCACCGCGTTTCTCGCCTCCTCGTTGATCGGACTTGCGGCCTATAGCCTGCCGGCCCTCTTCATCTGGCTCAATCCCGACCCGCTGGTGAAATTCACCGGGGTCCTTTCGCTGATCGGCGCCCTTCTGAACGTGTCGGTCGTGCGCTCCACCCACCTTGGAATGGGCATCCTCAGCGGCCTGCCACCAGCCCTCGCGCTGCTCTGGCTGCCGCTGCAATATCTGTTCGACCCGATCGTCAACATGGATGCCGCCCTCGCCGTGGCCGGGGTCATCGTTCTCCTGGGGTATTTCGCCTCGGCGCTGGTGCAGAACCATCGGACCCAGTCGGAACTCGTCGCCGCCATCGCCCATGCCCGCGAGACGAGCCGCGCGAAATCGCGCTTCCTCTCGGCGATGAGCCACGAGGTCCGCACCCCGCTCAACGTCATCCTCGGCCACAGCCAGCTGATGCGCGAACAGGCCGACCCGGCGACCGTGCGCGGACATGCCGCCGCCGTCGAATCGGCCGCCCGCGGCATGCAGATGCTGGTCGAGGACGTGATCGACCTCGCCTCCGTCACCGAAGGCGAGGTCCGGTTTCAACCGGTGACCGCGGTGATCCGCCCCGAGCTTGAAGTCGTCGCGTCGATGAAGCTGCCGCTCAATGGCCACACCGACCCGGATGTCACGATCGAGATTGCGCCGGAAGTGCCGGAATTCGGGCGGTTCGATCCGGTGCTCCTGCGGAAATGCCTCAGCCATCTCAGCGCGATCGTCCTGAACGAACAGCCCACCGGCCGGCCGCCTGCCATCAACATGCGCTGCGCGCTGGCGCCGGGCCGGAAGGACCGGCTGCGTCTCACCATTGCCGGGCGCGAACCCTCCCGCCCCGCCGACCAGCGCGACCAGACGCCGGCCGAGGGGTCGTTGGCGCTGACACTGGTCCACAGTATCGCCGAGGTGATCGGGGCCAAGGCGGCGATCCTCCGCGCGCCCGACGGCAGCCTCGTCGCGCGGATCGAGCTGCCCTTCGTCACCGTCCCGGACCCGCCCGCCACCGGGGCCGAGACGGTCTATGGTCGGCTTCGCGCGCTGGTCGTCGATGACATCGCGACGAACCGCTTCGTCGTGGTGCAGATGCTGCGCGCGCTCCGGATCGAGGCCGATGAAGCGTCCGGCGGCAGCGACGCGCTGGAACGGCTCGCGGAAGGCGAGTTCGATATCGTCCTTCTCGACATGAACATGCCCGACATGGACGGCGAGGCGACGTTCCGCGAAATCCGTGGCTCCGGCGCCGACTGGGCCAATATTCCGGTCGTGGCGCTCACCGCCGACGCGGTGGCCCGGCAGCGCGACTTCTACATGTCACTCGGGCTTACAGGCTTCGTGTCGAAGCCCGTGGACAAGCGGTTGCTCTGGGCCGAAATTCTCTCCGCCGTCCCGCCCCCGCCCCCGCTCTGACCGCGACGCTGCAAATGCGAGCGGGCGGGGATGTCCCCGCCCGCCCGAAAATCGTCCTTCGCGCGCCACTCAGTCCGGGTTGTCCATCCGGACACGGATCTGGATGCGCCCTTTCGAGGCCGAGGCCCAGTTCACCGTAACGTTCTGCTTCGACGCCCCCTGCTCGACCTCGACATAGGGCATGTCGGTCCGATATTCGTTCGACGGCCCGGTGATCTTGCCTTCGGCCACGATGGACTCGACATTTCGCGCCCAGCCGCCGAAGGGCAGATACGGGCCGGGATTGATGGTCCAGACCGTCGCCGCGGAAGACTGGTCATGCTGCATATAGACCGGGTTGGCGACCGGCTGGGTCACGGCGGTAAAGGAATTCGCCTCGACCGTGACATTGCGCATGCGGTTGTACTGCAGCGTCGCGAAGGTCGTGTCGACCTTGTCGATGCGATCGATCGCCCCGCTGATCGGCTTGAAAACGTTGCCGGAGACGTTGAAGCCTTGGAGGAAGTGGCCGGCGCCATAGGGCTTGACCACGATCCAGGCGAACCACGGCGCGACGTCGGAGGCGGTGAACGTGTTGCCGGTGATCGTCAGGCCGCCGAACGAATACTGGTTGCCGAAGCTCGGATCCGACTCGTACTCGTTCGTCCACTCGATCGACGAGTTGTCGATGTAGTTGCCGGTGATCGTCGTCTTCACATCCGTCCCGGCAATGATCAGACCGGCAAGGCGCAATCCACTGACCTCGTCATCCCCCTGGAACCAATGGTTGCCGACGATGAGGTTGCCGTTGCCGCCGAGAAGGCCAAAATGGCGGAAGTGGATCGCCCGGTTGTCGCGGATCTTCACGTCGTTCGCATTGGCGTTGAACGCGATGGAGATTCGGTCCTGCGACCGAAGCCCGCTTTCGTCCGACTGGAAATTGCAGCGGTCGATCATCATCCCCTGACAGCCCGTCCCGATCGAGGTGATGCCGCGGTTCTTCGGCCGGGTGATGTGGCTGTCGCGCAGATGGAAGATCATCCCGCTCGGCGCCAGCATGATGCCGCTCGCATAGCCGTTGCACTGCAATTCCACATCGTCGAGCGTCATCTTCGACAGCGACGCGAAGCCGGAAAAGTCGAGGACATACTTGAACCGGGTGAAGGTGTAGGTCTGGGTGCCCGCCGCACCGTAAAGCGGCTGACTCAGCGTCAGCGTCGCGGCGCCGACGTTGACCGCATTGACATAGACCTCGCGGCCGACGCCGGTGCCGGTCACCAGCGATCCGACCTTGATGTTGGCGATGTTGACAACATTGCTCAGCACCAGGTCGTTGGCGGTATTGTAGCTCGCCTGCGAGGTGACGACCGTCGGGGTCCAGGCCGGCCCGTCGATGACGTTGAACTGGCCATTGCGGATGACGCGACGGGTGGCAAAGCTGGTCTTGTTGTCGACAGCCGCCTGCATGTCGATCGGCGCCGTCACCTCGATCCGCCGGCCGCCAAGGTCGAGCGAATCGTGATCGGCCCAGTTGAGAAGCGCCTGGAACGCCTTCTTGAACCCAAGCTCCTCGTCGCCGAACGCCGCCGCATAGGAGGGAAGATCGAAACTGCGGGTCATCGACAGGCGCCGGTTCACCGGCATCGTCACCGTTCCCTCGAACCGCGCCTTGGATTCGAGCGTCACGTCGGCGTTGAGATAATAGGTCCCGGCCGAGACGAGCAGCGTCCGCCCGGTGGCCGCAGCGGCGGCATCGGCCGCCTCGAAGGCGGTGGCGTCGTTGGTGACACCGTCGCCCTTCGCGCCGTAATCGCGCACGTCGACCCAGTCCATCATGTCGCGCAGGAAGGCCGAGGTGACGTCCTCGATCTCGATATCGTCGATACGCACGACACCGCCATTGGGGCCCGTCAGGTCGAGGCCGAAGTGGCCGAAGATCGCGGCCGTGCCCCACGACATGTCGACACCGGTGCGTGTGCCCGTGCCGACGATCGCCTCCACGGTCTCGATCTTGCCGTAGGCAAGAAGCTGGACACTCGGCCCGGTCTCCACCACGCCCGTCACATGCGCGCCGCCGGCCGCCCCGGCCCAGGCGGCGATGCGCACCGTCGGAAGGTTGCCGCTCATCGCCTTCACCCGGGCGCGGATGCGCAGGTAGCAGCCCGGCAGGATCGTCGTATCCCCGGTGTAGCGGAGCTTCACCGTGTTGGTGGTTTTCAGAAGCTCGAGACAACCGCTGAAATCCTGATCGGCCGGCACCAGCGCCGCATTGGGCGATCCGTCATAGGTGGGCGATCCCGGCGTGCCATCGCCGGCCGACCAGACGTCCAGTCCGTTCTCGAAAGCGGGCGGCATGAAGACCAGCCCGTCGGTGATCGCCTTGTTCATCGCGATAAATCCCTTGTCCTGTTCCAGGCCCCGTCTGCGCCGGACCTCCTTGGGCGCGCGAAAAGCGGCGCCGGCTGGCGCCAGCTCCGGCGCCGTCAGGGAAGTCCGCTCATTCCGGGAAGTTGCCGGGCCACCGGGGCCCACGGCGCACAGGTCTACAGGAGTTTCCTGACCGCCCGGTTACCCGGGCGTTCGCCGCTCAGACCCCGGCGCCGGTCTCGGGCACCGGATAGACGCCGTCGATGCGCCAGCCGTCCGGGCCGTCGACCATCAGGTAGTCGAAAAGGTGGATAGCGCCGGCCGCGTCGCGGAAGCCCATGCGCTGCACCGGGCGCCCCTCCTCCACGCGCAGGCCGAGATAGCTGACCGCATCCGGCCGCCGGATCATCGGATACCCCCCGGCGACCATGCGCCCGAAATTCTCGGGCGAGCCGAAGATCCCCCGGATCGTCGAAGAGGCGTATCCGAACGCGGTCGCAAGGTCGTCCGCTTCGAACGCGGCGATCTGGTTGCCGATCACACTGCGGATATCCGCCCCGTCATCGCCGCTCGCCGCACCTGACGCCAGCCACATTGACAGAAACATGACCCAAGCGTGCCGCATCGCCGCCTCCCCTGTTCGGCCCCGTCATCCAAAGGTTACATTCACCCAGTCTACTCCCGACCCGGAAAAGGCCAAAACCGTTTTGGCCAAGGGGACAATCTTATGGGTTTCACGTTCAGCGCCAAGGACAAGAGCACCGAAAAGGCCGTTCGAAGGATCGCGCGCGAACGCCTCGATGCGTCGCAGGCACTTCTCGCCGATCCGAAACTGCCACGCGACGCGCTCGTTCACGAACTGCGGAAGAATATTAAGAAAACCCGCGCGCTCCTCAGGCTGGTGCGGCCGCATTTCAAGGGCTATGAGCGCGAGAATGCGGCGCTCCGCGATGCCGCGCGCCTGATCTCGGACCTGCGCGATGCCGACGTGCTCGCCACGACCTTCGACGACGTCGCGAGCCGGATCTACATGCCGCCCGACGCGCTGGCGGCCCTTCGCGATCGGATCGTGCGCCCTCGCGCCGGGGGCACCGACGCGGATAAAGAGCTCGCCGGGCATGCCGAATCCATTGCCGCCATCGCCCGTCGCGCGAAGGACTGGAAGATCTCCGGCGCCGGGTTCGACGCCCTCGAAGACGGACTCGAACGCAGCTGGACGGCAGCCCGCAAGGCCATGAACGCCGCCGAAAACGACCCGACCGGAGAGGCGCTGCACCTCTGGCGCAAGCGCGTGAAGGACCACTGGTACCACGCCCGCCTCCTCACCCGGATATGGCCCGAGATGATGTCCCACCACATCGCGGCCGCCGACATTCTGGGCGAAACTCTGGGCGACGCGCGCGACCTCGCCTACCTGATCGAGGCGCTGAAGGACGAAGCGGACGCGGCCGACCTCCGAGCCCGCGCCGCCGAAGAGGAGGCCCGGCTTCTCGCCGATGCAAGGACGCTTGGCGAATTGTTCTTCAGCGAAAGGGCGTCCGGCCTGTCCCGACGCTGGCGCGGCTGGTGGGATATCTGGCGCGCAAGCTGATCCGGCAGTCGCGACGCAAGGAGGCCCCCTCCTTGCCGTCGCAACGCCGGTTCAGGCCGCAATCTCGCCGGCAAGCGCCTTTTCGATCAGCGTAACGGTCTCGCCCACGCCGTAAAGCGCGATGAACCCGCCGAATCGCGGCCCCTGACTCGCGCCCAGAAGCACTTCGTAAAGCGCCGTGAACCAGTCGCGCAGCGGCTCGAACCCGTGCTCCTTGCCGACCGCGAAGACCATGGATTGCAGCGCCTCGGCATCGAGGCCGCCATCCCATACCTTCAACCGGCCGGACAGGTCTTCCATCGCCGCCCGCTCTCTCTCGCTCGCGGGCCGGAAGGTCCGCGTCGGCGCGACGTGATCGTTGAAGTACCGCACCGCGAAGGCCGCCGCCTGATCGAGCTGCGGATTTTGCTCGGGCGAGGCGTCGGGCGCGTATTTCCGGATGAAGCCCCAAAGCCCGTCCTTGTCCTTCGCCCCCGCCACGCTGGCAAGGTTCAGGAGCATCGCGAAAGGCACCACCATGTCCGATGCCGGCGGCTGGCCGTTGTGGATATGCCAGACCGGATTCGCCAGCCGCGCAGCCTCGTCCTGATCGGGGAAGGCGCGCAGCTGCTGGTGATACTCGTCGACCGCCTTCGGGATCACATCCCACCAGAGCCGCTTCGCGGTCTTCGGCTTCTGGTACATGAAATAGCCCAGGGACTCCGTCGCGGCATAGGTTAGCCATTCGTCGATCGTCAGCCCGTTGCCCTTCGACTTCGAGATCTTCTGCCCCTGCTCGTCGAGGAACAGCTCATAGGTGAAATGCTCGGGCTTCCTGCCGCCCAGAACCTCGCAGATCCCGTCATAGATCGGCGTGTTGGTCGAATGGTCCTTGCCATACATCTCGAAATCGACACCCAGCGCCGCCCAGCGCGCGCCGAAATCCGGCTTCCACTGCAACTTCACATTGCCGCCGGTGACGGGCAGCGTCCATTCGCGCCCCGTTTCGTCGTCGAAGGTGACGGTATGTTCCTTCTTGTCGACATGCTTGATCGGCACGTAGAGCACCCGCCCCGTCTCGGGATGGATCGGCAGGAAACAGGAGTAAGTCTGCTGCCGCTCCTCGCGCAAGGAGGCCAGCATGATCTCCATTATCTTCTCGTAGCGTTCCGTGGCCAGCTTCAGCGTGTCGTCGAAGGCGCCCGACTTGTAGAACTCGGTGGCCGAATAGAACTCGTATTCGAAGCCGAACGTGTCGAGGAACCGCCGCAGCATCGCGTTGTTGTGGTGGCCGAAGCTTTCGTACTCGCCGAAAGGATCGGGAACCGAGGTCAGCGGCTTCTGGATATTCGCCTTCAGAAGCTCCTGCTGCGGCACGTTCTCTGGCACCTTCCGCATCCCGTCGAGATCATCCGAGAAACAGAAAAGCCGCGTCGGGATGTCCGAGATGATCTCGAACGCCCGGCGGATCATCGTTGTGCGCTGCACCTCGCCGAACGTGCCGATATGCGGCAGGCCGGACGGGCCATAGCCGGTCTCGAACAGCACGTATCCCTTCTCGGGGTCCTTCTTCTCGTAGCGTTTCAGCACGCGGCGCGCTTCCTCGAAAGGCCAGGCTTTGGAGTTCATCGCGGCGTCGCGCAAAGAAGACATGACAGTTATTCCCGAAAGGACGGCGCCCATGCGCCAATGGCTCCGGTTCCTATTGAACGGTGGGCGGATCGTCAATAATTTGCCGGCGAAACAAGAAGGACGATGACCGTGCCCCACACCCTGCCCGCCTTTTCCGCCCAGGACGCCCTCGTCGCGATCATGGTTACCGTCTCGCTTTCCGACGAATCCATCCGCACATCGGAACTTGTCGCGATCGAACGGCAGGTAAACCACCTGCCGATCTTCGCCGATTACGATATGGACTCCGTCCGCGAGGTCGCCGAAACCGTCTACAAGATGATGGAGGAGGAAGACGGGCTCGACACCCTCTTCGCGATGGTCCGCGACGCGCTGCCCGAACGGCTCTGGGAAACCGCCTATGCGCTCGCCTGCGATGTCGCGGCCGCCGACGGCTCCCTCCGGCAGGAAGAGCTCCGGCTTCTCGAAGAGGTCCGGCACGAGCTGGAGATCGACCGCCTTCACGCCGCGGCCATCGAATGGGGCGCACGGGCACGACACCTGAAGCTCTGACCGGTGGAAATTCCGGGCAGGTTACGTGGCGGAATGCCACAGCAGCCCCGATCCGGCCGCCCGGACCATTGAAACGGCGCAAACCCAAGGGCATGGTCCTGCGAAGACCTTTTGGGAACGGGATGGACCAATGAAAGTCGTCGTCATGGGCGCGGGGGTGATCGGTGTCACCACCGCCTACTATCTGGCTCGTCAGGGTGCGGAAGTCGTCGTGCTCGACCGTCAGCCCGGCCCGGGGATGGAGACGAGCTACGCGAATGCGGGCGAACTCAGCTACGGCATGACCTCGCCCTGGGCGGCGCCCGGCGTTCCGATGAAGGCGCTGAAATGGCTCTTCATGAAGCGCCGCCCGCTCTTCATCTGGCCGCTCATCAGTCCCCGGATGTGGAAATGGGGCGCCCAGATGCTCGCGAACTGCACCGACGAGGCCTACGCGCTCAACAAGTCCCGCATGGTCCGGGTCTCGAACTATTCGCGCGACGTCCTGCCGGAACTCATCGCCGAGACCGGCATCGACTATGACGGGCGCGAACAGGGCACGCTCCAGCTCTTCCGCACCGAAAAGCAGCTGAAGGCCTCGAAGGCCGACCAGGCGATCCTCGCCGAATTCGACAGCCCCTACGAGGTTCTCGACCGCGACGGCTGCATTGCCGCCGAACCGGCGCTGGCCGAGGTGCGCGACAAGTTCGTCGGCGGCCTGCGGCTCACCGCCGACCGCACCGGCGACTGCCGCATGTTCACGATGGCGCTGGCGGAAAAGACCGCCGCCCTCGGCGCGACATTCCACTATGGCCAGAATATCCGGCTGATCCAGGTGCAGGGCGACCACGTAAAAGGCGTGATGACCGAAAGCCTCGGGCGGGTGGAAGCCGACGCTTATGTCTGCGCGCTCGGCAGTTTCGGCCCGAAACTCCTCGGCCCGATCGACATTCCCCTGCCGGTCTATCCGGTCAAGGGCTATTCCGTCACCCTGCCCGTGACCGACGACCGCTTCGCCCCGCAATCGACGATCATGGATGAAACCCACAAGGTCGCGATCACCCGGCTCGGCGACCGCATCCGGGTCGCGGGCACGGCCGAGATTGCCGGCTATTCCGACAGACTCGGGCCCCACGCGACCAGCACGGTGCGGCACGTGATCAGCGACCTCTTCCCCAGGGGCGGCGACCTCGCCCAGGCCGAAGGCTGGACCGGCCTCCGGCCGATGACGCCGGACGGCACCCCGATCGTCGGCCCCACCCGCTACCGCAACCTGTTCCTGAATACCGGCCACGGCACGCTCGGCTGGACGATGGCGGCGGGATCGGGCCGGGCGGTGGCCGATCTGGTGATGGGCAGGAAACCCGAAATCGACTTCGACGGGCTGACCGCCGCCCGCTACGGTGTCTGACCGTCAGGCGCCGTAGACCGCCACCCAGCGTTCGATCAGCTGCTGCTGCAACCGCTTGGAGCGTTTGACCCATGCGGCGCCCCCTTCCGGGCGTTCGCGCTGATTGTCCGGCACCGCGTCCCGCCGCGCCACGTCGCCGGTGAAGATCGCGAAGGCCAGATCGGTATTCCCCGGCGCCCGCACATATCCCGCGAGCGTCGAGACGAAATTGAGCGTGCCGGTCTTCGCCTCCACCGTGACTGGATGGCCGCTGATCTTGCGGCCACCGTCGTCGCGGAACGGCACCTCCTTCATCAGCCCCCGAAGCCCCGCATTCGGTCCAAGCGTCACCAGCGCCTTGAGCATGTCCTCGGCCGATATGCGCGAGGCCCCGGCGAGGCCCGAATGATCGGCGCACCGCGCGCTCTCGGCGCCGGCACGGGCTTTCAACCAATCGGCCATCTCACGGCCCGAGGCGGCATGGCTGGTCACGCCGCGCCGGGCGGAGGCCGCCATGCCGACGGCCTCGGCGGTCATATTGGTCGAATATTTCATCATGTCGCGCAGGATGACCGCCAGATCGTCGCTCGCCCGCTCGACGAGGACGGTGCCACCCGGCATCCGGTCCACGACATCCGGCGCGGGCAGCGGCACACCTTGCGCGCGGGCCAGGGTCTGGAAGACGTCGCCGGCATATAGCTCCGGCCGGCGCACCGGCAACCAGCGGCTGCCCCCCTTGCCGAGCGCCCGGCGCGCGACAGTCCATTCCTCGACCCGCCCGCCGTTCCTGTAGGAATAGACCGGCAGGTCGCGGTCGGCGAGTTTCACGCGCGTCGAATAGACCGGCGGCGCGAAGCGTTGCGCGCGGGCATCCATGCCGACCTCGTAGCCGCCGCCCGCCCGCTTCCACACGAAATTTACCCGGTTGAAGTTGAGGTTCAGCCCCGACACCGCCGGATTGTAGCCCAGCCAGGCCGGCTGGCTCTGGTCGATCGCCTCCAGATAGGGCAGCGCCCCGCCCCAGACGAGGAACCGTCCCGTCACCCCGGTCACCCCGGCCTTGCGCAGCCGCGCCGCCATGTCGCCGAGACCGTCGGTCGTCAGCTCCGGATCGCCGCCCCCTGCAAGCACCAGATCGCCACGGATCTTTCCGCCCTGGACCGGCCCCGTCGCGATCAGCCGGGTCGGGAACCGGTAGCCCGCCCCGAGATGCTCCAGCGCATAAAGCGAGGTGAGCACTTTCATAGTCGAGGCCGGCGGCATCGGTTTGTCGCCCTGCCGCGCCTCCAGGATCAGCCCGCTCCTGGCATCCGCGACCACATAGGTGACGTCGCCGCCCAGCCCAGCCGCACCGATCAAATCGACGGCAGGCGCTGCGCGGACAGCGCCCGAGGTCGCGACCCGCAATCCGGTCCGCGCCACGGGCCGCAAAGAACTCGCCGGCGCGTTGGCCAGCGCCGCGCTTGCCGCGCCGCCAAAGAGCCCGCTCAGAACCAGCCGCCGCGTGACCTGCGTCATCTGCTCCTCCTCGATGCCCGAACCATCGCCCAGCCCCCGCCTTGCCGCAAGTCCCGGCTCTTCACATCTTCTTACGGGACCGCCCTCCGGTCGGAAATTGTCGCGCCCGCGGCAAGGCAGGACGGACAGCCCGCTCAACCCGGCCGCCACTCTCCCCGCGCCCGGATCGCGCTCGACGACAGGTCGATCATCGGCACGTCGAGAAAACACCAGGCCGGCGGCGCCATCCGCGGCAGGAGCTTCGCCGCCTCAGCCGGCAAACGGTAGCGCGCGAATTCGTCCGCCGCCCGCGCGCCGCGCGCCGCGAGCCGCGCTCCCGGACGGGCGAAGACCCCGAGCGGCACGTGGTGCATGATCCATTCCCAGTCCTGCCACTGATCGAACTGCGCCAGATTGTCGGCCCCCATCAGCCAGACGAACCGCACGCCGGGATAAAGCGCGATCAGCCGCCGCAGCGTCGCGGCAGTGTAGCGCGTGCCAAGCTTCGCCTCGATGTCCGACACCACGACGCGGGGGTGATCCATCACCGCCCTCGCCCGGGCGATCCGCGACGCCATCGGCGCCGGTCCGCGCGCCTTCAACGGGTTGCCGGGACTGACCAGCCACCACACGCGGTCCAGCCCGAACCGCTTCAGCGCCTCGCGGGTGATGTGGGCATGGCCCGCATGGGCAGGGTCGAACGACCCGCCGAGAAGCCCGACGGTCATGCCGGGACAAGCTGTCGGGAACCCCGTCCGCATCACTGATATTCCGAGTACTTCATGTCGCCTATCTGTCGCGGGCGTCCCCCGAATGTCAAACCCTCCGGTCGCCGGATTCGCGTTCACCGTCAGGGATGTAACCGCCCTTGACCCTTCCCGCTGCCGGCCTAAGGTTGAGCCAGGCGGCAGCGATGTCCAAGAGGCCGAGCGATCGGCAGGCCGGGGCTTCCCCGGCTTCTACTTGCGATCATGGACATGCGGCGCATGACCGTGGCTGGGCGTTGCCCAGGGCGGGTCATGCAGGACGGGTGAGGTTGGGCATCGCTGCCGCCCCTGTTTGGACACGTGATGAACTACGCCCGGATCCTCCTTCCCCTCGCCACATCGCTGGCCGAAACCGACTGGACCGAAATCGGGATCGAGACGCATCTGCGCCAACGCCTGCCCGTCCGGCTGGAACGCCACGCCCCGAAGCTCGCCCGCTTCCTTGTCGCGCGGTGTCCGGGCCGGGTTGCCCCCGACCCCGGCCGGATCGCCCGCCTGCTTCTGGATGAACCGCGTGTCTGGCGGATCGCGGAATTCGCGCTGCGCAACGGGATCGTGCCCGACTTCCCGCTTGCAGCCGCCCGATTCCGTCCACCGCCTCCTTTCGGCAGCCTGAACCTTCCCGCGCTCGACAATGTCGACATGCTCGCGACCTGGCTCGGCCTGCCGGCACGACAGCTGGTTCGCTTCGCCGATCTCAACGCGCTCTCGGCCCTGTCCGGCTCACATTTCGCCATCCACTACCGGCATCACCTGATCCCGCGCAAATCCGGCGGCCTGCGCCTGATCGAGGAACCGAAACCGCTCCTCAAGCGACTCCAGCGACGGGTCCTGCACGGCATCCTCGATCTTGTTCCCGCCCACCCCGCCAGTTTCGGTTTCGTGCCGGGACGCAACTGCATCGGCGCGGCGGCGCGCCACGCCGGTGAAGCGGTCGTCATTGCCTTCGACCTCGCCGATTTCTTCCCCTCCATCGCGGCGAGCCGCGTCTACGGGCTTTTTCGCGCCATCGGTTATCCGCGTGGCGTCGCCCGGGATCTCGCCGGCCTTTGCACCACGCGCACGCCGCGCGAGGTCGCGCAGACGCCCGGTCTGCCGATGCCCGCGAACCTGACCGGCCGCCACCTGCCGCAGGGCGCCCCGACCTCGCCCGCGCTCGCCAATCTCTGCGCCAATGCGCTTGACCGCCGCCTCGCCGGTCTCGCTGCCTCTCTTGACGCAATCTATACCCGCTATGCCGACGATCTGAGCTTTTCCGGCGACCGCCGCATTGTCCCGATCCTGACCCGCACCGTGCCGGACATCGTGGTCGAGGAGGGGTTCCGCCTGAACCCCGGCAAGACCCGGATCATGACAGCCGCCGGGCGCCAATCGGTCACCGGGATCACCGTCAACCAGCATGTCAACCTCGCCCGCGCCGATTATGACCGCCTCAAGGCGGTGATCCACCATCTCGGCCGCCCCGGCGACCCACGCCGCGACGACCCGGCCTTCCTTGCCCATCTCTCGGGCCGGATCGGCTGGGTGGAGCAGGTCAATCCCGCGCGCGGCCTGAAACTCCGCGCCCACTTCGACGCGCTCGGCCTCGCCTGAGGCCGGCTCGGGCCGGTTTCCGCCAGCTGCGGACTTGCGCGGCCCGGCGGCGCGGCTAAGCTCACGCGCATGAGCCGCGCCCGTCTGGAAGAGATCGCGATCACCGAGGCAGCCCCCCGCGATGCGGATGCGCTTCGCTGCCTTCACGCCTACTACGCCGAACTCGCACGCCGCTTCCCCGGCGGCTTCGACGTCACGCTCTCCCGCGATCCCGACTCGGTCGACATGGTGCCCCCTCGCGGCACCTTCCTTGTCGCGCTCTCCGACGGCCACCCTCTCGGCTGTGTCGCGCTGAAAGGCGACGGCAGCAAGACCGGAGAGATCAAGCGCCTTTGGATCGCGCCCGCCGCGCGCGGCATGGGCCTCGCCACGCGCCTGATGAAGACGGCGGAAGACCGCGCCCGCAGCCTCGGAATGACGACGCTTCGCCTCGACACGAACCGGACGCTGGGCGAAGCCATCGCCCTCTATCGCTCCACCGGCTGGACCGAGATCCCGGCGTTCAACACCGAACCCTACGCGCATCACTGGTTCGAAAAACGGCTCTGAACACAAAAAGCTCCCGCTTCGAGCAGCATTGCCGAAATTGATATGCATCGTTAAATTGGAGAACAAGTTTTGATAAAGGGTTGCCATGAAGTTTTTTTTAGAAGACCGCTATATTCCGGTCGGTAAGGTCGGATTTCAAGACAATGATCACGAGGGGCGCCCATACGACATGCTCGGTCGCGCCGATACCGGCAAAAGAATTTCCGATCTTGTCGAGCGGATTGATCAACCCCTTGTCATTGCTTTCGATGGAGAATGGGGCAGCGGAAAGTCGCATTTCCTCAAGCTCTGGACCGGCGCCCATGTGATAGAGAATGGCGGGACAGCCAGAGTCATCTATTTCGATGCATTCGAACACGACTATCTCGACGACCCACTTCCAAGCCTCGTGGGAACCGTGCAGGAGCAATGGCGCGACAAAAAAGGCGTAGCCAATACCTTCAGTCGCGTACGAACTGCCGCCGCAAAACTCGCCAAACCGATAACCCGTGTAGGACTGGCGGCAGCAACCGCAGGCGCCACTGAAATTGCAGTCGCCGCTGTCGATCCCATTCTTGAGGCGACCGGCAAGGAGTTATCCAAGGCGGTGGACGACTTCTGGAAAAAGGAAAGCGCCCGGCGCAGCGCTATGGAGGAGTTTCGTAAGGCCTTAGTCGGGCTTACCGAAGTCAAGGATGGCCCCCCACAGAAGATCGTCTTCGTCGTGGACGAACTCGACCGCTGTCGACCAGATTTCGCGCTCGCCCTACTTGAAATCATCAAGCATTTCTTCGCGGTGCCGAACGTTCATTTCGTTTTGGGAAGCAATCTTCGGTCGCTGGAAAATTCCGTACGCGCCCGGTATGGCGATAAAATTGATGCTGCGGGATATTTGAAGAAGTTCATTCATCTCACACTTAAACCTCCACGAAGTCACGGTTCTCTAGACGCCCATGCAGCAACAGCATATTTTCGCAGCCTGTCAAACTTACTGCAGGTACCGAGCGCCGTAGCGTCCGAGATTGAACACCATTTTCGATACTTAACCCGTCAGGAGGTCGTCAGCCTGCGAGACGTCGAACGGATTGTCGCGCACACTCAACTTATCCCGAAACTGGGGCTTATGCAGAATGGTTATCGGTACCTTCTGGTGGCCGCGACCATGCTTCGTATTCTGGCGCCGGATACGTATTCCAAACTACGATCTGGCAGCGCCACACATAGCGACATACTTTCTATCTACGGCCTCGATTCATCATTTGATACTGACGACGGCTTCATCACTTGGTCTAGAGAGTTTTGGATGGCCGCGTTGTCAGGCGTCGGGAGCGGGGACGAGTTCAGACGCTATTTGCGTGATTGTTTTAGCGGTGACCGGAAGGAGTATGTCGAACAGATCCTCGGACGGCACCTCGACAACTTCACGTTCCAAAAGGACTGATCAACCCGCCCCCGATTGCCCTTTGCCCCGCTCTTGTCTAGATGGGGGCAGAACACGCATTCCGAAGGACACCCCCCATGGCCAGCTATCAATACGTCTACCACATGGACGGCGTCTCCAAGGCGATCCCCGGCGGCAAGAAGCTCTTCGAGAACATCCGCCTGAACTTCCTCCCCGGCGTGAAGATCGGTGTCGTCGGCGTCAACGGCGCGGGTAAATCCACGCTTCTGCGCATCATGGCCGGCATCGACAAGGACTTCACCGGCGAGGCCTGGGCCGCCAAGGGCGCGACCGTCGGCTATCTGCCGCAGGAGCCCGAGCTTGACCCCGCGCTCAATGTCCGCGGCAACGTGATGGAAGGCGTGAAGGCCAAGCAGGCCAAGCTCGACCGTTACAACGAGCTTGCCATGAACTACTCCGACGAGACCGCCGACGAGATGGCGAAGCTCCAGGACGAGATCGACGCCGAGAACCTCTGGGATCTCGACAGCCAGATCGACGTCGCGATGGAGGCGCTGCGCTGCCCGCCCGACGACGCCCAGGTCGACACGCTTTCGGGCGGCGAAAAGCGCCGCATCGCGCTCTGCAAGCTGCTGCTCGAACAGCCCGACATGCTCCTGCTCGACGAACCGACCAACCACCTCGACGCCGAGACCATCGCCTGGCTGCAAAAGCACCTCATCGAGTACAAGGGCACGATCCTGATCGTCACCCACGACCGCTACTTCCTCGACGACATCACCGGCTGGATCCTCGAACTCGACCGCGGCCGCGGAATTCCTTACGAGGGCAACTACTCCTCCTGGCTCGAACAGAAGGCCAAGCGCCTCGAACAGGAAGCGCGCGAGGACAAGTCGCGCCAGAAGGTCCTGGAGCGCGAGCTTGAATGGATCCGCGCCGGCGCCAAGGCCCGGCAGGCCAAGCAGAAGGCGCGGATCAACAAGTACAACGAACTCGCCGACCAGTCCGAGCGCGACAAGCTCACCCGCGCCCAGATCATCATCCCGAACGGCCCGCGCCTCGGCGGCAAGGTGATCGAGGTCGAGGGCCTGAAGAAGCACATGGGCGACAAGCAGCTGATCGAGGATCTCTCGTTCGCGCTGCCCCCCGGCGGCATCGTCGGCGTCATCGGCCCGAACGGCGCCGGCAAGACCACCCTCTTCCGCATGCTCACCGGGCAGGAACAGCCCGACGCCGGCGCCGTCAGCTACGGCGACACCGTGAAGCTCGCCTATGTCGACCAGTCCCGCGACGCGCTCGACAGCGGCAAGACCGTGTGGGAGGAGATCTCCGGCGGCGCCGAGCAGATCGAGCTTGGCGACGCCACCATGAACTCCCGCGCCTACTGCTCCGCCTTCAACTTCAAGGGCGGCGACCAGCAGAAGAAGGTCGGGCTCTTGTCGGGCGGTGAGCGGAACCGCGTCCACATGGCGAAGCTCCTGAAATCCGGCGGCAACGTCCTTCTCCTCGACGAACCGACCAACGACCTCGACGTGGAAACCCTCCAGGCGCTGGAGGCCGCGCTCGACGACTTCGCCGGCTGCGCCGTCATCATCTCCCACGACCGCTTCTTCCTCGACCGCCTCTGCACGCATATCCTGGCGTTCGAGGGCGAGGCCCATGTCGAATGGTTCGAGGGCAACTTCGAGGCCTACGAGGAAGACAAGATCCGGCGGCTCGGGCCGGATTCCGTTGAACCCAAAAGGGTGAAATACAAGAAATTCAGCCGCTGAGGCGGCTGGAGGCCCTGGATTTCCCACGCGGGTTCAACGCGTGCGCGAAAGCGATTGCGAAGCAATTATGTACGGCACGCGGTGGCGGTAGCGCGCCCTAGAGTGGCGTTCCCGCCCATCACTCCCACGGCTCGCTTCGGCCTCGCTCGGGCGACTCACTGCCCCAGCATGCGGATCGACTGGACACATTTCTCAAAGGCCGACCGCAATTGCGCGGAGCTGGGCGGCTTGCGGAGATCGCCCTTGCGCTTGGCAAGTTCGGTCGCCGAGCATTGGCAAGCCTGAGCACGGAACTGTGCAAGGCTCTTCGTCGGCCGGCCACCGAACGACTTGATGGCGTTATACTGCGACTCAAGCATGACGAAGACCATAGTCCGGATCGTATCGGTCTCCAGAGAACTCAGCGGCAGGGCCTTGCTCGCCCCTCCCGCCACGCAGGCCTGTGTCCATAGCCGTATGTAGTCGTCCCTTGTCGGCCCTTGCGCCGCCACGCCGCTGCCGAAAATGGCGAAGGCAGCCGATGCGGCAAGCAAATGACGGATAAAGCTTCGACGGACCCCAGACATGACATCCCCCTTGCGGCAAGACATCGTGGCACGGAGTATTGTCGGACGATTTGATCGGCATCAACGCAACCCGCGACCTGCACCTCTGCACGCGCTGCAGAATTCGCATCTCCTTTGGGAAAGCGAGCCGTAGGGTGGGGTTCCCCCTCGCTACCGATCTTTACAACCCGGTGCCGCAAAAGGGGGGGGGGTGAACACTCGCCCTCCTCCCCGAACTCCACAACCGGCACCGATCCCGAACCTTCTGGCCCGACACAGCCCAACCGGATATCTCGGTAGAACAACAGGTACCCTCATCTGCCCTCCGCCAAGCCTCCCCCAATAAGAAACGGGCGCGCCCTTCCCGGCACACCCGTTGCTGCAAGCGGCGTGGTCTGGTCGGGCGCTCAGGCGAACGCGCCGTTGGTGCCGAGTTTCGCGCGGTTGGACACGAAGGCGAGCGGGATCGAGCGGTGGCCAAGGCTGTCCCGGCGGGGGGTCAGGCCACGCTTGCCGTCGCGGGAAATGTGCGACAGGGCGTTGGTGCGGCCGAGGCGGGCTTTTTCGACGAGGTCGGTCATTCGTGTGCTCCAGGGTGCGTGAGTGTGCGTGATTGTTCTTGTTTCAAGGATAAACTCGCTACCTGAGGACAATCTTTGACCAAAGAAATGTCGGAAACGTGACCAGATTGTGCCCTGATCGCGCCGCAATCGCGCCATTTTTCGGACATCATGTCTGACCATTCAACGATGACGGGCACCAAGGGCAGATCGTCTCCTACAGGGAACAAGTTCCTCGCCTAACGCCAGACACAATCTTAGGTAGAATTTATAAATCTCGAATCACTTTTGGGATGCGATTCGCGCAAGGCGCCGCGCCCGAAAGCGGGCGCCGGGCCTCAGATCATCGCCCAGTCGCTGAAGCGCCAGGTCGCGGGCGGGCGCGGGCCGGTCCTGCGGGGCGGGGTCGTCTTCCGGGCGTGGTCGCGGTTCATCGGGTCCTCCTCGGGCGCTCAGGCCCTTCCTCGATCAAACGCTTGATACCCCCTTCCGGTTTCCCCGCGATGTCGCCCGCCGTTTCAATTGTATCCTGACGGCGCGCGGAGCCGCCCCGGAGCGGCGGATGTGCCAGCCCCTTGCCGTGCCGTTCCGTAACACGTCTGTAGCTACGGAAAACCTACGCGGAACTGACGGCTGCGGGACGGGAACTTGACGCGATCCAGGACCCACCCGCTTTGATCCCCGTCAACACGCCCCGCGCCGACTCGCCCCATGCTGCGGCGGTCCCAGAAACGGAGGCGATGCCATGCCGGACACCGATAAGAACCCCGAAAACCCGAAGAAACGCACCTGGACCGAGGAGATCGAGGTTGCAGGCGACCAGCTCGTCAAGCGGGTGAAGGAGCTTGCCGCCGACGCCCAGGTCAAGCGCATCCGCATCACCGAACCGGACGGCGATCTCGTCCTCGAAGTGCCGCTGACGATCGGCGCCCTCGCCGGCGGGGCCGTCGTCCTGGCCGCGCCGCTTCTCGCCGTGATCGGCGCCCTCGCCGCCTTCGTGACCAAGGTGAAGATCGAGGTGGTCCGCGATAAGGATGAGGGCAAGGCGGGATCCTGACCTTTCTGCCCCGGTGGTCCGGTTTTCCCGACCTGCGCGAAGGGGCACCTCATGCTAGTCTGATGATATTGCAGAAAGACATTTTAAGCAGGATCGTAGGGTGAGTGGTAACCGGCCCCCCCGGTATTTTCCGGGGGTCCCGCCCCATCACAAGGTATTACGACCATGCCGGATGATTGAAACGAAGCCGGCGCCGTCGCCTGCGGCCCCCATGTCTTTCCCAATGGAAGGAGAAAGCCATGAACCGCCAGATCCCCGACCCGCCCGCCCCGAAGCCGCGCCCCGGCGACCGCAAACCGCGCCCGCCGCGCGTGACCTGGCGCTTCACGGACTGGGCAGCGATCTGAAATCTCGACTGGAGCCGGCCGGCTCAGGCCGCGGGTACGACCCTCGGTCTGCCGTCGTCGTCGATGGCGACGAATGTGAAGATAGCCTCGGTCACCTTCTCGCGCGCGCCGATCCGGCCCCGCAGAACCCAGGCCTCGATCTCGAGCGCGAGCGAGGTGCGACCGATGCGACCGATCTTCACGTAGATGCAAAGGACATCGCCAACCTTCACCGGCCGGATGAACTTCATCGCATCGACCGCGACGGTGGCCACACGACCCTTCGCCCGCTCCCTCGCGACAATGCCGCCGGCGATGTCCATCTGGCTCAGCACCCAGCCGCCGAAGATGTCGCCGTTGACGTTCACGTCGCGCGGCATGGCGAGCGTGCGGAGCGTCAGTTCGCCTTCCGGTCCCGTGTCGGTCATCCTGCCCTTCCGCCTGTCGGTGGTGCCAAGCCTAGCGGCGCCAAAAGAGTCCGTCAAAGCTCACCTGAACAGGTGTGTGCTCGGGGGCCGGATGCCGCCAACGCCTCTCAGGCCCTGCGGAGCCGGCTCCGATAGCGGACGATCCTCCAGGCAGACAGCACCGCCAGCGGCCCGCAATAGAGCACCACATCCATGAGGTGATCGGTCGTCATCACCCAGTGGACAAGGGTGAGGATCGCCATTGGATAGATCCAGCGCTGGATCGTTTTCCACCGCGGTCCGAGTTTCTTCACCGCCCCGTCGAACGACGTCGCCGCGAGGACGACCATGATCGCCATCGCGATCCATCCGGTAAGGATCTCGATCCGGATGAAGGATCGAATCAGGCCGCCCATGTTGACGTTGACCATCCAGAAAAGGAGATGAAGGAAAGCGTAGCCGAAGCTCGCCACCCCGAAATACCGCCGTCTTTTCTTCAGCCAGGGAAGCGGCCCGAAAAGCAGCTGGAACGGCGTGACCGACATCGTCAGGATCAGCAACCAGCAGGACAAGATGCCCGTCCAGGGAACGAAGGCGACCTTGCCGTGCAGGACGAACCGTTCCGCAAGGAACCACACCGCCGGCAATGCCAGCAGAAGCCAAAGTCCGTAGATACTGTCCGTCAGCCGCCGCACGACCGCCCCTCGTCTGCCTGAAGCCGGTCTACTCGGCCGCGAGTGCCGCCTTCACGGACCCTGCCGGCTTCTTGACCTCGAATTCCTCGTGGTAGGACCGCTCGACGTTGACGGTCCAGACATCGTGCTGCTCGCCAAGAATGTTGCGCGCGGCCAGCATCGCCGAGAGCATCGAGTGATCCTGGTTGTTGTAGCGGTGAAGCCCGTTGCGACCGACGGTCTGGAAATTCTCGAGGCTCAAAAGCCACTCCTCAAGCACGTCGAGGGCGGCGCGGTATTCACCGTCATAGACCGGATAGGCCTTCGGTTGCCGGATGATCGCGGCGCCGATCACGTCGGTCGCCTTGGCGAGGCCGAGCTGCTCCAGTTCCTCGGACGCCAGTTGCCGCAGTTCCTCGTCCGTCATGTTCCACAGACCGTCGCCCTGCTGGCAGAAATACTCCATGCCGATCGAGGCGGTGTTCTGATCGGGCAGCATCTCCTTCGACCAGGCGCGGAAGTTCTGGATGCGGCCGACCTTGACCTTGGGCGAATGGATGTAGATCCAGTTGTCCCTGAACGGATCGGCATGGTCGAGAACCAGCGTCACGATCAGGAAGTCGCGGTATTTCAGCCTGTTCGCGGCCTCGATCACTTCCGGCGGCGGCGGCGGGTCGAACGCGTGGATCAGGTCGCGCAGAGCCATCGAGTTGACGAAATGCTCGCCCTTGACCCGCTCCATGATCGGCTCACGCCCGTCCTCGTGCCAGTGCTTGACGTCGATGGAGATGACGCGGTTGTCCTTGCGGTTCACCTTGACCACTTCGGAACGCAGATGGACCTCGCCGCCCTTTTCCTCGATCAGTTCCTGGGTCCGCTCCCACATCATGCCGGGACCGAGGCGTGGATACTGGAATTCCTCGATCAGGCTCGTCGTGTCGTTCGCGCCCGAGATCGCGTTCCAGACCGCCTTGAAAAGCGACAGGTTCTTGATCCGCTGCGCTGCCCAGTCGGCGCGGATGTCCTTCGGATCGATGCCCCAGACCTTCTGCGTGTAGCTGCGGAAGAAGTGCATGTAGAGCCGGCCGCCGAAGCGGTTGATCACCCATTCCTCGAAGCTCTCTTCCTTGCGGAACGGGCGGACCTGCCACTTGAAGTAGGACAGCAGGATGCGCATCGATTCATACGGGCCGATATTGGTCAGCGCGTTGAAGAGCTTGAGCGGATAGTCGAAGAACTTCTCGCGGTAGTAGATCCGGCTGAGGCGCGGGACGGTGATGAAGTCGTCCTTGAGCACCTCGTGCCACATCTCCTCGACCTCCTTCACCTTCGTGAAGAAGCGGTGGCCACCGATGTCGAAACGGTAGCCGTTGTTCGACTCGGTCCGCGAAATGCCGCCGACCATGTTCGAGGCCTCATAGACCTTCGGCTTGTGGGCATTGCTCCGTTTCTGCAACTCGTAAGCCGCAGTCAGGCCAGCGGGGCCGCCGCCGATGACAACGACGGGACAAGGATTTTCCTGCTGCATTCTAGCCACCACCGTTCCCAAAAACATCAGTTATAAAAATCCGCCCCTTGGGCCCAATATACATGGGCGTAGTGGGGGCACAAAACGATCTTCACGAAAACACCCGACAAGGGTGCCACATCCGGAACCAATCCTGCAAGTTACCACCTCTTCGTTGACACGTTGCCGGATTTCGCGGCGAGCGCCGGAACGATCCGCAACCTAGGGTTGCAAGTCTTGTAGCGGACCAAAACCCAAACCCAAAGCATCCGAATCGCTCCCTATTCCACACCGGCGTTTGAAAACGCCGGCCGATCAAACCCAGTTCCGGCCCCGGGCGCGGGCGCCGGCTTCCCTAACGTCATATCTTCACCAGCCGTGCCGGCCGGTCTGTCGTTTCGAATGCGGCGAACACGTTGCGGGTGTCGAGGACAAGCCGCGCCGAGCGGGCCACCAGCGCATAGTCGACATCGGTATGGTCGGTCGCCACCAGCACCGCGTCGTAGCCCGCCACCGTATCCCCGGTCAGGGCGACCGACTGGCGGCCTGCCAGCGCGGGATGATCCCGGGTCACCGGCATGACCGGGAAATAGGGATCGTGATAGTCGCATTCCGCGCCCATCGCCTCCAGCCGCTTCAGGATCGCGAGCGCCGGGCTTTCGCGGGTATCCTCGACGTTCTTCTTGTAGGCGACGCCAAGGATCAGCACCCGCGCGCCCTTCACCGCCACGCCGCCGTGCTTCGACAACTCGACCGCCACGCGACCGGCGATCATGTCCGGGGCGCCGTCATTGTTGGCACGTGCCAGATCCACGATCGGCAAGGCCGATCCGACATCCTTCGCCCGCCACGAGAGATAGACCGGCGACACCGGAATGCAGTCGCCGCCGATTCCCGGTCCGGGGTAAAAAGGCATATATCCGAAGGGCTTGGTGGATGCGGCCTTGACCACCTCCCAGACATCGACGCCCATCGCCTCCATCGCGACCTTCATCTCGTTCACGAGCGCGATGTTCACGGTGCGGAAGCTGTTCTCGACCAACTTCACCGCCTCGGCGGTCGCGAGCGAACTGACCGGAACGGTCTTCGTCACGATGTGCGAATAGAACTGGTCGATCAACTCACGAGAGCGGGTGTCGTCGGCCCCGACGACTTTCGGGATCGACTGGGTCGAAAACTTTTCGTTCCCGGGATCCTCGCGCTCGGGCGAGAAGGCCAGGAAGAAATCCTCACCGGCGCGCAGGCCGCCGCGTTCGAGGATCGGCTTGACGACGGTTGCGGTCGCCCCCGGCCAGACCGTGCTTTCCAGAACCACGAGCTGCCCCGGGCGCAGCCATTCGACGATCGCTTCCACCGCGCGGATCACGTAGCTCAGATCCGGCTCGCGCGCCGGCGACAACGGCGTCGGAACGCAGATGAGGATCAGGTCGGCCTCGGCGAGCACCGCGAAGTCACCGGTCGCCGCGAACCTGCCACCCGCGACGGCCTTCCGGATCCGGCCCTCGGGGAAGTAGGAGATCACCTTCTCGCCCGCATTGATGGCGGCCACCCGCGCGCCGTTCAGATCGAGGCCCGTCGTCGGGAACCCCGCCTCGCTGATCGTCAGCGCGAGCGGCAAGCCCACATAGCCAAGACCAACCGTCGCGATACGCGCCTCCCGCCGGGCAATACGGTCCTTGAGGGACGAGTAGAGTGAAAAAACATTGGTCATAATCAAGCCTGTCGCAGGGCGCCCGAAGACGCTGAGAAGTAGCACAGCCCCGAGGAAAATTGCACATATACAAATAGCCAAGCAACCTTCCCGCCACCAGTCAGGAATGTTGTACCCCGGACGGGAACAATTTTATGAATGCGCCCCGTTTGATCCGGATTGCCTGCTCCGTCAGCACGGCGCGAAGGCCGCGCGACGCCTGACCGCGGACGGGATTCGCCGCAAAATCGTTCCCGTGCACGACGCGCCAGGAGCCAGAGGCGGTCACTGTTTCCGAACCCCGCTACAGTCGTGACATCCTCATGGCAGTGGCAGATTCCGCGTGTTACGATCCCGCGTAGCATTAAGCGTCTGAATTCGCGTGAGGTGATATGAGGATCCTGATTACGGGCGGCGCCGGCTTCATCGGCTCGCATCTTTCCGAACGTCTGATCGCAGAAGGACATTCCGTCACCGCACTCGACGATTTCTCCACCGGCCGGCGCGAAAACCTCACGTCGCTCGCTGGCCACAACCGCTTCCGTCTGGTCGAAGGGACGATCCTCGATCCCGGCCTCGTCCAGTCCCTCACGGACGAGGCCGAAGTGATCTTTCACCTCGCCGCCGCCGTAGGGGTCAAGCTGATCATGGACGAACCTTCGCGGTCGATCCTGACCAATATCAACGGCACCGAGAATGTTCTGAAGGCGGCGCTGAAGGACAGGAAGCTGACCTTCGTCGCCTCGACCTCCGAAGTCTACGGCAAGGCCACGAAGTTCCCGTTCAGCGAGGATGACGATCTCACCATCGGCGCAACGAAGAACCTGCGCTGGTCCTACGCCTCTGCCAAGCAACTCGATGAATTCCTGACGCTGGCTTACGTACGTGAGGTCGGCCTACCCGCCATCGTCCTGCGCTTTTTCAACACGACCGGCCCGCGCCAGACCGGGCGCTACGGCATGGTGTTGCCGAATTTCGTTCAGTCCGCCCTCGAAGGCCGGCCGCTCATGGTGCACGGCACCGGCGAGCAGTCGCGCTGCTTCGGCCATGTCGCCGACGTCGTCGAGGCGTTGGTGCGCCTGATGGCGACACCGGCCGCGCAGGGTCAGGTCTTCAACGTCGCCAACGATCAGGAGGTGACGATCCGGCAACTGGCCGAGGAGGTCATCGCCGCCACCGGATCGCCATCGGAAATCAAGCTCATCCCCTACAGCGACGTCTATCCCGAAGGGTTCGAGGACATGGCCCGGCGCCTGCCCGACGTCTCCAAGCTCGAACGCACGATCGGATTCCGTCCGCGCCGCCCGCTGTCGGAGATCATCGCCGACATCGTCGCCGAAAAACGCGCCGCGATGGCGGCCTGAGGCCGGCGATGCAGGGCTCAGGACAGCGCGACTATCTCTGGCTTGCGGCGATCGTCGTCCTTGCAGCGGCGCTCCGCATCTGGGGGCTGAATGCGCCGATGTGGCATGACGAGATCCAGACGCTCGTCACCCATGTCAATCTCGGCTGGGGCGAGATGATCCAGTCCTATTCGATGAATCACCATTACCTGCATAACATTGCCGCCAAGGCGTCGATGAGCCTTTTTGGCGATGCGCCCTGGGCGATCCGGTTGCCGGCGATGCTCTTCGGGCTCGGGACGCTCGCCGCGATGTGGGTCCTTGCCCGCGACATCGCCGGGGCGCTCATCGCCCATGTGACCACGCTCCTCCTCGCGCTCTCCTACCACGAGATCTGGTTTTCGCAGAACGCGCGCGGCTATACCGGGCTCGCGCTTTTCTCGACGCTCGGAATGCTCTTCTTCCTGCGCGGGATGAAGACGCCGACGCGGGGGACATGGGCGCTCTACGGGCTCTGCCTCGCCGCAGCGGTCTTCACCCATCTCACGGGCGCCTTCTTCTTCCTGGCGCAGGGGCTCATCTGGCTCGCCGTTGTCATCGCCCGCGCGCTGCGGGGGCAACTCGACGGCGCCACCTTCCGCCTGCCCTTCATGGGCTTTCTCATCGGCGGCCTCATCGCCGCGCTCCTCTACCTGCCGATCCTGCCGAGCCTTCTCGACACCGTCTCGACCGTGTCGGAGAGCTCCGCCACCGACGTGATGCAAGAATACCAGAACCCGGTCTGGACCGCGTTCGAGGCGATCCGGACGGGCATCGGCCAGACCGGCCCGATCGTGGCGCTCGTCGGCGCGGCGGTGCTGGCGGTGTCGCTTCTCGGCGCCATTGCGCTGCACCGCGACGCGCCCCTTTTCGCGATCACGACCTTCCTCCATATCAGCCTGACCGCCGGTATCCTGATGGCGGTCGGGATGCGGATCTGGCCGCGCTTCTTCTTCGTCGATATCGGCTTCCTGATGCTCCTGTTCGTCGCGGGCGTCCAGCTCTCCTGCGCCGTCATCGCCCATTTCATCGGCGGAGAGCGGGTGTCGCGGGGTCTCTTCGCGCTCTTAGCCGTGGCTCTGGTCGCGATCTCGGCCTTCCTCGCCAAGCGCAACTACGATTTCCCGAAACAGGACCTCGCCGGCGCTTATGCCTTCACCCAAAGCCTCCGCCAGCCGGGTGAACGGGTCTATGCGGTCGGCTATTCCGAACAGGATTTCCGCGGCTTCTACGGCGCTGACTGGGGCGCGATCTATACCGACGACGAATACAAGGCAGCGCTGGCCGAACCCGGCCCGGTGATCCTCGTCGTCGGTTTTCCGGGCCGCAACTTCCGCGATGTGCCGCAGATGGCGCTCGACGCCGGTATCGGCGGTTCGGATGTCTGCGCGCCGGACCGACCGGAGAAGACCGTGCTGAAGACGGTCCGCTGCTTTGGCGGCACGCTCGGCGACGGCAACGTGATCGTGTTCCGCCGTGACTGACGCGCCCGATATCGTCATCGGCTCCGGCCCCGCCGGGGTGTCGGCCGCAAAGGCACTTCTCGCGCGGGGGCGGACGGTCCTGATGCTCGACGGCGGCAAGGTGCTGGAGGCGGAGGCCGAAGCCCGACGCGTCGCCCTCGCCGCGACCGATCCGGCCGGCTGGGGACAAACGGAGCGCGACGCCTGGATGGCGCCGCAATATGCGACACCGCCGGGTCAGATACGCCGCTTCGGCTCCGATTTCGCGATGGAAGCCGGGGCCGCGACCTTCGCCGACCTGCCCGGCTGGATGGCGCTCCGCGCCTCGCGGGCGGTGGGGGGCTTGTCCAACCTCTGGGGCTCGGCGGTCCTGCCCTACCGGCAAGAGGATATGGCGGGGTGGCCGATCACCGCATCCGACCTCGCGCCGCATTACAGGGCGGTGGCAGAATTTCTGCCGGTCGCCGGCCGCGCCGACGATCTCGACGATTTGCTGCCGGTTTTCCCTGCCACTGGCCGCGCCGGTATCCCGCCCACCGTGCAGGCGGAGGCGCTCCTCGGCCGCCTTTCACGCGGCCACGACGCCCTCGCCGCACAAGGGGTTCGCTTCGGGGCCGCACGGCAAGCCGTTGACGCCGCCTGCCGGCGCTGCGGTCTCTGTCTGCATGGTTGCCCTTTCGGCCTGATCTGGTCGGCGACGGACACGCTTGCGGAGCTTCGCGCCGATCCGAACTTCCGTTACAGACCCGGCGCGGCCGTAACACGGTTCGAAGAGACCGACGGCGGCATCACCCTCCACCTGGACGACGGCACCTCGATGGCCGGCACCCGCGCCTTCCTCGGCGCCGGAGTGCTTGAGACCGCGCGCATCCTCCTCGCCTCGATGCCCGGCGACGGCGAGCTAGTGCTGAAGGACAGCCAGCACGCCTTTCTTCCGATGATCCAGCTGTGGCGAAACAAGGCCCGCCCGGATCGCGGTGCGTTCCACACCCTTCCGCAGATCTTCGTCGAGCTTGACGCCCCCGAGGTTTCGCCACATCTCGTGCACTCCCAGCTCTATAGCTGGAACGAGCACTATGCCCGCGACCTGATCGCCAATTACGGTTCGAAACTCCCCTTCTCGGCGCCGGCATTCACCGCGCTCGCCCGACGCCTGATCGTGGCGCAGATCTTTCTCCATTCCGACCATTCCCACCGGATCGGCCTGAGCCTTGGGCGGAGCGGACGGCTCCTGCCCCGGCTTGAGGAAAACCCGGTCATGGATCAGGTTCTCAAGGGTGCGGCGTCGCGGATCGGCAAGGCGATGGGCAAGGCCGGGCTTTTCGCGCTGACCTTCGCGAGCCGCCCCGGCGCGCCGGGGTCGAGCTTCCATGTCGGCGGGTCGGTGCCGATGTCGGACAAACCAACGCCCGGCACATCGGACGTGCTTGGCCGGCCGCACGGCCTCACCCGCCTCCACGTCATCGACGCCTCGTCGCTGCCGGCAATCCCGGCCACGACGATCACGTTTTCGGTCATGGCCAACGCGCACAGGATCGCAACCCTGGCCCCTTAAGCGACGGCCTCGAAAGCCCCGGCCTCCAACGCTCGGGCAAGCCCGGCATCGCCCTTCCGGTGCGCGGCGCGTGCCAACGATGCGCCATAGGCCGCAAGCACCCTGTCCTCGCGCCAGATTGCGCCGAACGCGTCCCGCGCCGCCTGCGACTGCGACGCCCGGCGCGCCGGATCCTCCTGAAGCCCGCGCATGGCCGCGACGAGGTCCTCCTCCGTCTCGAAAAGCGCACCCCCGCCCGAGGTTTCCACGATCTCGGGAAACGGCCCGAGCCGACGGGCGATGACAGGCGTGCCAAGCCGGAAGCTCTCGATCAGGATGATGCCGAAGGTCTCGTAGCAGACCGACGGGACGACAAGACCCAAGGCGCCGCGATAATAGGCGTTCAACTCCTCGGGCGACTTGCGGCCCAGGAACTGGATACGCGGATGGCCGGCGGCAAGCCGCTTCAACTCGCCCGCATAGTCGCCATCGCCGAGGATCAGTAGATCGGCCTCGGGAACGCGGTCCATCGCCGGGAAGACGTCCTGCAATCCCTTGATCTTCTCCAGCCGCCCGACAAAGAGGAAATAGGGGCGCGGATGGCCGGTGTAGGGCGCCGCGAGCGTTGACAGGTCGGGCAGGAAATAGGGCAGCACCTCCATTTCCTGCCTCAGCCCGAATTCGCGGTGCTTGGCGCGGCTGAACTCGCTTTTCGCGATGATCAGGTCCATGTGATCCAGCGCTTGGTCGAGCATGCCGGTATGGCGCCAGAGTTGCGGCGGGCGCTTGTAGCTGAGCTGGCATTTCAGGCAATGCCGTTCGCCGCACAGCTCACGCCCATACCGCCAAAGCACGTGGGTCGGGCAGACCAGCCAATGCTCGTGCGCCTCGTAGATCTTCAGCCCATCGCCCATCGGCAGAAGCCCGGGCCCTCCGATCAGCGAGGTGTTGTTGTGCCAGATGATGTCCGGCTTGCGCTCCGCCAGGATTTCGCGGATCCGCGCGGCATGGACGACCGGGCGGCCAAGCTGCTGCGTCAGAAGGTTCGACATGAGGCCGTGACGGCTTCTGAGCCCGATCCGCCGCACCCCGTCCGGTGCGCCTTCGCTTTGGGGCTTGCCGCCGAGAATGAGGTAGCTGTCCTCGTCATGCACGACGCTGACGTCGTGCCCCCGCGCCGCCAGGGCGCGCGCCATCCGCTGAACGCCGATCGCGTCGCCACCGAAGGAATAGGGCGGGTAGAAGGTGGTGAACATGACGATGCGGAGCGATGTCATACCGCCCCTCCGCCCTGCGGCGCCGGCCGCGCATAGGAAAGGAAAAGCCCGATCCGGTCCCGCATCAGCAGCAAAGCGAGCACCGCGAAGACCAGAACGCCGGTCAGGATGCTGACCACCACGTTGACCACAAGCGGCGCGCCCGCGAGCATGTGCTGGACGGCAAGCACCGCAACCGCCATCGCCGCCGTCGCGAGTGCCGGAAGGATGTTGCAGGTGATGAGCGGCAGGACCGCCATCCGCCCGATCCGCGCCACCAGCCGGTAGCGGAAGATCCACAGGATGTAATGCGCCGCGACGAAGCCGGCGGTGATCGCGACGAGCCCCCAGCGCGATGCGATCAGGATCAGAACCGCGCCCAGCGCCACATTCGCCCAGGTCAGCATCGTGATCTCCCCCGCCTTGCCGGCCGCGAGGCAGAAGCTTTGCTGCACCATCGCTATAGAGAAGTAGAGGCCGAGGAAGGCAAGAACCGAGAGGACCGGCGCGGCGCCAAGCCATTCGGTGCCGAAAACCAGTCGCAAAACCGGCTCTGCCACCACCGCAAGGCCGACGAAGAACGGGAAGGCCGCGACGCCGGTCAGCCGCGCGATGTCGAGAAGGAGATCGCCAGCGCGCCCGCCTTCCCGCGTCACCGCCGCGAAGGCGGGCTGGGAGACCATGCGCAGCGGCGTGGAGATGAGGAAGGTCAGCGTCTCGACCAGTCGCCACGACACCGAATAAAGGCCCGTCGCCAGCGGCCCGAGCGTCGCGCCGATGATCAGCGTCGGCAACTGCGCCGCCGCCAGTTCCGCCGCGCGAAGGCCGAGCACCTGCGCCCCGAACGCCCCCGCCCGCGCCAGATGCGCACGGGTTGTCACAATTCCCGGCCGCCAGGCGACCGCGGTCCAGGCCATGACCACGTTCGTGGCGATCATCGCGATCCACTGGCCGACGAAGCTCCAGACCCCGTAGCCCGCCAGCGCCATGCCGACCCCGACCGTCCCGCCGACGATCACCCCGGCGATGGCGCGCAAGGACAGGACGCGAAAGTTGAACTCCCGCCTCAGGATCGCCACGGGCACGGCGGTGAAGGCGATCATCAGGACCGTGACCGACAGGCCCCGGATCAGCCCCGCCACCTCCGCGTGGCCGTAAAGCGCCGCGATCGGCCCGGCGAGGAACCAGAGCAGCACGGCCAGCGCCAGACCGAGCCCGGCCGTGAGCCAGAAGGTCGCGTTGTAGTCCTCCGCCACCGGATCGGGCGCGGCGATCAGGTATTCCGACACGCTTTCGCGTACCAGGGCCTCGGCCAGCACGATGAAGACCGCCGCCATCGAGAGAAGGCCGTAAAGCTCCGGCCCGAGGATCTTGGCCATGGTGACGAAGACGACGAAATTGATCGCCTGTTCCGTCCAGCCGCCGGCCAGCATCCAGGCCACGCCCCTGATGAACTTGTGTCCGACGCTCATCGGCCCCGCCCCGGCATCACAGCCCCTTCCACGGCTTCATCGCCGCCCCCTTCAGCGCGCGAAGCCCCCGCCGCGCGGCAAGATAGGCCGCACCGCGCCCCGCAAGATGCGCGCGCCAGCGGGCGCGGTCGGTGAAATAGAACATCTCGATCCGGGGCAGATCGAACGGATCGTCCCCCGGCCCGGCCTGACCGAGGCGCGTGCCGACCGACGAATGATAACTTTCCGCGATCCGCGCCCGAACCTCCGGCCCGGCGATCCCGTAAGGCGGCGCGAAATGCCGGACCGGGGCATCCAGCCGGTCCTCGATCTCGCTCCGCGAGCGCACCAGCTCCGCCTCGAGCGTTTCTTCGGACAGGCTGTCGAGATCGGGATGGTGGACGGTGTGACTGCCGAAGTCCACGCCCTCCTTCGCCAGCGCCCGGATCGTGCCCCAGCCCATCAGCGCCCGTGGCGGATCGGCGATGCCGTGCCAGCCCTCGGCGCGGCCGATATAGGCGGTCGGAAGATAGACGATGGGGCGGAAGCCGTGTCTTGCCATGACCGGCCACGCCGCGTCGGCGAAGTCCTGAAAGCCGTCGTCGAACGTCAGGATCAGCGAATGCGGCGCAAGTCGGGCCTTTCCCTCGCGCGCGGCAAGAAGATCGTCGAGCGTGATGACCGGCAGCCCCGCCTCGGTGATTGCGGCCATCTGTTCGGCAAAGATCGCGGGCGCGATCGACGTCGCGCCGCCGCGCTTCGAGATCGAGTGATACATCAGGATGTCGACGACCGGTCCGGACAAGCTCAATCCTCGACCCGGTGGCTTTCGAATTCGTGCCGGTGCGCCGCCCAGGCCGCCCGGTCCACGTGCCCTTCCGCCGTCAGGCTGTCGGCGGCCGCATAGGCCATCGCGAAGGCGTGGTGCGTGTTGTCATGGGCGAAAAGGCCTTGCCGGCCAAAGCTCAGGAAGCCGTCGAGGCCGAGGAGCCAGTTGTCCACCGTTTCGAAATGGCGCTGATAGTCGAGGTCGTAGACCGGATAGGCGTGGGCAATTCGCCGCGTCTCGCAACGGAGCACCGGCATCTTCACCGGCAGTCCGAGGTTGCCGAGCCATTCGCAGTAATGCTTGCCCAATGCCTCATCTGTCATGTCCCACCACTTTTCGCCCGGATCACACGGAAGCTCGGCGCAGAGGATCGTGCGGCCCGTCGGCTCAGTGGCCGAATTGTAGTTCTTCGGCTCCGACATCCGGCTGATCGGGATCGACAGTTCCGGGAAGTAATGGGCGTCGTATTCGGTGAACTGGTCGGCCTCGAGGATAAGGTAGACGAGGATCATGCCGCGGAACCGGATCGACTGCGCGGCCATCACCACTTCGGGCGGCGGCGGCGGGTCCATCAGCTTGACGACGGTGGTGAGGGGAATTGTGGAGTACACCTGATCGGCCTCGTGGCGCTGCTCCTCGCCGCCGTCGCGGGTAACGACGGCGGTGACCCGCGTTCCGTCCCGCTCGATCCGGACGATGTCGGCGCCGAACCTGAACGCGGCCCCCTGCCCTTCGGCAGCCGCGACCATCGCCTGCGAGATCTGGCCGAACCCCTTTTTCGGATAGTAGAAGCGCCCCGTCGTCGCCCCCCGCATCCCCGGCAGCATCTTCATCATCTTGCCGAGGATCTTGCCGATGGAACTGCCCGAAACGCGCCGCTCGGCCAGCATCACCGCCAGCTTGTCGGGATCGAGCCCCCAGAGCTTCTTCACGTAGGGGAAATAGAAGTTCTCCGAAATCGTCGGGCCGAGCCCGTCGTAGAGGACCGACGAGAAACTCTTCGGCCCCTGCGATTTCCGCCGGAACTTCTTCAGGACCATGTCGCCGATCAGCGATGCCGCGAAGGCCGGCGGCAGGCGCAGGATCGCGTCCTGAAGCTTCAGCGGGAAATGGATCCAGCGCCCGCCAAGGCGGATGCGCCCGTGGCGCGGCTGCAAGAGAAGGTCATCGCCCAGAAGCGCCTTCACATCGGCCAGAACATTCTCGTCTGCGACCGGGTGGAAGCGGTGCGAACCGTAGTCGCACCAGATGCCGTCGATCTGGAACGAGGTCGAATTGCCGCCCGCAACGGCGGCGCGCTCCAGCACCTCGACCTCGGCCTTGCCTTTGGTCAACGCAAAGGCCGCCGCGATCCCGGCCGGCCCCGCGCCAAGGACGGTCACGCGCGGCAGGTCGCCGGCTTTCGAACTAGTCTCTGCCGTCACTCGGAAATCTCCGGAAGTTGCGAGGGCGCGGCGCCGAACCCGCCGCCCGAAGCGACGAGGATCAGCGCGCCAAGCGCGCCCGCGAGGTAAAGGATGCCTTGCCAGGCAAGGCCCGAAGCCACGACCGCAGGGGCGGCCGCCCCGAACGGGACGAGAAGCGCGGCGAGCGAGCTTTCCCGAACCCCGAGCCCGCCGAGCGACAGGGGCAGCGTGGCGATGATCTTGGCGAGCGGCCAGGCGAAGAACCACGCCGCCGTCGCGACATGAACGCCCACCGCCTCGGCGAGATGGATCGACAGCAGGATCAGCACCGCCTGCACCCCCGCCGAGAGGGCGAGCGTAAAGAGCAGAAGCCCCGGCCGCCGGCCAAGGGCGGCGAAGGCATCCGCCACGCGGAAGGCGAGGTCGCGCGCCGGCAGGCCGGGCCACCGCGACCAGACGAGTCGCGCGACGCGCGGGAAGACGAACAGCCCGACGATGGCAATCGCGAAGACGATCCCGGCAATGGTCACGGCAAGCGCGGTGCTGCCCTCCCCGCCTTGCAACAGCAAGAGCCCGGTCAGCGTCAGGCAGGCCAGCCCCACGAGGTCGATCAGCCGGTCCCCGATCGCGGCGGCGGCCACCTTCGGCCCATCCTTCAGGCGCGCATGCGCCATCGCGGCCCGCACCGCGTCGCCGCCGGCCGCACCCGGCAGGCAGAGATTGGCGGCGAGCCCGGCGAAATGCGCCCGAAGCGCCGTCGGCAGCGGGATCGCCCGGTCCATGAGGAGCCACCATTTCGACGCGGTCACGACATGGCACAGAAGGAACGCGAGAAGGACCGACAGGAACAACGGCCAGCTCAGCCGCGCGAAGCCCTCGAAGATCGCCTCTTTCGGCAGGAACCAGAAGATCAGCGACAGCGCCACCGCCGACCCGCCCGCGCGGATCGCCCATTTGCGCATCGCCTTTCCGGTCAGAGCCACGTCAAGGCCTCAGATGCAGGCGCGAGATCATGTCGGCGATCAGTCCGAGCGACCAGATGATCAATGCCGACAGGAACGCGAAGATCGTCGTTTCGGAGAGGTTGTCCATCCAGACGTCGTAGATGAACTTCACCCCACCCAAGGCCATCAAACCGAGGCCGAGGGGAATGAAGACCCGGAGCGGGTTGAACAGCACCGTCATCCTCAGGACGAGGATGATGAAGTTGATGAAATCGACAGGGCGGATCTTCGACTTGCCCACCCGCTTGCCGTACTCGATCGGCGTATAGATCATCCGTTTGCCGTTGCACGACATGCAGAGCGTGATCGTCGTGGTAAATGAAAACTTCTGCGGCAGAAGCGGGATGAACGGCACCAGTTCCGACTTGCGGAAGACGCGCAACCCGGAATTGAGGTCGTTGAGCTTCCGCTCGGCCAGGAACGACGCGAAGGTGTTCAGCACCCACTTCGCGGGCTTCCTGATCCAAGGAACGTTCTTCATCGCCGCCCCGCGGTCGCCGACGACCATGTCCTGATCGCGGCACAGTGCCAGCATTTCCGGCAGGTAGCGCGGCGGATAGGTGCCGTCGGCGTCGATGATCGCGACATATTCGTGCTGCGCGCGCTTGATGCCGCGCTTCAGGCTCGCGCCGTAGCCGGTATTGACCTGGTTGCTGTCGACGATCACGCCGGTCTGGCGGGCGATTTCCAGCGTGTCGTCCTCCGACCCGTCATCGACGACGATGATCTCGTAGGGAATACCCAGGGGCTCCAGCGCCGCGCGGACGTCCTCGATGGTCGCGCGCACCGCGCCTTCCTCGTTATAGGCGGGGATCACGACGCTCAGCGACATGCCGTCGACGTCGGACACCAGCGACATCGCTTCGCCCGTATCGGCCATCCTGTCTTCCATATCCTTCATTCCCTTCACCCGTACCCTTTCGCGTTCCGCCCCCGTCTTTCCTGTGCCTCACGGCACGTGCAGCCGGTTCTTCACGCCGAGCACATGATATTCGAACAGGCACCAGACGAAGGCGGCCGCCGAATAGACGTAGTAGACTTGATGATAGAGAAGCGCCCGCGCGGCAAAGCCGACGCCTCCGTTCACGTAGAGAAACCGCGCGAATCCCCAGTTCGCCGCGACCGCCAGCGCCATGAGGCCGAGCGTCACCGGCCAAAGCGCCGGTGCGAACGGCAGCGCGACGATCGACAGAAGCAACAGCCCCGCGATCCCGGCCTTCGCCTTTTCCGCATGGCTTGTATTGAGATCGTTCGCGACACCTTCGCGCGAGATCATCAGCCGGGACCAAGGCAGTGCCCGGCGGAAGATATCGGTGTGGATCGCGTTCTTCGGGGTCCAAACCTTCAGGTGCTTGCCGTGCAGCGTCGGGTCGAGAACGATCCGCCCGCCGGCGCGGCGGATCCGGTAGCCAAGCTCGATATCCTCGATCGAGGGCACCTTGTAGGTATCCACGTCGAACCCGCCGATGCGGCGGAATACGTCCTTTCTCACAGCGCCGCAGCCCGCCCAGAAGGTTCGGGCATCGCGCTCCGCCGTCTGGTGGTAGAAACGGTGCATCAGGTTCTTGTAGCGCGAGAACCAGGGCGCCCCGTCCGGCGCTGCGTCGTACGATCCGAAGACGGCGGCGACCCCGGGATCGGCAAACGCCGACTGGAGTTTCAGCGCGCCGTCCTCCCAGGCGATCACATCGCTGTCGACGAACCAGAGGACGTCGCCAACCGCGTGTTCGGCCGCCAGGTTGCGCGCCAGCCCCGGCCCGCCATTCCGCGGCGTCGTCAGCACTTTCGCGCCGAGGCTCCGCGCGACATCCGCCGTCGCGTCCGGAGACTGATCGTCCACGACGAGGATCTCGGCAACCTCGCCGCGCGCCTGCATCGCCAGAAGCGGCGCCAGCACGCGCGGCATCAGCGCCTCGGCCCGGTAGGCCGGCATCACGACCGAAATCGTCACGGCACCGGCTGGCGTCATCCCCGCACCTCCGTCGCGGCATCGAACTGGCGGGCCCTTCGGGCGAAGACCACCATCACCGTCGCGATCAGCGGCAAGAGCCAGATCACCCGCGCCCCGTAGCGGGTCGAGGGTTGCGAGATGCCGCCACAGACCAGCGCGTTCGCGAGGATTCCGAGGATCACCATGACCGCGAGGGCCTTGACCTCACCGGGCACCCTGCGCGGCAGGAGGACGAGCGCGAGGATCACGACCAGCGACAGGACATAAAAGATTTCGTGCCATGCCGTCAGCGGGCCGAGCCAGCTGGTATCGCGGGTAATCCGGCCGTGGTCGAAGGTACTGAAGGCAAGGCCGCTGACATCTTCGTTCTGCGCCACGATCTTGTCGGTGGGGATCGTCAGATCGACCGCCACCCAGCCCGACTGGATGAAGGTGTTCTTGAGAAACGCCATGAACGTCGCCACCGGCTGATCCTTCAGGACATCGAAGAAGAACCCGATCTGGTCATCGGCGACGGCTTTCTGATCCTCGGGCGTCATCAGCCGGAAAGAGCCCAGCCGGGCAGACGTCTCGAAGACGATATGGCTCGCGGTAATGCGGTAGGGGTCGTCCGACCATTGAAGGGCCGCATGAAGCTTGCAGGTCGGGATGTTTTCGTCCGGGCAATGCTTGTCGAGATAGGTCATGCCGGGCCCGTCCTGGATGAGCCGGGCGGTGATGTAGGGCTTGATGACGACCTCTGCATCCGACATCGCCTTGGCGGCGGAGCGAAGGACGCTTTGCTCGGCAAATCCGATACCGACAATGACGAGCACCAGCGCCGGCGGCAGCCACCAACGCCGCCGCGACAGGATCACCGCGACAAGCGCCGAGACCGGCACCATCAGCACCCCGATCGCGAGGTGCGACAGGTGCGAGACGATCGCGAGCGAGCCGAGCGCCACCGCGAGAAGAACCTCCCACGGCCGCATCTGACGGCTGAATACCGTCAGCGTCGCCACCACGAGGAGGAGGACCGGCGCGAACGTGTCGGGCATGAGATAGGCGATGAAGAACGGCAAGGACCCGAGCGACGCCACGATGACCGGCATCGCCACCGCCTGCGAGACGGGCACCGGCAATCCCCATCGCCGTGCGGCGACACGCATGGGCAGCCAGAGCGCGACCAGAACGGCGGCGACGTTCAGGAGGATCAGGCCTTCGATCGCGTGAAGCCGGGCCATGATCCCGGTCAGCAGCGCATAGACGCTCGACCGCGATCCGTCGACCGTGTTCTCGGCCTCGATCTCCGCCATGTCGGGTTTGGCAAGCCCTGCGGCAGCATTCGCCGCCCGTTCGGCCTCCTGTTTCTCGATCCGCGCGGCAAGGGGCGATTCGCCCCTGATCCCGAGCTGCCGGAGCGCGGTGTGCCCTTGCGAGATGTAACCGACGGTGTCGAAGTAGAAGAGAGGCCGGCCGTTCACGAGGAACACGCTGAGACAGGCCAGCACCGCCAGCGCGATCCAGAGAACCGCGCGCCCGAAGCTCGGGCGGTCCGCCACCGATCCGTTGCGCTCAGCCATTGCTGCGCCCTCCTGGCTCCTGCAACTCCTCGCGGAGCGCGGTGAAATAGGCAATCGTCCGGGTCAACCCGTCACGAAGCTTGACCTCCGGCTTCCAACCAAGGGCGCGGCGGGCAAAGCCGATGTCGGGCTGGCGTTGAACCGGATCGTCATGCGGCAAGGGTTCGTACACCAGCTTCGATGTCGACCCGGTCAGTTCGATCACCGCCTCGGCGAGTTCGCGGATCGACATTTCGACCGGGTTGCCGATGTTCATCGGCCCGGTGATGTCGTCGCCGGTTTCCATCAGCCGGATCAAGGCCTCGATCAGGTCATCGACAAAGCAGAACGACCGGGTCTGGCTGCCGTCCCCGTAGATGGTGATCGGCTCGCCCGCCAAAGCCTGCATGATGAAGTTCGAGACGACGCGGCCATCCTGCGGATGCATCCGCGGCCCGTAGGTGTTGAAGATACGTGCGACCTTGATGCGCAACCTGTGCTGGCGGTGATAGTCGAAGAACAGCGTCTCGGCGCAGCGCTTGCCCTCGTCGTAGCAGGACCGGAACCCGATCGGGTTGACGTTGCCCCAATAGGCCTCGGCCTGCGGATGCACGGTTGGATCGCCGTAGACTTCGGATGTCGAGGCCTGGAGGATCTTCGCGCGCAACCGCTTGGCCAGCCCAAGCATGTTGATGGCGCCGTGGACCGATGTCTTCGTCGTCTGCACCGGATCGTGCTGATAATGGATCGGGCTTGCGGGACAGGCGAGATTGTAGATCTCGTCGACCTCTACATAGAGCGGGAAGGTCACGTCATGGCGCATGATCTCGAACCGCGGATTGCCGATCAGATGCGCGACATTCGCCCGGCGGCCGGTGAAGTAGTTGTCGATGCAAAGAACGTCGTGCCCTGCGTCGATCAGCCGCTCGCAGAGATGCGAACCAAGAAACCCGGCGCCACCGGTGACGAGTATACGCTTGGAGATGACACTCATCGTCCGCCTTCCTCCTTGCATCCGCCGGCGCGGCGCCCTCTCCGACTGCCGCCCTCCGGCGGCAGGCCATCCTCGTCCCAACTTGCTTGACGCAGGGCAGACGATGTCCGGCCCCTGCTCCCATGCCGATCTGACAAGATTATGGCATGCCGCACCGCAGCGCGAGGATTTTCCGCGACCAAAGCAAGGCGCATCTGCCAGCCATTCGGGAAATTCCCGAACGGTGCGCATCGGGTCACGGCCGGATCGCCGGCCCATTCGTTAAACGCCTCGGTCATCAAATCGCTTCCCAGTTCGACGGGCGTCCGCCTCACCCCGCTGCGGTGGCGCGGGCGCTCCCGCCAACCGCCTGTCAGCCGCCTCAAGTCGCTCAATCGTCAATACCTTATCAAAACCACCGCCGGCATCCGCTCCGGCGCAACCGAGAATCCTGACCACCCCGCCGCCCAGTGAGGCACCTTGCCGGCGTCGGTTCTACCAGCAAGTCCGCGCCTTGGCACGAAATCCCCGGTTTCACCGCCCCCCGGTTTCCCCGTCATCCACCACCCGACGGATCGCTCAGGACTAATGACAATGGCGAAACAATCGCACCCGGGCTTGAAGAGCGCAATGCCGCAATTCCTGCCCTCTCGCGCAACTTTCCCGCCACGATGCCCGTTCGGGCGGGCATTTGCCGCCGCGCGACGGGCAGCGCCCCTTTCGCATTTGTCTGCAAGGGGTTAAGATCCCGCGTCGCAATTCGAGATCGAGCACACATGTTGATTGAAGAGACCGGGCTGCCCGGCGTTTTGATCCTCACGCCGCGCCGCTTCGGCGACGCCCGCGGCTGGTTTTCGGAGGTGTGGAACCGCCAGGCCCTGGCGGATGGGGGCATCACACTGGATTTCGTGCAGGACAATCATTCCTATTCCCGCGATGCAGGCACGGTGCGCGGTCTCCACTTCCAGTCGCCGCCGCATGCCCAGGCAAAGCTTGTGCGCTGCGGGCGCGGCCGCGTCCTCGACGTTGCGGTCGATATCCGCAACGGTTCTCCGGATTTCGGGACATGGACGGGGGTGGAACTGTCGGCCGAGAACGGCAGGCAGCTCCTGATCCCGGCCGGCTTCCTGCACGGCTTCGTCACCCGGGAACCCGACAGCGAGATCCTCTACAAATGCTCGGACTTCTACGCGCCCGACTGCGACAGGGCGGTGCGGTTCGACGATCCCGATCTCGGCATCGACTGGGGCATCGACCCGGTGGAGGCGATTCTGTCCGACAAGGACCGTGCCGCACCACTGTTCCGCAATTTCGCCACACCCTTCGTCTACGAGGCCTGAGCATGAAACTCTTGGTCACAGGCGGTGCCGGATTCATCGGCTCGGCGGTCGTGCGCCACGCGGTGCGCGCCGGGCATTCCGTCGTGAACCTCGACAAGCTGACCTATGCCGGCAGCCTGACCAACGTGGCTGTGGTCGCCGACAGCCCACTTTATGCCTTCGAACAGGCCGATATCTGCGACCGTAGGACGGTGGACCGCATCCTTGCGGAGCACAGGCCCGACGCGATCATGCACCTCGCCGCCGAAAGCCATGTCGACCGCTCGATCGACGGCCCGGCCGCCTTCATCGAAACCAACATCACCGGCACCTACACGATGCTGGAAGCCGCCCGCGCTTACTGGACCGCCGCCGGGAAGCCCGCGACCTTCCGCTTTCACCATATCTCGACCGACGAGGTTTTCGGCTCGCTCGGCGCCACCGGCAAGTTCACCGAAGACACGCCTTACGATCCGCGCTCGCCCTATTCCGCGTCGAAAGCATCGTCCGACCATCTGGTGCGGGCCTGGCACGAAACCTACGGCCTGCCGGTCGTGCTGACCAACTGTTCGAACAATTACGGGCCCTATCATTTCCCCGAAAAGCTGATCCCTGTGGTGATCCTCAAGGCCCTCGCCGGTGCGCCCATCCCGATCTACGGTAAGGGCGACAACATCCGCGACTGGCTCTTCGTCGAGGACCACGCCGAGGCGCTCCTGCTCGTCGTCGAGAAGGGCGCAGCGGGCCGCAGCTACAATATCGGCGGCGAGAACGAGGCGACGAACCTCGAGCTTGTCGAGAAGATCTGCGCCATCCTCGACGCCAAGCGCCCCGGCAACGAGCCCTACGCCGAACAGATCGCCTTCGTCGCCGACCGCCCCGGCCATGACCGGCGCTATGCCATCGACCCGAGCCGGATCCGCGCAGAACTCGGGTGGCGGCCGTCAGTGACGCTCGACGAGGGGTTGGAACGGACCGTGGACTGGTTCCTCGACCACGAAGACTGGTGGCGCGCGCTGCAGGACCGCGACGGCGTCGGAAAAAGGCTCGGGACGGGATGAAGGCGCTGGTTTTCGGCACGACCGGCCAGCTCGGGATCGAGCTCGCCCGCCGCGCGCCCCGAGGGGCCGCTCTGATCGCGCTCGGGCGCGAGGTGGCCGACCTGACACAGCCCGGGGCTTGCGCCGCCCTCATTGCCACCGCCACCCCCGACATCGTGATCAACGCCGCCGCCTACACGGCGGTGGACGCAGCCGAAAGCGACCGCGAGACGGCGCATCTGGCAAACACCACGGCGCCCGGCGCGATGGCCCGCGCGGCCACCCAAGCCGCCATACCCTTCCTCCATGTCTCGACCGATTACGTCTTCGACGGCACCGGCACCCGCCCTTGGCGCGAAGACGATCCGGTCGCCCCCCTCGGGGCCTATGGCCAGACCAAGCTCGACGGGGAACGCGCCATCGCGGCGGCCGGCGGGCCCCATGCGATCCTGCGTACGTCGTGGGTCTTTTCGGCCCATGGCAAGAACTTCGTGAAGACGATGCTGCGGCTCGGGGCGGAGCGCGACACGCTCTCGGTCGTTGACGACCAACGTGGTGGGCCGACGGCGGCGGCCGACATCGCGGATGCGCTCTGGACCATTGCGACGGCGTTCCGGGACGGGCGCGGGCAAAGCGGCCTTTTCCATTTTTCGGGCGCTCCGACCGTCAGCTGGGCCGATTTCGCCGACGCGATCTTCGACCGCGCCACCCTGCCCCACCGCCCAGTGGTCGCCCGCATTCCGACCTCCGCCTATCCGACGCCCGCGAAACGCCCGGCGAATTCGGCGCTCGACTGCTCGCGCATCCGGGCCGTCTATGGCATAGAACAACCCGACTGGCGGCGCAGCCTGTCGGAGGTGATCCGCGAACTGGAGGCGAGTGGATGAGCGACACGGCACGCAAGGGCATCATTCTCGCGGGCGGGTCGGGCACGCGCCTCTATCCGATCACGCATTCCGTGTCGAAGCAGATGCTGCCGCTCTACGACAAGCCGATGATCTACTATCCGCTGTCGGCGCTGATGCTCGCGCGGATCCGCGAGGTGGCGATCATCTCCACCCCGCGCGACCTGCCGCAGTTCAGGGCGCTGCTCGGCGACGGCTCGGCCTGGGGAATGCGCTTCGACTATATCGAGCAGCCCTCGCCCGACGGCCTCGCCCAAGCCTATCTTCTCGCCGAGGATTTCCTCGCCGGTGGTCCCTCTGCGATGGTCCTTGGCGACAACGTCTTTTTCGGCGAGGGGCTGTCGGCCAAGCTCCGCGCGGCCGATGCCCGCGCGACCGGCGGCACCGTCTTCGGCTACCGCGTCTCGGACCCGGAGCGCTACGGCGTGGTGGAATTCGACCGGGAGGGGCGTGTCCTCTCCATCGTCGAGAAACCGGAAAAGCCCAAGAGTTCCTACGCGGTGACCGGCATCTACTTTCTCGACGCAGAGGCCCCCGCCCGGGCCAAGACGATCAAGCCCTCCCCGCGCGGAGAACTGGAGATCACCGACCTTCTCAACCTCTACCACGGCGCGGGCGAACTGAACGTCGAAACCCTCGGCCGCGGCTTCGCCTGGCTCGACACCGGCACCCACGAAAGCCTGCTCGAAGCCGCCGAATTCATCCGCACCATAGAGGAGCGGCAGAACCTCAAGGTCGGCTGCCCGGAAGAGATCGCGTTCCTCAACGGCTGGATCGACGAGACGCGGTTGGCCGCCCTCGCCCAGCCCTATCTCAAGACGCAATACGGCCGCTATCTGGAACGCATCGCCAAGGACCCGGACCTAGCGCGACGGGGGTGAAGCGTGAAGCCGAACGAACGCGCAGAACGGGTCAGTGCCAGGATATCTGGCTGGCCAAGACCCTTGCGGATCACCTTCACAGTTTGGGCGCTAGTTGCTTCGTTAGGCTTCTTCTTCTCGCTCCCGCTTGCGATCATGTTCGCCTTGTTCGACGCTCCATCCGTCCTTTCTGCGGGGCCTATCCCGGCCATGGTGGATCGACATTTGATTCTTGTGTGTCTCATCTTCGGCTTACCCTTTGGCCTTCTGCTTCTCCTTGCCGAGAAGCGCTCAGACCGGGGCACCTGGCGCGAGAAGCTGCAGCGCGGGTTTCTCGCGACCGCGCCGGCAGTCTTCATCTTGGTTTTCGGGTTGCTATCGGCATCCACGATCTTGGACGGATTGGCCGTAGCCACGAACGCCGTTTCAAAGCCATCACCGAAATCATGGTCGCTAGAGATCTCCGGGACGAAGCTTCACGCAGGAGACAGAGGTTGCCGAAAGGATCTCTATTTTGAGGACCCTATTGCCCCGGAACACAGATCCAAGCTCTGTGTCTATTCACTCGACCCGCTGTTCCAAGCTCGGGCAGGCGATATTCTTCATCTTACGGGAAGGCCCGGCCCCTTCGGCATCACCTACCGGCGCGACGATCGAGTTCTAGAGCGGGCCAGCGAAGTAACCCGCTGAATTTCAAAGCCCCGCCACCGTCACCGCCGCGCCTTCCAGCGCTGCCCGCACCGCCCGCGCGATCTCGACCGCCTCGGCGGTGTCCCCATGCAGGCAGATCGTGTCGATGCGCGTCGGGATGCGTTTGCCGCTTTCCGCTATGATCGCGCCGGCCTTCACCATCTCCACCATGCGCTCTGCCGCGCGGGCCGGATCGTGGATCACCGCGCCCGGCTTCCGGCGGTCCACGAGCGTCGCGTCGTCCTCGTAGGCGCGGTCGGCGAAGATCTCGTGCGCCACGGCACAGCCAAGCGCCTTCGCCGCGCGCTCCTGCTGCGTCGCGGCCAGCACCATTACGACCAGATCGGGTTGCACGCCCAGCGCCGCCTCGTAGCAGATCCGCGCCATAGCCTCGTCCTCGGCGGCCATGTTCGCCAGCGCGCCGTGCAGTTTCAGATGCCTGAGCCGGCCACCGACAGAAGCGGCGATCGCCGCCGCCGCCCCGACCTGGTAGCGCACGATGTTGGCAAGCGTGGTGTGCGGCAGGTCCATCCTGCGCCGTCCGAAGCCCTGAAGGTCGGGAAAGCCCGGATGCGCGCCGATCCCCACCCCGTTCTCGACGGCAAGGCGCATGGTCCGCGCCATCACGTCCGGGTCGCCAGCATGGAACCCGCAGGCGACATTGGCCGAGGTGACGATCCGCAGAAGCGCCGCGTCGTCGCCCATCGGCCAAGGGCCATATCCCTCGCCCATGTCCGAATTCAGATCCACACTACGGGTCATTCGCAATCCTCCTCGTTCAGATCGTCCCCCGCCGTCACGCCGCCGACAAGCTGATAGGACAGAAGATCGGTCATCGCGGCCGGATCGCGCAGCAACGGCCGGATCGCCGCGGCGAGCCGCCTGGCCTCGCCCTCGCGCCGCTGCCGGTATTCAGCGAGCGCCTCGTCGAGATCGACGAACCGGAACCGCAACCGTGTGCCGGGCGCGGCTTGGGCGACGATGGGCAGGTCGTCCGGCACAACCGTGCCGATCCTCGGATATCCGCCCATCGTCTGGCACTCGGGCAAGAGAACGTAGGGCGTGCCGTCACCGGTCATCTGGATGTCGCCCGGCACGATGATCTCCGACAGGATGTTGAGCTGTCCCGCGCCCGCGAAGGGTTCCCCGTCATGGACAAGGCGCACACCCTGCCGGTTGCCGCGCGTGTCGCGGACGAAATCGGTGGCTGCGAGCCGCTGTCGGTCCTCGGTCGCGAAAAGCGCGGTCTGCGCCGACGGCACGATCCGCACCGTTCCGCCCCGGAACCGGTCCGCCACCTCGATGAGAAGCCCCGGCCGCGCGCCGTGCGACATGACCCCGACCGGCAGCCGCTCTCCCGCCGCGACCGGAGCGCCGAGCCCGACCGTCAGATGTGCCGCGCGGCTGCCCAAGCGAAGGGGGGTCGCAAACCCGCCGGCGACGTGAAGATAGCCGTAGACGCCGGATTCCGCCGCGCCGATGACAAGACGCTGGCCCGTCCTGAGCGCGTGGCTCGCGTTCCAGACCAGTGGCGCCCCGTCGAGCAGAGCCCGCATCGGCGCCCCGGTGAGCGCGACGACAAGATCGCCCTCTGCCTCGAACGTCCCGCCGATCCCGGCCATTTCGAGCGCCGCGCAGTCGGCGGGCTGGCGCAAGAGCGCCGCGCCCTCGGCAAGCGCCAGAAGATCGGCCGCGCCGCCCCGCGACAGCCCCTCGGCCAGCCAGCCGGGCCGGCCGCGATCCTGGATGGTCATCCCCGGCCCCGCAGTCCGCACCATCAGCGCCGCGCTCATTCCAGCGCCTCCGACCAGGCCCCGCCGCCGTCGGGATCCTCGCCCCGCAAGCGGTCCAGCTTATCTGCCGAAACGGCGTGGAACTGCACCTCGTCCCCGGCGCGGAGCGGGAACGGACTGTCGGCCTCGGGTCGAAAACCGCGGAACCCGGTCTGGCCGACATGGCGCCAGCCCGTCGGGGTCGGGATCGGGAAGATGATCAGCTGCCGGACGGCAACGATAACCGAGCCCGCCGGCACGATGGGCGTCAGCTCCGTCTGGCGAGGGATGTCCCAGTGCTTTCGCAAAAACCCCATATAGGGCAGGCCCGGCGCGAACCCGATGGTGAGAACCCGAACTGGCCGCGCGGTCAGGTCCGCCACCGCCGCCTCCGGCGACAATCCCGCGAGGGAGGCGGCCTCCTCCAGCTGCGGCGCCTCCGGCCCGCCGAAGAGCGCAGGTATGTGCCAAAGCCGGCGACCGGTGGGGAGCGCTTCGGCATACCAGTCGCGGCCGGCCAGCATCGCGGCCACGCGCTCGGCCAGCGCGGCATGACCGGTCAGCTGCGGGTCGAACCGCAGGAAGACCGAGCCGAGCGAGGTGGCGCTTTCCTCGACGCCGTCCCATGCCTCGGCCTCGACCGCCGCGCGGAACGCAAGGGCCGCCCGGTTGGCCGCGTCATCCATAAGGTCCGAGAACCGCACCAGCATGCCCGACAGTCCCATCGGCACCGCGTGCGGAAACCGGGCAGGAGCGACGATGTCTTGGGGGGATGGCACGCTTTCAGGCTCCGTCCGCGAGTTTCGAACAGTTGAGCGCATCGACGCCTGTGCGGCAAGAGGCGTACCGGTCCGAACGGGGATATGCATCCGGGTTACCCCGTTTCGAAAACTTGCAATGCCATATTGAACTTTCCCGTTCACTTATCAGATAATGAGCGCGACAGACAGTTACAGGAACGATCCCCATGTTTTCTGGTGGGGCCCGACGTTCCGAATTCAGGATTTCAATTTGATGGCTTGGCGTTTCAAAGGCCACAAGATCACGGCCGCAGTCGTTCTCATTGCCGCGGCCGCATGGGTCGGCACCGGAAAATTTGCCTCGGTCGGCAGCGAGGAAGCGCATGCCGCGCAGCCCGCACCCCAGACCAAAGATGCCAGCGGCACTCCCGGCAGCGCCCTTCGGACCGTGGCGGCGATCACACCGGTCTTCAAGGATCACGCGCGCGAGATCCGCATTTCGGGCGTGACCGGCGCAGACAAGCGGGCGGTTCTTGCCGCAAGGTCGAGTGGCGTCATCTCTTCGCTCGCCATCACCCAGGGCGACGCAGTGGACGCTGACCAGATCGTCATGACCATCGAAGGCGCCGACGTGACGGCCGCCGTGACCACCGCGGAGGCGACGCTCGCCCAGCGCGCGCAGGAGCTTGAGGTCGCCGAGAAACTTTTCAAGAGCGGCAATACCGCCGAACTTCAGCTGATCAAGGTCCGCGCCGACAAGGCCGCCGCCGAAGCCGCCCTCAGCCAGGCAGAGGCCGCCGCCGATCGCCTGAACCTCCGCGCGCCCTATGCCGGCGTCGTCGACAGTGTCGATGTCGAGCTTGGCGAATGGGTGCAGACCGGCACACCGATCGCGACCCTCCTTGCGCTCGATCCCATCGTGATGCGCGCCGAGGTCAGCGAACTTGACGTCGGCTTCGTCGCGGTCGGAGACCGGGCCAGCGTCCGGCTCGTCAACGGGCAGGTGATGGAGGGCACGGTCCGCCACCTCGCGCGCGAAGCGACGGCGGAGACCCGGACCTTCCCGATCGAGGTGGCGCTGCCCAACCCCGACCGCACCGTTCCCTCGGGCATGACGGCCGAGGTCAGCCTCTATACCAAACCCGAGCGCTCCGTCACCGTGCCCCGCTCCATCATCACCCTGTCCGAGGATGGCGAGATCGGCCTCCGCGTCGTCGGCCCGGACAATGTCGCCCGCTTCGCCGCCATCGAACTGATCGACGACACCGCCGAAGGCCTCGTCGTCAAGGGCGTGCCCGAGGATGTCCGCATCGTCGTGTCCGGCCAGGACCTCGTCCGCGACGGCGAGACCGTGGCCGTCAAGGACGCCACCGCGGCCACGGGCGGGAACTGAACCATGGGATTGGTCGAAACCGCCATCCGCAATGCGCGGCTGACGATCTCCGTTCTCGTCTTCCTGATGCTGGCGGGGGCGCAGGCCTATGTCACGATCCCGAAAGAGGCCGAGCCCGACATCCAGATCCCGATCATCTATGTCAGCCTCGGCTATCAGGGCATCTCGCCCGAGGATAGCGAGCGGCTTCTGCTCCGCCCGATGGAAACTTCGCTGAAGACCATCGCCGGGATCAAGGAAATGACGTCGACCGCCTATCAGGGTGGCGGCAACGTCCTGCTGGAATTCCAGGCGGGCGCCGACCTGAAGAAGGCGCTCGACGATGTACGCTCGAAGGTTTCAGAGGCCAAGCGCGACCTTCCGGACGGTGCCGATGAGCCGACGGTGAACGAGGTCAACATCTCCGAATTCCCGGTCCTCGTGGTCACGCTGTCGGGCGAGGTTCCGGAGCGTGTCCTGACCCGGGCGGGCCGCGAGCTCCGCGACCGGATCGAGGAAATTCCGGGTGTGCTCGACGCCACGTTGCAGGGCGTGCGCGAGGACCTCGTCGAGGTCATCATAGATCCCGCCAAGCTGTCCTCCTACGGGCTGCGGCCGGACACGCTCATCGCCGGCGTGGCCGCCAACAACCAGCTCATCGCGGCAGGCGCCCTGGAAGGTGCCGAGGGGCGCTATGCGATCAAGGTGCCGTCGCTGATCGAGACGGTGGAAGACGTCGCCAACCTTCCCGTCATCTCCAACGGCACCGCCATTGTCCGTGCCCGCGACCTTGCCGCAATCCGCGCGACCTATAAGGACCCCGAGACGATCACCCGGCTCGACGGCAACCCGGCCATCGCCATCGAAGTGTCGAAGCGCACCGGCTCCAACCTGATCGAGACGGTGGACAAGGTGAAGGAGGTCACGACAGAATTCCAGAAGCTCCTGCCCGAGGGCACAATCGTGTCGTTCAGCCAGGACAAGTCCACCGACATCCGCCAGCTTCTGACGGATCTTCAGAACTCGGTCCTGACGGCGGTGATCCTCGTCTTCATCGTGATCCTCTACGCGCTCTCGGGCCGGGCCTCGCTGCTCATCGGCCTCGCCATCCCGGCTTCGTTCCTGATCGGCATCCTTGGGCTGCAACTGGCCGGATTGACCGTCAACATCGTCGTCCTCTTCAGCCTGATCCTTGCCGTCGGCATGCTCGTCGACGACGCGATCATCGTCACCGAATACGCCGAACGGCGGATGGCGGAGGGCATGGGCAAGCGCGAGGCCTTCGCGCTGGCGTCGCACAAGATGACCGGCCCGGTGCTCGCGGCGACCGCGACGCGGGTCGCGGCCTTCTCGCCGCTCCTCTTCTGGCCGGGGATCGTCGGCGAGTTCATGAAATACATGCCGATCACGCTGATCGCGACGCTCTCGGCCTCGCTGGTCTACGCGCTCTACTTCGCGCCGACACTTGGCGCGATCATCGCCAAGCCGGTGAAGGAAGAGGACCGCAGCCGCAACAGCCTCTACATGCGCTTCGTCGCCCGCGCGATCCGGCACCCGATCCTGGTGACGGTCACGGCGCTTGCGACGCTGGTCGCGGTTCCCTATGCCTACGGCATCTACGGCAAGGGGGTGGAGTTCTTCCCGAACGTGGAACCTGAATACGGTCTCCTCTACGTCCATGCCCGGGGCAATCTCTCCATCGAGGAAAAGGACGCCCTGACGCGGCAGGCGGAGGAACGCATCCTCGGCTGGCCCGGCATCAAGACCGTCTACACCCGCTCGGGCAAGGGCCAGGCCGCCGGCAACGAAGTCGCCGCCGACGTGGTGGGCGTGATCCAGTATGAATTCGTCGATTGGCGGGAACGGAAGAACGCCAACGCGATCCTCGCCGACCTGCGGGTGGCGATGGAAGGTATTCCCGGCGCCGATATCGAGGTCTCCGTGCCGCAGGCCGGCCCGCCCACGGGTAAGGCGATTCAGGTGCGGCTCTCGGCCGCCGATCCCAGAGGCCTTTCTGTGGCTGCGCGCGGCGTTGCTGATGAATTGGCGAAGAGCCCTTACATCATAGACGTCGACAACGGTCTTCCCCCACCGGGCGTCGACTGGGAATTGCAGATCGACCGCGCGGCGGCCGCCCGCTATGGCGTCTCGCCCGCGTCGGTCGGGGCGGTGGTGCAGCTCGTCACCAACGGGCTGAAGCTGTCGGACTTCCGCCCCGCTGGGACCGACGATGCGGTGGATATCGTCCTCCGGCTGCCCAAGGATCAGCGCACCATCTCGGATCTCGACCAGCTCCGCGTAGAGACCGCCGCCGGCCCCGTGCCGATATCCAACTTCGTCTCGCGCGTGGCGGCACCCACGACGGGAACGCTGACCCGCATCGACGGCGCTCGCACCGTAACCGTGCAGGCCAACATCCGCGAAGGCGTGCAGGCCGACCCGATCCGACAGGGCGTGGCCGCCGCGCTAGACGAGGCTGGGTTTGAGGAAGTGGGCATCCGCTGGTCCATGGCCGGCGAGGATGAGGAACAAGCCGCCGCCGGCGCCTTCCTCGCCAAGGCCTTCGCGGCGGCGATGTTCCTGATCTTCGTCGTGCTTCTGGCCCAGTTCAACCGCTTCATCTCGGTCGGGCTGATCTTCACCGCCGTCATCATGTCGACGATCGGGGTCTTCCTTGGCCTCATGATCATGGGCCAGCCCTTCGGCATCGTCATGACCGGCATCGGGATCATCGCGCTCGCCGGGGTCGTCGTGAACAACAACATCGTGCTGATCGACACCTACGACACGCTGCGGCGCGAGGGGATGAACAAGGTCGATGCGATCCTTGAGACCTGCCACGAACGCGCCCGTCCGGTCGTGCTGACCGCCGTCACCGCGATCCTCGGCGTCCTGCCGATCGCCTTCGGCTTCAACCTCGAGATCATGAGCCATGAGACGACATACGGCGCACCGTCCACGCAGTGGTGGATTTCGCTCTCCTCGGCCATCGTCTTCGGCCTCGCTTTCGCGACGATCCTGACGCTGGTGGTGACGCCGTCGTTGCTGATGCTGACTTCGCGGGGCGACAAACCCCGACAGAAGCGCCGCTGGTTCGGGCTGAGGAAAGCGGCTGTCAGCCCGGCGGAGTGACGTGTCGGGCGGGCCTAACGCGCCAGCAGAAGGATCAGGCCCGCGAGCCCGAGCATTTCGAGGACCGGGAAGACGGTGAGAGACCGGTTCGCGATCCGCATGAAGCTGCGGACGAACCCGGCGAAGGCATGGAATGAACCGGGCGCGGCCCGGCAAATTCGGTGATGCGCGCTCAAGGCTTGCGGGTTCCGTGCCGACGGATCGGGCATTGAGGCCAGGCGCGGCAACAATAGCTCGCCTTTTCTCGGATTTTCCATAAAAAACCTAACACTCTCAATACACTAGACACGTGATATCACCACCATCCAGTCGATTTGAGAAGTTGTCTTTTTCGAACAGGAGTGTTTCCCGATCCATACCGGCGCCGAGCGGCGACACCGGCTCCGCCCGTTTCGTGAGGAAATGCCCGGTCAGGTGCAAGAAACGGAAGACCGCTGGCGGCATCGCGGACATTGGTGCCCGTCGATGCCGGTCAGCGCTTCCGTTTCCCCGAAACTTCGGCGCGTGGCGCGCGCTCAGACCTGCCTGGCTCGCAACCCGTCCACGACGGCGTTGAACGCCTTCGAGGGCCGCATCACCTTCGCCAGTTTCTCGGCGTCGGGATGGTAGTAACCCCCGAGGTCCGCAGGCTTGCCCTGCACCGATGCGAGTTCCGAGAGGATCGTCTTTTCGTCACCGGCAAGCGCGTCGGCGACCTTGCGGAACGTGGCGGCCAGTTCGGCGTCGTCCTTCTGCGCTGCTATGGCCTCGGCCCAGTAGCGGGCGAACCAGTAGTGGCTGTCGCGGTTGTCGGGCCGACCGACTTTGCGATGGGGCGACCGATCATGGTCAAGGATACCTTGCGTCGCCGTATCGACGGCCTTGCCAAGGACGCGCACCTTCGCGTTGCCGCTGGTCTCGGCAAGGAAATTGAAGCTTTCCCCCAGCGCGCAGAATTCGCCGAGTGAATCCCAGCGGAGGTGATTTTCCTCGACCAGCTGCTGAACGTGCTTCGGCGCCGAACCGCCGGCGCCGGTCTCGAACAGGCCGCCCCCGTTCATCAACTTCACGACCGACAGCATCTTGGCAGAGGTCCCGAGTTCGAGGATCGGGAATAGATCGGTGAGGTAATCACGAAGCACGTTGCCGGTGATCGCGATGGAGTTTTCGCCCTTGCGGATCGTCTCCAGCGTCAGGCGGGTCGCATCGCGCGGCGACATGATCTTGAACCTGTCGGCGACGCCCGCCTTTTCAAGGAGCGGTTTCACGAGACCGATGAGAACGGCGTCGTGCGCGCGCGCCTCGTCGAGCCAGAAGATCGCCTGGCAGCCTTCGGCCTTCTGCCGTTCGATGGCGAGCTTCACCCAGTCCTCGATCGGGGCCTTGCGGGTGCTGGCCGACCGCCAGATGTCGCCGGCCTCGACCTCGTGTTGGTGCAACACGTCGCCATTGGCGAGGATCATGCGGACCGTGCCGTCGAACGGAATTTCGAACGTCGTCGGATGCGAGCCGTATTCCTCGGCCTTCTGCGCCATCAGCCCGACGTTCTGCACCGTTCCCGCCGTCCGCGGATCGAGCGCGCCGGTTTCCTTGAAGTAGCGGACCGTCTCGTCATAGACGGGCGCATAGGAGCTGTCGGGGATCACGCAGTTGGTATCGGCTTCCTTCCCGTCCGGACCCCAACCCTTGCCGCCGGCACGGATGAGCGCGGGCATGGAGGCGTCGATGATGACGTCCGAGGGGACGTGCAGGTTGGTGATGCCCTTGTCGGAATTCACCATGTAAAGCGGCGGGCGGTTCGTCAGGGTCGCCTCGACGGCGGATTTGATCTCGGCGGCGCTCGGCATCCCCGCGATGATGTCGAGCATTGCGCCGACGCCGGAATTCGGGTTCACGCCGGCAGCGGCGAGGTCATCGCCGTACTTGTCGAAAACTGGCTGCAGGTAGGCGCGCACCGCGTGGCCGAAGAGGATCGGGTCGGAGACCTTCATCATCGTGGCCTTGAGGTGGAGCGAGAAGAGCGTGCCTTCCGCCTTCGTCGCCTCGATCTGCTCCGCAATGAACGCGTCGAGCGCCTTGGCCGACATGAAGGTCGCATCCACGACGGTTCCGGCCGGATACTGCACCTTGTCCTTCAGGACCTTGACCGTGCCATCCTTGCCGATCAGTTCGATCCGCGCGGCCCCGGCCTGCGCCTCGGACACGATTGCGGATTTCTCGTTGGACGCAAAGTCATTGGCGCCCATCGTCGAGACGCGCGTCTTGCTGTCGACCTTCCAAACGCCCATCGAATGCGGGTTCGCCTTGGCATAGTTCTTCACTGCGACGGCGGCGCGGCGGTCGGAATTGCCCTCGCGCAAGACCGGGTTCACGGCCGAACCCTTGACTGCGTCGTACCGGGCGCGTGCATCTTTCTCGGCTTCGGTGGCCGGATCTTCCGGGTAGTCCGGCAGGTCGTAACCCTGCGCCTGAAGCTCGCTGATCGCGGCGACGAGCTGCGGGGTGGAGGCCGAGATGTTCGGCAGCTTGATGACGTTGGCATCGGCGCTCTTCACGATCTCACCCAGCACGGCCAGATCGTCCGACTGGCGCTGCGCCTCGGTCAGCCGCTCGGGAAACGACGCGATGATGCGCCCGGCAAGCGAGATGTCGCGCGTGCCGATGGTAATGCCCGCGGCGCCCGCGAAGGCGCGGATAACCGGCAGCAGCGAGGCCGAGGCCAGTTCGGGCGCTTCGTCCACTTTCGTATAGATGATGTCGGGGGTCGGTCGGTCGGCCGTCATATCGCGTCATCCTCGTCAATGTTCGGGAGTCGTTCCGGATTGTGTGCGATGGTATACACTGAACTTCCGCCCTCGCACAATGCGTCAAGCGGTCCGGGGCGGGAAACGGCGGCCACACTGGCCCCGCTTCCCGCCCCGGATGCGTTCCTACACCGATTTCCGGATTCAGACCACCTTGACAGTGAGGCTGCCGAGGCCCGCGATGCTGGCTTCCATCGTGTCGCCCCTCACGACCGGCCCGACGCCCGAAGGCGTTCCCGACATGATGATGTCGCCGGGGGCGAGTTCGAAATAGTCGGAGAGGTAGGAGATCATTTCCGGCACCTTCCAGATCATCTGGTTCAGGTCGCCTTCCTGTCGAACCTCGCCATTGATCTTCAGTTCGATCCGTCCTTCGGAAAGATGGCCGGTCTCTGTAACCGGATGCAGCGGGCCGACCGGGGCGGACCGTTCGAAGGCCTTGCCGATTTCCCAAGGGCGCCCAAGCTTCTTCGCCTCGCCTTGAAGGTCGCGCCGCGTCATATCGAGGCCGATGCCATATCCCCAGACGTGATCAAGCGCCTGGTCGAGCGGAATGTTGGTGCCGCCCGATTTCAGGGCGACCACGAGTTCGATCTCGTGATGCACGTCCGAGGTCTTGTCCGGATACGGAAATTCGCCGGACGAATCGAGGTTGCTGGAGTTCTTCTGAAAGAAAAACGGCGGCTCCCGGTCCGGGTCGTGACCCATTTCGACGGCGTGGGCGGCATAGTTGCGGCCAATGCAGTAGATCCGGCGCACAGGGAACGCCCCGCCGCCGGAAACGGCAATGGACGCCACGTCCGGCGCCGGAATCACGAAATTCGTCATCACTATCCTCCCTTTTACGCGACCATGCGCGACTTGGTGCAAAACGTATTGGTTCAGATCAATAGTAGTCAATCGCAATTTTACTTGCACTTGGCGATTCAATTCGCAATGATCCGGCCAATAGACCGGAGATTGGTCGCAACAGTCGATAGATTGGTCAACCAATAGGGATGGATGTGCTGAGCCAATCGAAACCCAACGGTGGCGATCAAGCGATCAGCCAGCTGCAGGAGTTCATCGCCGATGGCGGGTTTGAGCCCGGCTTTCGCCTGCCCCCGGAGCGGGAGCTTTGCGAGCGGCTCGGCATGACCCGGAACGCACTGCGGCGCGCGCTCGACGCGCTGGAGCGGGACGGCGTGATCTGGCGGCACGTCGGCAAGGGCACCTTCGTGTCCGACACCGGCGCCGCCGCAATGGCCGATCCGATGCTCGAACTCGGGCGACAGATCACGCCATTCAAGATGATGCGGGCGCGACTCGCCATCGAGCCCGCCATCGCCCGCGAAGCGGCGGTCAACGCCTCGGGCAAGGCGCTGATGGCGATGCAGCTCGCGATGGAGCGCGCCCATTCCGCGTCGACATGGGCCGTCTACGAAACGCAGGACGATCTCTTTCACCATGCGATCGCCGAAGCGACCGACAACCTGCTGCTGATCGCGCTCTTCAACCAGTTGAACGGCGTTCGCCGAGCCGTGGCCTGGGGCAGCGTCGTGCGCGACAGCCAGCGCCCGCCCTCAGACCATTCAAGTTTCGCAGAACACGAGGCGATCGCGATGGAAATCGCGGGGCGCCGGCCGGAAGGGGCATATGAGGCGATGCGCACTCATCTGAAATCCGTTTCCGAACGTCTGTTCGGAGGCGCCTAGCACAGGAGAAGACTTGCGGCGGGAAAACAGAGCCAAGGGCCGACCACCGCCGCACAAACAGGGCGTGTTTTCTCAGGGAGGAGAAAAATGACTGACATCGTTACGCTTGTAAGAAAATTCGCATGCGCCATTCCGGTTGCCGTCGGGCTGACGGTCAGCGCCGCGCAGGCCGAGCCGATCAAGATCGCGCTTGCCGAAACCCCGTCCGACGAGATGGCTGCCTTCTTCGTGGCCCTCGATCGCGCGAAGGCCAACGGGCTCGACTACGAATGGACGGCATTCGCCGACGAGGAACTCGCCATCCAGGCGGTGCTGAGCGGCCAGATGGACATCGGCTTCGGCACGCCCTACTCGATCATGCAGCGGTCCAAGGCGCCGCTCCGGATCATCTTCCAGCTCTCGAAGCTGAAATTCTTCCCGGTGACGACGATGGATTATGCGTCGCTGAAGGACCTCGACGGTGAGCCGATCATGCTCCATTCGCGCGGCGGCGGCACCGACTCCATCGCCAACGTGATCGAGGAGAAAGAGGGCATGAAGTTCGGCGAGCGGTCTTACGTTCCAGGCTCCGCCAACCGCGTCGTCGCGATGATGGCCGATCAGGCCAAGGCCACGATTCTCGATCTGTCGAACAAGAACAAGATCATCGCAGAGGCGGGCGACAAGTTCCACGTCCTGCCGATGTTCGACGTCGATGCCAGCGACGAGGCGCTTTTCGCCAATCTCGACTGGATCGAGGCGAACGAGGAACAGGTCGACATCTTCGTCAAGGCGCTCCTTAGCACCTGGCGCGATATGACCGCCGATCCGACGATCATCCGGCGGGAAACCAATCCGGACGGCCCGATCGGTCAGCTGCCGAAGGAAATCCTCGACGAACTCGACGGCTTCTACACCGAAGCGGTAGCCGGCGGTCTTTATGATCCGGACGGCGGCGGGCGCAAGGCGGCGGCGGCCGACATGGAATGGTATACCGAGGCGGGCCAGCTCGAAGGCGATCCGGCAAGTCTGAACGTCGAGGACTTCTGGTACTTCAAGCCGCTCGACGCGGCCAGTCAGTAACACTCAGGACGGCTGCGGGCCACTGGCCCGCAGCTTCCCGCCCGCGATGGATACGCCCCCATGAACCGCTCCCTTCTTCTCAAGCTTCTGTCCGCGGTGCTCGTCTTCGGCGCGTGGGAAATCGCCGGGCGCATCCCGATCAGCTACGCCTTTCCGACGTTCCTGGAAGCGATGGAGGCGCTGGCGCGGATGGCCTTCGACGGCACGCTTCTGCACGCCTATGCCGAGACACTGAAACCGCTCGTCCTCGGTGTGGCGATCTCGGCCATCCTCGGGATCGGTTTCGGCCTCTGGATCGGTCTCAGCGCCCGCTCGGAATGGTTCTTCTCGCCGATCTTCATCGTGATGCAGGCGGCCCCCCTTGCCGCGCTGATCCCGCTTCTGGTCATGGCCTACGGGATCGGGCTGACCTCCAAGGTGTTCGTCGTGGGGATCATGGCGATGCCGGTCATCGTATTGAACACCGCCAGTGCGGTGCGGAACACGCCCGTGTCCTTGAAGGAGATGGGGCAATCCTTCCTGGCGAACGACCGCCAGATCCTGCTCAAGATCGTCATCCCCGCGGCCTCGCCCGTCATCTTCTCCGGCCTTCGCCTCGGCGTCTCGGCGGGCTTCATCGGCGCGATCCTCGCCGAACTGAAGATCACCCCGACCGGGGTCGGCGACATCATCAGCTACAGCCGCTCCATCGCCGACTATCCCAGCATGTACGCGGCCATCTTCTCCATCATCCTGCTTGCGGTTGTTTTCCTCAACCTCCTCGAAAAGCTGGAAGATTTCTTGTTCGAAGGAAACAACCGTGGTTATGTCTCAGACTGACAGCTCCTTTGCCGACGCCCGGAAGCTCGAGCCCGAAAGCGCGGTTTCGGTGCGCGGCGTTTCGAAGAACTACGGATCCGTCGAGGCGCTGAAGAACATGTCGCTGGAATTTCCGCGCGGGCAGCTCACCTCGCTTCTCGGGCCGTCGGGATGCGGCAAGACCACGCTTCTGAAGATCATCGCCGGCCTCATCCCCGCCGATACGGGCACGATCGAGGTGGGCGGCAAGGCGATCACCGGCCCCGGCGACGACCGCGCCTTCGTCTTTCAGGATTTCGCTCTGCTGCCTTGGGCGAATGTCCTGCGCAATGTCGCCTTCGGCCTCGAACTGCGCGGCGTGCCGAAATCCGAACGCGAGGCGAAGGCCGAGAAATACATCGCCAATGTCGGCCTTTCGGGTTTCGAGAAAAGCTTTCCGCACGAATTGTCGGGCGGGATGCGGCAACGGGTCGGCCTCGCGCGGGCGCTCTCGGTGGACTCGCAGGTCCTACTGCTCGATGAACCGTTCTCGGCCGTCGACGAACAGACCCGCCGCAAGTTCCAGGAAGATCTCCTGTCGCTCGTCGAGCACGAGAACAAGACCTTCATCTTTGTCACCCACTCCATCGAAGAGGCGGTCTATGTTTCCGACCAGATCGCCATCCTCCTGCCGCGACCGAGCCGCGTGTCCGAGATCATCCGCCCGTCGAGCTTCCGCAACAAGGGGGTGGAGAATATCCGCCGCGATCCGGAATACCTCGACATCGTGGATGAGATCTGGGCCTCGCTGCGCAGCTACGTGGAGTAAGCGATGCACCTGTTCGGCGTGAAACTTCCGGCGATGTCCTCGCTCCTCCTCTGGGGCCTTCTTTGGGAGGTCGTGGGCCAGATGAACCTCACCTTCTTCCTGCCGCCGCTGTCGCAGGTCTTCGCGACACTGTTCGAGATCATCGGAACGCCGGCCTTCATGAAAGCGCTCTGGGAAACGGCCTACGCCTTCCTGATGGGGGTCTTCTTCGCGATCGTGATCGGGATTCCGGTCGGCATCCTGATGGGCAAGAGCCGCTTTCTCGACGAATTGCTGCTGCCTTGGGTCAACATCTTCGTCTCCGCCCCTCTGACCGCGCTCGTTCCGGTGCTCATGGTGCTCTTCGGCTTCGGCCTCACCTCGATCATCATCACAACGACGCTTTTCGCGATCTGGATCATCATCCTGAACGCACGCGCGGGCGTCCGGCAGATCAACCGCTCGCTCGTCGACATGGCACGGAGCTTCGGCGCCTCACCCATCGACTCCTTCACCAAGATCTACTTTTGGGCGGCCCTGCCGGAAATTCTCGGCGGCGTGCGCATCGGGGTGATCCGCGCGGTCAAGGGCGTGATCATCGGACAGCTTCTGATTTCCATCGTCGGCTTCGGCGCGCTTTTCGAGCTTTACGCCTCGAACTTCCTGATGGGGCATTTCTGGGCGGTGCTGATCATCCTCTTCGCGCTTGCCTTCTCGATATCCGAGTTTCTGGGCTATCTCGAACGCAAGGTCGCCTATTATGCGGCGAAGCGGTAGGCGCAGGGCGCCGCAGGACGACATTCGCAAGGGAACGGAACGGAATGGCTGAGACTCTCAGGGACATCATCGCGCCGCATGACGCCACGCAGCCAGCGATCGGCGCGCCGGGACGGGACTGGATGAGCTACGGCGCGCTGCGCGATCTTTCGGCGGCGGTCGAAGCCGATCTCCGTGCCAAGGGAGTCGGCGCCAAGGACCGCGTCGCCATCGTCCTGCCGAACGGGCCGGAAATGGCGACGGCTTTCGTCACCATCGCGCAAGCCGCCGCCACCGCGCCGCTCAACCCCTCCTATCGGCAGGAAGAATACGAGTTCTACCTCGAAGACCTGAAGGCGAAGGCACTTGTCGTAAGTGACACCTACGACGGCCCGGCGCTCGCGGCGGCGGAAAAGTTCGGGTTGCTCATTCTGCGCCTGAAAGGCGGCGACGGACCTGCCGGGGCGTTCACGCTTCACATGGATGGCTCCGCCACCCCGGCCTCCGCGGGCAGCCCGGAATCCGACGATGTGGCACTGATCCTCCACACCTCCGGAACGACGTCGCGCCCGAAGATCGTGCCGCTTTTGCATTCGAACATCGCGGCTTCGGCCCAGAATGTCCGCCGGTCGCTCGACCTTTCGCCCGCTGACCGCTGCCTGAACGTCATGCCGCTCTTTCACATCCACGGGCTGATCGCGGCCATTTCGGCGTCGCTCGCGGCAGGCGCTTCGATCTCTTGCGCACCCGGCTTCGATGCGCTCAAGTTCTTCGGCTGGGTGAAGGAGGTCGGCCCCACCTGGTACACGGCGGTGCCGACGATGCACCAGGCGATCCTCGCCCGGGCCGACCGCAACCGCGACGTCATTGCCGGCTCGAAGCTGCGTTTCATCCGGTCTTCGTCCGCCTCCCTGCCCGCCCAGGTCATGACGGCCCTCGCCGACACCTTCGGCGCCCCGGTGGTCGAGGCCTACGGCATGACCGAGGCCGCCCACCAGATGACGTGCAATCCCTTGACGCAGGGCGGCCAGATCCCCGGCTCCGTCGGCCGCGCGGCGGGCCCCCGCGTCCGCATCGCGCACGAGATCGAGAACCGGTTGATCGACGGCACCGGGGAGGTCGTGATCTCCGGGCCCAACATCACGCCGGGCTATGAAGGAAACCCGGAGGCGAACGAAAAGAATTTCTTCATGGCAGAGGGCGCGCGCTGGTTCCGCACCGGCGATCAGGGCGCATTCGACGACAAGGGCTACCTTCGCCTCACCGGACGCCTGAAGGAAATCATCAATCGCGGGGGCGAGAAGATCAGCCCGCTGGAAGTCGACGGAATTCTTCTCGACCATCCGGCGATCGCGCAGGTCGTCACCTTCGCCATGCCGCATGCGAAGCTCGGTGAAGAGGTCGCCGCCGCCGTGATGCTGCGCGAAGGCAGCGCGGCGACCGAGCGCGAGATCCGGGACTTCGCTTCCGGGCGTCTCGCCGATTTCAAGGTGCCCCGACGGATCATCATTCTCGACGAGATTCCGAAAGGTGCGACCGGCAAACTCCAGCGCATCGGATTGGCCGAAAAGCTCGGTCTCGGCGACGGCGCGGCCTGAGGGGGCGGGATATGCGGATCTGTATCTTCGGCGCGGGTGCGATCGGCGGCTACCTCGGCGCGAAGCTTGCGGCGTCCGGGGCGGATGTCAGCCTTGTCGCACGCGGCGCGCATCTCGACGCGATCCGCACGAAGGGCCTGACGCTGATCGAGGACGGCCAGGAAACCTGCCACAAGGTCCGCGCCAGCGCCGATCCGTCGGAGCTTGGCCGGCAGGACTACGTCATACTGACCCTGAAGGCGCATTCGGTGCCGGCCATCGTCGACCGCATGGCCCCGCTTCTCGGACCGTCGAGCACGGTCGTCAGCGGGGTCAACGGTGTGCCGTGGTGGTACTTCCACAAGATCGGCGGGCCGCTGGAAGGCACGCGGCTTCGTTCCGTCGATCCCGGCGACGTGCAGTGGAACGGCATCGGGCCGGACCGCGTCCTTGGTTGCGTCGTCTATCCCGCCGCCGAGGTGACGGAGCCCGGCACCGTCCGCCATATCGAGGGCAACCGCTTCTCTCTCGGCGAACCCGACGGTTCGAAGTCCGACCGCGCGCTCGCCCTCTCCGCCGCGCTGTCCGCCGCCGGGTTGAAAGCGCCCGTTCGCCCGAAGCTGCGGGACGAGATCTGGGTCAAGCTCTGGGGCAACCTGTCGTTCAACCCGATCTCCGCCCTCACCCACGCGACGCTCGACGTGCTCTGCACAGACCCCGGCACAAGAGCGATTGTTCGCGCGATGATGCTGGAGGCGCAGGTGATCGCCGAGAAGCTTGGCGTGACCTTCCCGATCGACGTGGACCGGAGGATCGACGGCGGCGCGGCGGTGGGCGCGCACCGCACGTCGATGCTCCAGGATCTGGAAGCCGGACGGCCAATGGAAATCGACGCGCTCATCGGGTCCGTTCAGGAACTCGGCCGCTTGACCGCTTCGCCGACCCCCACCATCGACCTTGTCCTCGCCCTCGTCCGGCAGCGCGCGGCGGTGGCCCGCGCCGGACACTGACGGGAACCTCTGGCGGTGCGTCTAGGCGCGGGGAGCTTCGCCCCCCGGGAAGGAATACACGGCGGACGCCCTTTACACTCGCCTCCGCAGTCGGCTTCACTGCTCCAGACTGGGCAGACCGCTGTCGAACGGCGTCATGGCGCCGCCTCCGAGGCGGCGACCATGCATTTCATCCCGCGCGTGTTGCGGAAGCTTTAGCGCGCGACCGTAACCGAGCAGTGCGCTTCGCTGGCGACACTGGTCGCGACGGACCCCAGCACAAGCCGCTTCACGCCGCGCTTGTCGCCCGTCCCCATGACGATGTGGTCGTACCCGTTTTCGTCGGCATAGGCGATGATCGCCGGGGCCGCCTCGCGCGAGATAAGCTCGACCGTCCCCACATTCGCCAGACCGTCGGCCTTGGCGGTGCTTTCGGACTGCGCCAGAAGATCCGCGACCTCGGCGTCGGTCCAGTGATTGATCATCGCCCCCCGTGCGGCACCATGCGCGATATTGACGACACAGATCGTCAGCTCGGCACCGGTCAGGCGCGCCAGTTCGACGGCCTTGTGAACCCCCAATGTCGCGTGATCGCTTCCGTCTGTCGGACAAAGAATCTTCTTGGTCATTGCGTAACCTCTCGCTGAAGCCTTGGTTTCAAGCTCTCTCAATGTTCACGGCGCGTCTTTGACATGGGTCAAGTATTCTTCCTGTCATTAAAACCGTGAGACCCCGGATAGCCTCCGCACTCGCGGCGCGCCCGCACCGGACGATGCCGCGCCCCTAGTGCTTTCTCGGCGATTTGTCGGCCGGAGCCGCCATGTCACCGGGCACGCCCCACTCCTTCAGATCGTTGACAAGCATCATGCAGATCTTCCGGAAGGTCGCACGCAGCCGGTCGACCTCTGGCCCCGCCATGCCGTTCTTTTCGAGCGCCCGGTCCATGCAGGTCAGCCAGTCCTCGGCATCCTGCACCGAAATCGGCACATGGGTATGCATGCGGCGCAGGTCCATATGGCCGTGCTTTTCCATGTAGTAGCGGCGCCCGCCGAGGAAACCGCTGAGAAAATTGAACTGTTCCTCGCGGACATGGGCAAGGCCATGCCCGCGCAGGTGCAGCTTTCTCAGGTTCTCCCCTTCGGGCAGAACCTCGATGAAATCGTAGAAATCCTCGACGAGGGACCGCAGCGCCGTTTCGCCGCCCAGTGTGTCGACCATGCGATCGGACATGACAGATCCTCCTCAGATTGGCTCCCTACGCAGTGAGGCCTTCTGGTTCGTTGATTCCGTTTACGCGGCATGCGGCGGTGAGGGTGTTTGCGAGGAGGCAGGCGATGGTCATGGGGCCGACGCCTCCGGGGACGGGGGTGATGGCGCCGGCGACCTTGGCGCAGCTCTCGAAGTCGGCATCGCCGACGAGCTTCGTCTTGCCGTCCCGCTCGATGCGGTTGATGCCGACATCGATCACGGTGGCGCCTGGCTTGACCCAGTCGCCCTTGATCATCTCGGGCCGGCCGACGGCGGCGACGAGGATGTCGGCGCGGCGGCAGACCACGCCGAGGTCCTTCGTGCGGCTGTGCGCGATCGTCACCGTGCAGCTGTCGCCGAGAAGAAGCTGCGCCATCGGCTTGCCGACGATGTTCGAGCGGCCGACCACGACCGCGTCCATCCCGGCGAGCGACCCGTGGTGGTCGCGCAGCATCATCAGACAGCCCAAGGGCGTGCAGGGCACCATCGACTTCTGCCCGGTGCCAAGAAGCCCGACATTCGAGATGTGGAACCCGTCGACATCCTTCGCCGGGTCGATCGTGTTGATCACGAGGTCGGAGTTCAGGTGCTTCGGCAAGGGCAGCTGCACCAGGATCCCGTGCACCGCCGGATCGGCGTTCAGCCGTGCGATCAGCGCCAGGAGATCGGCCTCCGAGGTCTCCGCCGGCAGCTTGTGCTCGTAGGAGTTCATCCCCGCCTCGACCGTCGACTTGCCCTTCGAGCGGACATAGACCTCGCTCGCCGGATCCTCGCCGACCAGAACCACCGCGAGGCCCGGCGTGATCCCGTTCTCTTCCTTCAGCCGCGCGACATGGGCCGCGACCTCGCCCCGCACCCTGGCCGCAAAGGCCTTGCCGTCGATGATCTTCGCACTCATTCCGATCTCCTCAATTCGCAATCGCATAGGCATCGCGGTACTGCGCCTTCTGCAGCCGCGTCGCAAGAACCGCATTCTTCATCAGCATCGCCACCGTGACCGGCCCGACGCCGCCCGGAACCGGCGTGATCCAGCCCGCCACCTCGGCGCAGCTGCCGTAATCGGCGTCACCCACCGTGCGCGGCCCCTCCGGCGTCTCGATCCGGTTGATGCCGATATCGATCAGCGCCGCGCCCGGTTGCAGCATCGCGCCGGTGACAAGGCCGGGCTTGCCCACCGCGACGAAGACCGCATCGGCCCGGCGCGAATGCACCGCCACCTGCCGCGTCATGTGATGGCAGACCGTCACCGTCGCGCCCAGCCCCATCATCAGGAAGGCGATCGGCTTGCCGACGATCTCGGAATGGCCGATCACCGTCACGTCGAGCCCCTCGATCTTCAGGGGGAGGGTCTTCAGGATCTCCACCGCCGCCACCGCCGTGCAAGGGCCGAGCGCCAGGTCGTTGTAGACGATATTGCCGATCGAGGCCGGGTGCATGCCCTCGACATCCTTCAGGGGATGGATGGCGCGCTGCAGCTCCTTCACTGGGATATGCGCCGGCAGCGGACGCTGGATGATGATGCCGTTCACGCGCGGATCGGCGTTCAGCCCGTGCAGGACCCCGGTCAGCTGCTCAAGCGAGATGTCGGGCGGATAGGTCCGCGCCTCGAAGGCCACACCGGCACCGTCGGCCTGCTTCTGCTGGTTGCGGACGTAAAGCTCCGCCGCCGCGACATCCCCGACCGAGATCGAGACGAGCCGCGGCGCCCAGCCCTCGCCCGAAAGGTGCGCCGCCTCCGCCGCGACCTCGGCCAGCATGCGCCGCGCAATCGCCCTGCCGTCGATGATCGTCGCACTCATCCGCCGCCGGTTCCCTTGTCCGCCAGGCCCGACGCGCATCCGCCCCGGCCCTGCCTGCCTCTTCGTTGCCCGAATTCCCCGCGGTGGGGGGAGGGGCGTCCATCGGCCCGCCGATGGGCGGCGGGGGGCGAAGCCCCCCTGCCTTTGCCTTAGAACAGGCCCTCGACATGGCCCGCGTCGTTCAGCCGGATCACCTCCGCCGACGGCACCTTGGGCAGGCCCGGCATGGTCATGATCTCGCCGCAGATCACCACGATGAACCCCGCCCCGGCGCTGAGCCGCACCTCGCGCACCGGCACCGAATGACCCGTCGGCGCGCCCCGCACGTTCGGATCGGTGGTGAAGCTGTACTGGGTCTTGGCCATGCAGACCGGCAGATGGCCGTAGCCCGCCGCCTCCCAGGCCTTCAGCTGCTCGCGCACCGACTTGTCGGCGATCACCTCGTCGGCGTGGTAGATCCGCTTCGCGATGGTCTCGATCTTCTGGAAGAGCGGCATCTCGTCGGGATAGAGCGGCGCGAAGTTCGCCGAACCGCCCTCCGCCATCTCCACAACCTTCCGCGCGAGATCCTCGATCCCGGCCGACCCGTTCGCCCAGTGCTTGCACAGGATCGCCTCGGCGCCCTGCTCGGCGACATAGGCCTTCACCGCCGCGATCTCGGCATCGGTGTCGCTGTAGAAGTGGTTGATCGCCACCACCACCGGCACCCCGAACGACTTCACGTTGGCGATGTGGCGGCCGAGGTTCGGGCAGCCCTTCTGCACCGCCGCCACGTTCTCCGCCCCGAGATCGGCCTTCGCCACCCCGCCGTTCATCTTCATCGCCCGCACCGTCGCCACGATCACCGCCGCCGCCGGCTTCAGACCCGCCTTGCGGCACTTGATGTCGAAGAATTTCTCCGCCCCGAGATCGGCCCCGAAGCCGGCCTCGGTCACCACATACTCACCCAGCTTCAGCGCCGTCTTCGTCGCGATCACCGAGTTGCAGCCATGCGCGATATTGGCGAAGGGGCCGCCATGCACGAAGGCCGGGTTGTTCTCCAGCGTCTGCACCAGGTTCGGCTGCATCGCGTCCTTCAGAAGCACCGTCATCGCCCCGTCGGCCTTGATGTCGCGGGCGTAGACCGGCGTCTTGTCGCGGGTATAGGCCACCACGATGTCGCCGAGCCGCTTCTGCAGATCCTCAAGATCCTTCGACAGGCACAGGATCGCCATCACCTCGGAGGCCACCGTGATGTCGAACCCGGTCTGGCGCGGGAAGCCGTTCGACACGCCGCCAAGGCTCACCACGATGTCCCGAAGCGCCCGGTCGTTCATGTCCATCACCCGCCGCCAGCTCACCCGCCGCGCGTCGATCTGGAGCGCGTTGCCCCAGTAGATGTGGTTGTCGATCATCGCGGAAAGCAGGTTGTGCGCGCTCGTGATCGCGTGGAAGTCGCCGGTGAAGTGAAGGTTCATCTCCTCCATCGGCACCACCTGCGCGTAGCCGCCCCCGGCCGCCCCGCCCTTCATCCCGAAGTTCGGCCCCAGCGACGCCTCGCGGATGCAGATCACCGCCTTCTTGCCGATCCGGTTCAACCCGTCGCCAAGACCCACCGTCGTCGTCGTCTTGCCCTCGCCCGCAGGCGTCGGGTTGATCGCCGTCACCAGAACCAGCTTGCCGTCCTTCCGACCCTCCAGAGACCGGATGAACGCCTGGCTCACCTTCGCCTTGTCATGACCGTAGGGCAGAAGATGCTCCGAAGGAATCCCGAGCTTGTCCCCGATCTCCATGATCGGACGCTTCCGCGCTTCCCGCGCAATCTCAATATCCGTCTTGAACGCCATGTCTCGTTTCCCTCTTGGACGCTTGGCCGCTCCTGGCTGAGGCGGCGGATCCGTTTATGCCGGGCTGCCGTGGACGGCCCGCTCTCATTCCCAAGGATAAAATAATATTCGCATTGGTCAAATGAACGTTGTCCCGTTCAGCCCCAAGATTTTGACGGCTTACCCGGCGCTGAACGACGCCAACCGGCGCCGGAGCCATCAAAGCGAATGTCCCGGCGGGGCATCGCGCCCGCCGGGACGGCGTTTCGTCGGCCCAGACCGCCCTATTCGGCCGGCTCGGTCTGACGGCTTTCGGCTTCGTTCCTGAGGTAGGATTCCATCGAGTCGTCGAGGGCGTCCTTCCACGGTGTGTGATGGACCGGCGCCATCGTCCCGGTGATGACCGAGCGGTAGCGGTTGTTCCGGAAGCCCATGATGTCTTCCTTCTTGTGGTCCTTCCACTCGAAGAAGGCTTCGCAGGCGCCATCCACGTCGAAGGACGGGTAGTCCGTCTCGGCGATCAGTTCCTTCACGTAGTCGCCCTGGTAGTGGATGGCGTCATGAGCATCCTTGCCGGCATCCTCGCCCGCCACGCGGTTTTCGACGTCCTTCACGAGAACCGCCTTGTCGGTCGGGATCGCGATGCGGCCCATGATCGCGTCGCGGACCCACCAGGCCTGCGCGTCGAACATGTTGAAGGTGAACCACTGGTCCTGCATGCCGACATAGAAGAGCTTGGGGTTATGCACCCAGACCACGCCCTTGTAGAGATCGGCGGCAGCCAGGCGGTTCGCGGTCTTCAGGCGCAGATCGTCGGGCAGGAACGGGAAGTGGTGCTTGTAGCCGGTGCAGAGGATGACCGCATCGACCTTCTTCGAGGTGCCGTCGGCGAAATAGGCGGTATCCTCGTCCATCCGCTCAAGCTTCGGCACTTCCTTCCAGTTGTCCGGCCATTTGAAACCCATCGGCGCGTTGCGGTAGGCGACCGTGATCGACTTGGCGCCGTATTTCCAGCACTGCGAGCCGATGTCTTCGGCCGAATAGGAGGAGCCGAGCAGCAGCAGATCCTTGCCCGCGAATTCCCGCGCGTCGCGGAAATCGTGCGCGTGGAGGACGCGGCCGTTGAACTTGTCGAAGCCGGGGTATTCGGGAACGTTCGGCACCGAGAAGTGGCCGGAAGCGACGATGACGTTGTCGAACTCCTCGTCATACATGCGGTCGTTGACGAGGTCATGGGCGGTGACGGTGAAGTTGCCCTTGTCCTCGTTGTATTTCACCATTCGGATCGTGGTGGAGAACCGGATCCAGTCACGCACGCCCGCCTTTTTCACACGGCCCTGGATGTAGTCGAAGAGAACGGCGCGCGGCGGGTAGCTGGCGATCTGCTTGCCGAAATGCTCCTCGAAGGAATAGTCGGCGAATTCCAGACCCTCCTTCGGGCCGTTCGACCAGAGATAGCGATACATCGAGCAATGGACCGGCTCGCCATACTCGTCGAGGCCGGTGCGCCAGGTGTAGTTCCACAGACCGCCCCAGTTCGACTGCTTCTCGAAACAGACGATGTCGGGGATCTCGGCCCCATTCTTCTTGGCGGACTGAAAGGCTCTGAGTTGCGCAAGACCCGAGGGTCCGGCGCCGATGATGGCCACGCGTTTTGTCAATTCAACCTCCTGTGGTATGGACCAATCCTGTCGCTTTGGTGCTTTTGGTTCGGACCAGATTGACGAACCGGCTTACCGCCTGTCAATAATATTATTTGCCCGCAGGTAATCTTTTGCGCAGAATGCCGGGCATTGGCGGGTAAACCGCTAGGCTGACGTGATGAGCACCGGAAGTTTCGCCCAAAGAATAGCCGTACGCGGCACCCTTGCCCGCCTGACCACAGGCGTCGCGGACTCGATCGGAATCGGGTTTCTGGCACCTCTCAGTGGACCGGTTCAGTCATGGGGCCGTCCCGGGCTGAACGGCTGCGAGATCTGGACCGAAAGCGTGAACCGCGCAGGCGGCCTCTCGATCGGTGGCTTGCGGCATCCGGTGCGCCTTGTGCCCTTCGATTGCCGGTATGACGCGGGGCTCGCGCTCGAAGGGGTGCGCAAGCTGGTGCAGGACAGCGACGTGAAGCTTCTCCTGACGCTCGGGGGCGACACGCTTTCGCCGGTGATCGACTACCTGACCGACCGCAAGCTTTTGACCGCGACGCTCCTGCCGAGCGATCTTTCGCCCGACACACCCTACCTGATCGCGCCGAGCGAATCGCATCCGATCTATACCGTCACCGGCATTGACTGGCTGGCGCGCACCCGACCCGATCTGAAACGGATCGCGCTCTGCGCGCAGACCGACGCGCTGGGGCTCCCTTCGCTCGCGACCTACCGCGCGGCCTGCGCGGCGGCGGGAATCGAGGTGGTGCGCGAGATCCGCTATGACCCGCATGGCGGCGATGCGGGCGCGATCGTCGCGGCGATGATGGCCGACGCGCCGGACATCCTGTGCTGGTCCACAAGCTACACGCCGATGGTTCACGCGCTGACCGAGGCGGCGTATGCGGCCGGGTTCGCGGGCCAGCTGATCTCCTGCACGCTCGACGACTACCCCCGGCTCTTCGCCCGGACCTCGGCCGATTTCATGGACGGGTTCGTCTTCCAGTTCCCGGATTTCGACGATCCCGCGCTTGCCGAAAAGGCGTTCTTCTTCAACCGGCCCAAGGATTTCTACGATGAGTACCAGCGCCGGTTTCCTGGAAGCTGGTCGGCGGTATCCTGGGAATACGCGGCGATCCTCGATATCTGGCGGACGGCCGTGGAACATGCCGGCAGCGTCAACTCGCTGTCGGTTCTGGCGGCCATGAAGCAATCGGGCGCGGTCATGCACGCCTTCGGACCGGCGACGTGGTGGGGGTCCGAGATCTTCGGGGTCGACAATGCGTTGATCGGCGACTGGCCGGTGGTGCAGATCCGGAACGCGAAGGCGCGGATCGTCGAGTTCGGCTCCATCCCCGCCTGGCTTGAGCGTCATGGCCCCCTGCTCCGGGCGCAGATGGTCGAGCTTGGCCAGATGTGGGACCAGCGGCAGGTCCGCACGCTGCGCAATCTGACGCCCGGCCGCCAGTTCGGCTGACCTCACGCCTCTTGGAGCAGGAGCTTCTGTTCCTCGATCAGGTGCAGCTTGATGAACTCGACGGCTGCCTCGATGTCGCGCGCGGCGATGGCGTTGAAGAGCGTGTTGTAGCGCTGCTGGTAGTCGCTGATCCGTTTCGGCGTCAGATACCGGCGCAAGAGGGCAGAGCGGAAGTTCTGCCGGCAGGCGTCTATGGTGAGTTCGTAACAGGCGGCAAGCAGCGGGTTGCCGGTGCCGTGCGCGATCTGACGGTAAAGCTGTTCCTCCTGCCGCGCGAAGGCGTTTGCGTCGGTGCGGATCTGCTCCATCTGCGACAGGGTCTCGCCCAGCATCTCGATCTGGCGCGGCGTCATGTTGATGATCGCAAGGCGCACGATTTCCGGTTCGAGAACTCCGCGCACGACGAGGTGTTGCAGCGGGCTTGTATTCGAGGCGAGCGTCGAGGGCGCCGAGTTCCGGCCAACCTCGCTCTGATAGGTGACGAAACTGCCGCTGCCCGCCCGCCTGCGGATCACCCGGCGAGTTTCGAGGACGTCGAGCGCCTCGCGCACCGTGTTGCGCGCGACGCCAAGCTCGGCGGCGAGCGTGCGTTCCGAGGGAAGACGCTCGTCGACTTCGTATTCCTTGGATTCGATCCGGGCGAAGAGGGTGTCGATCACGGTCTTGACCGTGGCGCCGATGGTTTCTTCGGGCGCTTCGGCGGCCTGATTGGGGACATGGCGGGTGGTCACTCGGGTCACTCCCAACATCGTTGCCTTCAGATAAACCGAGTTTGTCGCCGGGCTCAACTCCCATGCGGTCGCCGGAAAAGCCGTGGGCGGCCCTTTTGAGGGGCCGCCCGCCTTGGTTACGGTCGCTCGATCACTCGGGCAGGACGAAGAACCAGTTCGCCCAGAGCACGATGGCGGCCCCGACGATCAGCGCGAGATAGGGCAGAAAGCCCGCCTTGCGCTCGCCAAGATCGCCGTTCGACAGGCCCAGATCCTCCAGCGCCTCGGGCGGGAACTTGCCGCCGTCCTGCACGTAGTGGCGGAACCAGAAGACCGGCAGTATGAGGGCCGCAAAGGCAACGCCGGACCAAAGCGCGCCGGAATAGCCCCACACCTTGGCCCCGGCCCCGAGCAGGAGCGCGTTGACGAAGGCCAGAAGCGTGTTGACCCCGATCAGCCAGGTCGGCGCCTTCCACGGGCGCTTCACATGGCCGGAGTCGATGCGGTGGATCCAGCCGGCATTCAGGTTGAGGAAGTTGAAGGTGAGATAGCCCACGTTCGAGATCGCGAGAACGTAGAAGTAGCCCCCCGCATCCGACGCGAGCGCCAGCAGGAAGAGGTTGAAGCCAAGGTCCGTCCACATCGCGTTGGTCGGCGCGCCGTGGTCGTTGACGTGGCTCAGGTACTTCGGCAGCCAGCCGTCGCGCGAGCCCTGGTAAAGGGTCCGCGAGGAGCCGGCCATCGCCGTCATGATGGCGAGGAACAGTGCCATGATCATCAGGATCACAAACACCTGGGTTACAATGTTCGAATGGCTGACCATCGACCCGAGTGCGGCAGCGATGCCGGTTCCGTCCACGATGCCCGGGTCCAGCATTCCGGCGGCGCCGAAGACGCCCTGGAACGAGAACGGGATGAGGAAGAAGAAGATCATGCACAGAAGGCCCGAGAAGAAGATGGCCTTGAACGTGTCGCGCGCAGGGTCCTTCATTTCGGCCGTGTAGCAGACCGCCGTCTCGAAGCCGTAGGTCGACCAGGCCGCGATGTAGAGCGCGCCGAGGAAGAGCGTCCAGCCGCCGATATTCCAGGATCCCGCATCACCGCCATAGGCGACCGTCGGCGGCACGATATCCGTCACGTTCATGGCGTCGATCGAACCGTTCAGGATCGGCACAACGCCGACGAGGAAAAGCGGCACCAGAACGATCACCGCCAGGATCTTCTGCGCCCGCGCGGTCGAGGCGATGCCCCGGTGCTGGATCGCGAAGATGATCAGCATCAGAATCGCGCCGATCACGAAGGTCGAGTTGAAGTGCAGCGTACCGAGGCCGGGGATGGTGATGTTGAACGCTTCCCAGGCACGGACGGCCGGGGTCAGCGCCTCGATCGCGGCGGCGCTCTGCACGGCGGCGATGGCGTCGTCGGGCGAGGTTCCGGCATTCGCGGCGATATAGTCGATCACCGCCTGGCTTTCGGCGGTGAATTGCGCCCCGTTGGCGGCGATCCAGTCGAGGACCGGCTGGCTGTTCTCTGCGGGGATGCCGAAGAGCGCATTCAGGATGTAGCCGGCCGCGATGGCGCAGCCGAGCGACAGCACCGGCGACCAGGCGAACCAGTTGCACCACACCGACAAGGGCGCGATCATCTTCGAATAGCGCAGCCACGCGGTCGCGCCGTAGACCGAGGTGCCGCCCGACTTGTTGCCGAACATCCCCGCGATTTCGGCATAGGTGAAGGACTGCGAAAAGCCCATGATCATTGACACGATCCAGACGACGAAGGCCGCCTGACCCGCCACGCCGGCGATCCCGCCGATCGAAAATAGCACGAGCGGCGGCACCCCCGCCGCCACCCAAAACGCGCCGCGCCAGTCGAGCGCCCTTTGCAGCTTCCGCGATTCGCCGGAAGCCTCCGTGAACATTGCAGCGTCAGTATCGCTGGGCATCCTGGTTTCCTTTTCCCTGTTGCTGATGCGCCTTCACCGACCGGCGGCGCCACCTTTCCGTTCGCGACGAACAACATCCTGATCGTGTCAGATCGCCCCAGGAACAGTTTGCCGCAGCGATTTCAGGGGTCAAAATATTTCTTGCACGAAATGAATATATCTTTCCCCTAAAGGCCATAAATTTGATGTGCTGAGCAATCAATGAGCGCAGGCAAAATGCGGTCTGGCCTGCCGCAGACCCGCGCGGTCACGCTTGACAGACGGGCGCCGACACTATCTCATCGGTGAAAAATATTTAACCACAGGAGAACGATCGGCGGGCTGTGACCCGTGTCGGGTGCAATCTCAAGGGAGGAGAGAGTGTCAAATCTAACGGAACGCATCGAGAAGATGCATCGGCGTGATGTAATGGTGGCCTGGGCTTTTGTCGTCGTCCTCTGGCTCAGCATCGGGTTCGTGGCCTTGGCGACATGGTCGCTTGCCCCGACGGGTGCGGCGCGGGTCGTGCTGCTGACCGGCGGCGCCACCGTGCTGATCTTCAACACCGCGGCGATCATGGCGATGCTGCGCCACTATCGCGAAGACCGCGATTTCATGTACGGGCTCGACATCAAGTTCCTCGATGCCGCGCGCGCCGCAAGGGGGAAGTGAGATGGCCCGCTACGTACCACCTACCCAAAGCAAGTTCGGCCAGGTCATCGACGTGATCGTGCTTCTGGCAATGACGATCGGCGCGCTTTACATCCCGCTCTGGTTCGGCCTCGCGGGCAGCGCGCATGTCGCGAACGTTGCCGAAAACCCGACATGGGAAAGCCTCGGGCAGAACGAGGTCATGGTCGAGAAATGGACCCAGCTCGGCTATGCCGATCCCGCAGCGGCGGCCGAGCTCATCACCGGGCGCTTCGACTACTCGTTCTCGATCGGCAGCCTGCTCGTCATGATCGTCGTCATCGTCGGCTACTACGCGATCATGCTCCGGTTCTCCGAGAAAGAGTACCGGGATGTTATCGCCGAAAAATTCAACGGAGAGTGAGGGGCCGGTCATGGAAATCTGGAACATACTGGAATACGCGGCCTGGGCGCTTTCCGCCGTCTTCGGGCTTATCATCGTCACGGACTGGCTCAAGACCGACAACACCTATTCGGAAGAGGTCTTGATGTCCTCGCGAGAGGGCGAGCTCGAGGCCATGACCGAAGAGCACAAGATCTGAGGGGACAAAAATGACGGATTTCGACATTACATCCCGTGAGATCGACGGCATGGCGCCGCATGGCACCAAGGTCGGTCTTCTCCGTGTGCTCGGGCCCGCGCATGTCTGGGCGCTTGGCGTCGGCATCGTTCTGGTCGGCGAATACATGGGCTGGAACTTCGCCGTCGGAAAGGGCGGCGCCTATGCCGCGCTGATCGCCTGCTGGTTCGCGGGGCTGCTCTATTCCTGCGTCGCGATGATCGACAGCGAGGTGACCTCGACCGTCGCGGCGGCGGGCGGACAATATACTCAGGCCAAGCACATCGTCGGGCCGCTGATGGCGTTCAACGTCGGCCTGTATCTGGTTTTCGCCTATACGATGCTGGAGGCGGCCAACGCGATCACGGTGGGCTTTCTCATCGACACCGTGGCGGTCATGTCGGGGCATGAAGGGCTCGACCAGAGGCCGTTCATCGTGCTGGCGATCATGTTCCTCGCCTGGCTGAACTACCGCGGCGTGCTGGCGACGCTGACCTTCAGCCTCGTCATCACCGCGATCGCCTTCAGCGCCATCATCATCCTCTTCCTCGCCACGTCGCCCGTCTTCGGAAGCAACGTGTTGCAACACAAGGCGCTGATGACGGATCTGCCCTATGGCTGGCTCGGTATCCTCGCCGCCATGCATTTCGGCCTGTGGTACTACCTCGGGATCGAAGGCACGACGCAGGCGGCCGAGGAAGTCAGGTCGCCGGCGCGCTCCCTGCCCTTCGGGACGCTTGCCGGGATCATGACGCTGCTGATCGCTGCGACGCTGACTTGGTATGTCTGTGTGGGCCTGATGCCGTGGGAATATCTCGGCCAGTCGGGCGTGCCGCTCTTCGACGCCGCGCGGATGTCGGGATCGACCGGGCTGATGGTGCTTCTGGGCATCGGCACGCTCTTCGCGACGCTCGCCTCCGCCAACGGGTGCATCAACGATGCCTCGCGGGCCTGGTTCGCGATGGGGCGCGACCAATACCTGCCGTCGTGGTTCGGCGCGGTGCATCCGACCTACCGGACACCGTACCGGTCGATCATCTTCCTCGTGCCGATCGCGCTGATCTTCGCGCTCGGCGCGCCTCTCGATCAGGTGATCACCTTCTCCATCCTGTCGGGTTTGCTGGAATACACGTTCATGCCGATCAACGTGATCATGTTCCGCAAGAAATGGCCACTCGACGCGATCAAGCGGGGATACGAACATCCGTTCCACCCGATCCCGGCAATCGTGCTCCTGTGCCTCTGCAGCGTCGCCTATTTCGCGGTGTTCCTCGGCTATGGCACCCAGCTTGTCGCGATGATCGCCTTCTACATCATCGTGTCGCTGTGGTTCCACTTCTGGCGCTACCGCTTCGTGCGCCGGGCCGCGCAGTTCACGATGCCGTGGCCGCGCCCGAACGGCTACTGAGCCATCAAGGAAACCGGACGGCCCGCCTCCGCGGCGGGCCGCTCCATTCGGGAGGGGAAAATGGAAAATCTGGGCCTGGGGATTCTCTCCGCGCTTCTCGGGATCGGCATGGTCGTCTTGGCGGTCCTGACACACAGAGCCAGCCGGACCCGCCAGAGCCTGCGCCACGCCTATCTCGGCGACTGCGCCGGTCTCTTCGACAACGCCCGGCTTGCCGCGATCCCGGGGAGATTTCCCCGTCTGAACGGCCACTACCGGGGTCATCTTTTCGACATTCAGGCGGTGCCCGACACGCTGACATTCCGCAAGCTGCCCGCGCTCTGGGTGCTCGTCACGCTGCCCGCGCCCCTGCCGCTGCGCGCGACGCTCGACTTCATGGTCCGGTCCACCGGGATCGAACCCTTTTCGAATTTCCAGACCCTGCCCGATCAGATCGCCCCCCCTCCCGGCTTTCCTGAGGATTGCCGCTTGCGCACGGACGACCCGACAGAGCTGCCGCCGCAATCCGTCCTGATCCCGCATGCGGCGATCTTCGACGACCCGCGGGTGAAGGAACTCGTCCTGTCGCCGAAGGGGCTGCGCATCACCTTTCTGGCTGAAGAAGCCAACCGCGGCCGCTATCTCATCTTCCGGGATGCCGAACTTGGCGCAGTGCCACTGCCGCGCCGCGATCTTGTCGCCCATCTCGACGCGCTGGTATCGCTCAAGGCGGATATCCTGGACCTTGAAGCCGCGCCGGAAAGAAAATCCGCATGACACAGACGAAACCCCCGGCCAATCCCTACCTGGTCCTGATCGCCGGCCTGGTCCTTCCCGGCAGCGGTCAGGTTCTGAACCGGCAGCCCGTCCGCGGCCTCGTCTTTGTCTTCTTCATCCTGCTTCTGGGGGGCTACACACTCAAGACCGCAGCCCCCGACGTCTCGATTGTCGGAAAACTCGCCGGCGGCATCTTCGTCTATGCCATGGCGGTGTTCGACGCCTACAAGCAGGCGCGGGTCCGGGCTGAGGTCTGGCGTCACGCCCGGACGGCTCGGCCCGGTCAGTAGTTGCCCTTCACCCGCTCCTTCGTCGGGTCGAAATGCGGGAAGGGCACGACGACAGCCTTGAGACGCTTCTGATCGCCGTCGAGCCGGCCGACCTCAAGCGCCGTTCCCGGCTCCGCATGGGTGACGTCGACGCGGGCCAGCGCGATGACCTTGCCGAGGATCGGGGATTTCACCGCCGAGGTCACGATGCCGATCTGCGGTTTGCCGAAATGCACACAATCGCCGGGCGTGGGCACGATCCCGCCCTCCAGATCCAGGCCGACCAGCTTCTTCTGCGGATTGGCCTTGCGTGCCTCGAGCGCGGCACGGCCGATGAAATCGTCGGCCTTCGACTTCAGCGGCACGGCGAAGCCGATCCCGGCCTCCATCGGGTCGGTCTGATCGTCGAATTCCGATCCGGCGAAGATCAGGCCGGATTCGATCCGGAGCATGTCGAGTGCCTTGAGGCCAAGCGGGATCATCCCCATCGGCTCGCCCGCCGCCCAGATCGCATCGAAGACCGCTTCGGCATCTTTCGGATGGCAGAAGACCTCATAGCCAAGCTCGCCCGAATAGCCGGTCCGGCTGACCACGACCGCCGGGCCGTCGAACCCGTGCAGCCGGCCGATGGTCAGGCGGAACCAGCCCAGTTCGTCGACCGTTGCCTGGGCGGGCGGCGTCCAGATCACCTGCTTGAGGATGTCGCGCGAAAGGGGGCCCTGCACCGCGACGTTGCAATGATGATCCGTCGAAGTGCGCACCCAGGCGTTCAGCCCGCGCTCCTCTGCCTGCTTTCGGAGCCAGAGACCCGACTGGTCATTACCGCCGATCCAGCGGAAGTTCGTCTCGCCCAGACGGAAGACCGTGCCGTCGTCGATCATGCCGCCGTGGTCGTAGCACATGGCGGTGTAGACGATGCCGCCGACGGGCAGTTTCTTCATGTCGCGGGTGACGCAAACCTGCATCAGCGCCTCGGCGTCGGGGCCCGTCACCTCGTATTTGCGCAAGGGCGAGAGGTCCATGACGACCGCTTTTTCGCGCGCCGCCCAGTATTCGGCCGTGGCGCCGTGGTTCGTCATCTCGCTCGGCAGCCAGTAGCCGTTGTATTCGACGAAGTTCCGCGTGTGGCGCGCGAAGCAGTCGTGGAACCCGGTCTTTTTCGTCTCTTCCAAGTCAGCCCCCGGTGTTTTGCGCCAGCCAATCGAGCGCTTGAAATCTTCGGTCTTGTCGTAGAGCCGCACCTGGATGTCGGTCGGGTTCCAGCCGTTGGCCGGATCGATATCGCAGGGACAGGCCGTCGAGACGCAGACGAGATCGGTCAGCGCCCTGAGAAGCACGTAGTCGCCCGGACGCGACCACGGATCGTCCATGCCGATCGCGTGGGTGTCGTCCAGAAGCGTGTTGAAGAAGTAGTTGATCGCCGGCCACCCGCCCCTCGGGCGGATGCCGAAGGCTGCGAGTTCGCGGTTGATGTTGTCGGAACAGTTGACATGGCCGGGATAGCCCAGATCCTCGTAATAACGCGCGGTGCAGGCCAGCCCGAACGTGTCGTGGCGCCCAACCGTGTCCTGCACGATCTCGATCAGCGGTTCCTGGTCGACGGTAAAGTATTTCGCGTGCAGGCCCGGCATCGGATAGAGCGATCCCATCAGCGAACGGGTCGTCGTCGGATCGATCTCGCGTTCGATCCCCTTGTCGAGCGCACGGAGCGAGAAGGCCTGGAAGTCGGTGCACTCCCTGCCCTTGACGTCAAGGATCTGAATGAACTGCCCGGCCTTCACCACGTAGGGAAGCGCCTGGCCCGGCTTGATATTCTCGTCGAGTAGCGGGTCGGCCAGGGGATCGGGCGCGGTCAACTGATCCTTGCCTTTCGGCAGAACTGCGCGGCGGATGTAGAGCACGACCTCGGTCGGAGCCCAGTGGTCCTGCGGCTCCATCGCCCCGCCCGCGGCGCAGACGATCAGGAGACCGTCGACGGACGAGATGAACGTCGCCGTGTCGCCGGGGCGCGAGCCGTCTTCGAACACGCGCGCGGCGTCTGCCTTGCCAAGATCGAATCCGGACTTTTCCAGCGCGCGCACGACCTTGCGCCCGGACGGATCGGACAGGAGCGCCGCTTTGAGACCTTTCGGATCGCGCCCGCCCTTCGCGCCGATCATCGCCGCGTCCGACCTGCCGTCATGGGAAAAAACCACAAGCTCGACGGGCTGAAGCCCCTCGCGGTCCTGGATCGTGATCTCGTCGCCCTTGAAGACCGGCACGGCGCGGCTGCCGCCGCCCGGCACCGGATGCCGTTCGACGCCTGGCGGAAGGACGGGAAGTCCGGGGATGAGAACCCCGGCCCGTTCGAAGGGTCTTTCCAGAATGGCTTGCATGGCGGTCCTGTGCTGAAACGGGTTCCATCCGCCCGAGCGGCGGGGAGATTGACCACGATCATGCCAAGTGCGACGGCGTCGTGCGCGGAGAATTATTGCGGTCTTTGCCTCTAATTTATGCTGGCAAATTCCGCCTTACCCAACTAAAATTGTCACTGCCCGGCGGGGTCAGCCCTGCGCCCCCCCCAGCCCGCGAAAGCATCCGTAAGATGAGCCTGTCGTCCCGACCCGCCCGCCGTTCCACCGAACGCCGCAAACCGCTGCCGCCCCTCGACTACCTTCTGGCCTTCGAGGCCGCAGCCGAACACGAAAGCTTCGCCAGCGCCGCGCGCCAGATGAACATCAGCGAAACCGCGATCAGCCGGAAGGTTCGCCTGCTCGAACAGCATTTCAGCCTTCCCTTCTTTGCGCGCGGGCACCGCTCGATCGAACTTACGCCCTATGGGCGCGAGTTCCTCGCCCGCATCGCCCCGGCGCTCGAGATGCTGCGCGAGGCGGCGGACGATTCGCTGAAGACAAGCAAGAAGCGGCCCGTCATCCTCGCCGCCACGAACTCCGTCGCGTCGCTCTGGCTGACGCCCCGGCTGCACGAGTTCCGGCAGGCGAACAAACATCTCAGCATCATGCTCGTCGCCTCCGACAACGACGAGGAATGCCTTGCCGATACGGTAGACCTCGCCATCCTGCGCGGGGACGGCAACTGGAAGGGCTTCGACGCGCAGCTCGTTTTCGGCGAAACGATCTTTCCCGTCTGCTCGCCCGAGTTCCTCGCCCAGAACCCGCAGGTCGCCGAGATCGACAACCTCGCGGGCGCGCCGCTCATCGAGGTGACAAGCAGCCATACCGAATGGATGAACTGGCAGGCCTGGCTCGAACGGATGGGGGCGCAGTCGTCGCGCCTGGAAAGGGCGATCCTTTTCAACACCTATCCGCTGTCCATTCATGCCGCCGTCGACGGTGTCGGCGTCGCGCTCGGCTGGGGCCACCTCGTCGATCACTATCTGAAGTCCGGCAAGCTCGTCCGCCCGCTCGGAAATGCACAGATTCGCACGGCGTTCGGCTATTACCTGCTGACGCCGCAAAACCACCCGGCCTTCCCCAGCCGCACCGAGGTTTCGGACTGGCTGATGGCGGTCAGCGCCGCGCGGGTCCGCTACGGAGAATAAGGCCCGCGCCGCCCGACAATGTCGGAAGTCGCATCAACAATGTCCGAACCGGCGCTATCGCCTCGGGGCCCAGACGATGCAGTTTGGGGTCAAATGGAACCGAGGTTGATATGCGCTATTCGGGCTTCAAGGTCCTCAAGGAAGCACTCACCGGGCACAAGGGCTGGAAACCGGCCTGGCGCGATCCCGCGCCGAAACCCCATTACGACATCCTGGTGATCGGCGGCGGCGGGCACGGGCTCGCCACCGCCTATTATCTCGCCAAGGTGTTCGGCAAGGCGAATGTCGCGGTGCTGGAAAAGGGCTGGATCGGCGGCGGCAACGTCGGCCGGAACACCACGATCATCCGCTCCAACTACCTGCTCGACGGGAACGAGCCGTTCTACGAGTTTTCCATGAAGCTCTGGGAAGGGCTGGAGCAGGACTTCAACTTCAATGCGATGGTCAGCCAACGTGGCGTGCTGAACCTCTGCCATACCGACGCGCAGCGCGACGCCTTCCGCCGGCGCGGCAACGCCATGCGGCTGAACGGCGTCGATGCCGAGCTGCTGGACACCGAGGGCGTCCGCCGGATGGCCCCGTTCCTGAACTTCGAGAATGCGCGCTTCCCGATCAAGGGCGGCCTTCTCCAGCCGCGCGGCGGCACTGTGCGCCACGACGCGGTGGCCTGGGGTTATGCCCGCGGCGCCGACATGCGCGGCGTCGACATCATCCAGAACTGCGAGGTCACCGGGTTCCGCATCGAGAACGGCATCTGCAAGGGCGTCGAGACGACGCGCGGCTTCATCGGCGCGGGCAAGGTCGGCGTCGCGGTCGCGGGTTCGTCGGGCCGTGTGATGGCGAAGGCCGGGATGCGGCTGCCGATCGAAAGCCACGTCCTCCAAGCCTTCGTCTCAGAGGGGCTCAAGCCCCTTCTGCCGGGCGTCATCACCTATGGCGCGGGGCATTTCTATGTCAGCCAGTCGGACAAGGGCGGCCTCGTCTTCGGCGGCGACATCGACGGCTACAACTCCTACGCCCAGCGCGGCAACCTGCCGGTGGTGGAGGATGTCTGCGAAGGCGGGATGAGCCTGATGCCGATGATCGGCCGAGCGAAACTCCTCAGGATGTGGGGCGGGATCATGGACATGTCGATGGACGGCTCTCCGATCATCGACCGGACCGATACCGAGAGGCTCTATTTCAACGGCGGCTGGTGCTACGGCGGCTTCAAGGCGACCCCCGCCTCGGGCTGGGCCTTCGCGCATCTTCTGGCGACCGGAAACCCGCATGAAACGGCGACCGCCTATCGCTTCGATCGGTTCCGCAAGGGGCTGATGATCGACGAAAAGGGCATGGGCGCCCAACCGAACCTGCATTGAGGACCCGCGCATGATCATTCCCCATCCCCTGCTCGGCCCGCGCGACAGCCAGGAATTCACCTATCTCGGCGATGCAAGCCTGATCGAACGACCCGACTGGCAGGCCGAGGATGCCGTCGGCCGGTTCCACGACTACCTCTACCTGCGCGACAACCCGGCCGGCGCCCACCGCGAGTTGTGGTTCCACGAACAGGGCGACCGCAGCTGGCTCGTGGTGACGCGCGACACCGTCACCCACGAGATCATTTCCGCAGAGCTTGCCCGCGACGTGGCACGCGCGAAAGGGCGCAGCAAATGAGCCAGACGAACCGTATCGACGGCGGCCTGATCGACCGTACGCACACGATCACCTTCCGCTTCGACGGCAAGAGCTATCAGGGCCACGACGGCGACACGCTCGCCTCCGCACTTCTGGCGAATGGTGTGCGTCTGATGGGGCGCTCCTTCAAGTACCATCGCCCGCGCGGCCCCCTGACCGCCGGGTCGGAGGAGCCGAACGCGCTCGTGGAACTGCGCACGGGTGCGCGGCAGGAACCGAACGTGCGCGCGACGGTGGCCGAGCTTTTCGACGGGCTTGACGCCCGCAGCCAGAACCGTGTCGGTTCGCTTCAACGCGACTGGCTCGCGGTGAACGACCTGCTGTCGCCCTTCTTCGCGGCGGGGTTCTATTACAAGACCTTCATGTGGCCGAAGGCGTTCTGGGAAAAGCTCTACGAGCCGATGATCCGCCATGCCGCCGGCCTTGGCAGCCTGACGAAGCAGACCGACCCCGACAGCTACGACAAGGGCTTCCTGCATTGCGACCTGCTGATTATCGGCGCGGGTCCGGCGGGCCTCGCCGCCGCGCTGACGGCGGGACGCGCGGGGGCCGACGTCATCCTCGCGGATGAGGATTTCGTCATGGGCGGGCGGCTCAATGCCGAGACCTTCGCGCTTGACGACATCGCGGGCAGCGCCTGGGCCGCGCAAACGGTCGCGGAACTGAAAAGCCTGCCCAACGTGCGCCTGATGCCACGGACGACCATCCTCGGCGCCTTCGATCACGGGATCTACGGCGCGCTGGAACGGGTCTCGGACCACCTTGCCGAACCCGCGCCGGGCAAGCCGCGCCAGACGCTCTGGCGCATCTACACGAAGCGCAGCCTCTTGACCGCGGGCGCCATCGAGCGGCCCATCGCCTTCCGCAACAATGACCGGCCCGGCATCATGCTCGCCTCGGCGCTGCGCAGCTACGCGAACCGCTGGGCGGCGGTTCCGGGACGGGACGTCGCGATCTTCACCAACAACGACGACGGCCACCGGACGGCCACCGACCTCATCGCCAAGGGAGTCCGCGTCGCAGCCGTGATCGACAGCCGTCGCTCCGACACGCCGCGCACGAACCGCTACGAGGTGCTCGCGGGTGCGCAGGTGGTCGATGCGTCGGGTCGGCTCGGCCTCAGCTCCATCAAGGTGAAGTTGCCGGGTGGCGAGACGCGCAGCATTTCCTGCCAGGCGCTCGGCGTCTCGGGCGGCTGGAACCCCAACGTCCACCTGACCTGTCACCAGCGCGGCCTGCCCGTCTGGAACGAGGCGCTCGCCGCCTTCGTTCCGGGCAAGGCGCTGCCGCAGGGCATGACGGTCGCGGGTGCGGCGAACGGCGTCTTCTCGACCGGCGGAGCGCTCAAATCCGGCGCGGACGCTGCCGCGGCGGCACTGGGCGACATGGGGATCAAGGCGAAGCCCGCCGGGTTGCCGCAGGCCGAGGAAGAGCCGGTGCGCATCTCGCCGCTCTATCACGTTCCCGGCAAGGGCCGCGCCTGGCTTGACCAGCAGAACGACGTGACCGTTAAGGACGTGAAGCTTGCGCATCAGGAAGGCTACCGCTCGGTCGAGCATCTGAAGCGCTACACGACGCTCGGGATGGCCACCGATCAGGGCAAGACCGCCAATATCGGCGGCCTCGCGGTGATGGCCGAGATGACCGGCAAGTCGATCCCCGAGACCGGCACGACGATCTTCCGCCCGCCCTATACGCCGGTACCCATCGCGGCCTTCGCGGGGCGTTCGGCCGGCAAGGATTTCCGCCCGGTCCGCCAGACCCCCAGCCACAAATGGGCCGCCGAACAGGGCGCGGTCTTCGTCGAGGTGGGCATGTGGCTCCGTGCCCAGTGGTTCCCCCGGCCCGGCGAGACGCATTGGCGGCAATCGGTCGACCGCGAGGTGCTGGCGACGAGGAAATCGGTCGGCATCTGCGACGTGACCACGCTTGGCAAGATCGACGTGCAGGGCACCGACGCGGCCGAGTTCCTGAACCGGATCTACGCCAACCCCTTCGCCAAGCTTGCCGTCGGCAAGGTCCGCTACGGGCTGATGCTGCGCGAGGATGGCATGGCGATGGACGACGGCACCACCGCGCGACTGGCCGAAGATCACTTCGTGATGACCACGACCACCGCGAACGCGGTCGGCGTCTATCGCCACATGGAGTTCTGCCGCCAGTGCCTCTGGCCCGACATGGACGTGCAGATCATCTCCACGACCGAAGCCTGGGCCCAGTTCTCGGTCGCCGGTCCGAATGCGCGGAAGCTCTTGCAAAAGATCGTCGATCCCGAATTCGACATCTCGAACGAGGCCTTCCCCTACATGGGCTGCGGCGACATCACGGTCTGCGGCGGCCTCCGGGCGCGGCTCTTCCGAATCTCCTTCTCGGGCGAGCTGGCCTATGAGATCGCGGTACCCACACGCTATGGCGACGCGCTGGTCCGGCGCATGGTCGAGGCGGGGCGCGAATTCGACGCTATTGTCTACGGCACCGAGGCGCTTGGCGTCATGCGGATCGAAAAGGGCCATGCGGCAGGCAACGAGCTTAACGGCACAACCAGCGCCCTGAATCTCGGAATGGGCGGCATGGTATCGAAGAAGAAGGACGCCATCGGCTCGACGCTCTCCGAACGCGAGGGGATGAACCGCGACGACGCCCTGAATCTCGTGGGCTTCAAGCCGGTCAACCCGTCGGATACCTTCGCGGCGGGCTCGCATTTCATCGCCAGGGATGCTGTGGCCAACGCGAAGAACGATCAGGGCTACATGACCTCGGTCTGTTACTCGCCGAACCTCGGCCATACGATCGGCCTTGGCTACCTCAAGAACGGCGCCGCGCGGAAGGGCGAGGTGCTGCGCGCCGTGAACCCGGTGCAGAACGCCGAAACGCTGGTCGAAGTGGTCAGCGCCCATTTCATCGACCCTGAGGGGGAACGTCTCCGTGCATGATCTTGCAGCCCTGACACCGCTTGGCGGCGCCACGCCGCGCACAGACCGCGTCGGCGACATCACGATCTCGGAAGTCACCGACCGGGCGCTCGCCTCCGTCTCGTGCCGGAGCGGCAAGGCGAAAGCCTTCGCGACGGCGGCGAAGAAACTGTTCGGCGCCGAGCTTCCCGAGCCGGGCCATTCGGCGGTCGGGCCGACCTGGACGCTGATCTGGACCGGAACGGATCAGTGGTTCGCCGAAGCTCCGTTCGCGACGCATGAGGACATCGCGGCGATCGCCAAGGCCGGTCTTGGCGACACTGCGTCAGTCACCGAGCAGACCGACGGCTGGGTCCGGTTCGACGTCGAGGGGCCGCGTGTCGTTGATCTTCTCGAACGGCTCTGCCCCTTGCCCTCTCGCCGGATGAAGACGGGCGACGCATCGCGCAGCATGATCGAGCATATGGGGTCTTTGGTGATCTGCCGCGCGGAGGGCCGCCATTTCAGCGTGATCGCGCCCCGCTCCTTTGCCGGCTCGATGCATCACGCGCTGCTGCTCGCGGCCCGCAGCCTCGACTGATGTCAGGCCGAGGGCACCGGGCGGTTGTCCTCGACCCGGAAGCGGTTGATCTTCTCCCGATCCTCGGCGGGATTGAGGCCGAATTCATCGCGGTAGTGGCGCACCAGCGGCGCGACCGTTTCATAGCCGACGGCGGCGGCGATGCGGGGGATCGGTTCCCTGGAATAGAGGACGAGCTGCCGTGCCGCCTTCATGCGCAGCATCCGGTAGTAGCGCGACGGGCTTTGACCCGTCGCCTTCTTGAACTGCCGCTCGAGTTGCCGGGACGAGACGCCGACCGTTTCGGCAAGGTCCTCGACCGCGATCGGCTCCGAGACATGGCGGTTGAGGATGTCCACGGCCCTGGCGACCGGCGCCGGCAGGAGGTCGGCCGTGCTGTCGCGCCGCAACGTCGGCGTCTTCTGCCGCACCCCCCTGCCCCGCACCACCGGATGCTGGAACCAGCAGGCAACCTCGGTCGCAACCTCCGCGCCAAGCCTTTCCTCGATGAAGCTGAGCATCAGGTCGAAAGACGCCGCCGCCCCCGACACCGTGTAACGCGGATGGTCGAAGACGATCACGTCGTCCCGCATCCGCAGTTCGGGGAATTCCTGGGTGAACGCGGCCGCGTAGCACCAGTGAACCGACACGTCGTGCCCGTCGAGAAGCCCGGTCCGCGCCAGCGGGAACACGCCGCCGCTGACCCCGCCCACGGCGGTGCCGTGTCGGGCCAGCCGGCGCAACTGCCCCTCGGCGCTCTTGCGGTCGGAAAAGTTCGCCGCCGGGCTGCTCAGGAGGAACAGGTAGTCGATGTCCCCCGCCTCGGCGAGCGTCACGTCGGGATCGAAGACGACCTGCGCGCTGGACGCCACGCGCGCGCCGGTCTCGGAGACGATGCGCCATTTGAACGCCGTGCACCCCGCGATCTCGTTCGCCGCGCGCAGCGGCTCGATCATCGAGGTCAGGCACGCCATCGGAAATCCCGGAAAGATCAGGAAGCCGAGGGTGATTGCGTGTTGAACAGGAGGCATATCCATATTACTTACAGGAAACACGGTTTGAAGAAGCGCCGTCGGTTTCCGGGGCAGATTTCCCCTCGGGCTGGCTTTGCGGCCCCGCCGCGCTTCGGCCACACGAGATATTGTCTGGAGTTTGTATGAGCGCAGCACTTTTGGCACAAGACCCTCACAAGGTCAGTGAGGAACGCGAAAACATCCTCGAAGTCGCGATCGGGCGCGAAGTGCGCGCGTTCCGGCACCAGAGCGGCATGACGATCGCGGATCTTTCGACCCGCACCGGCCTGTCCATCGGGATGCTGTCGAAGATCGAGAACGGCAACACGTCGCCCTCGCTCTCGACGCTGCAAACGCTGGCCCATGCGATGAGCGTCCCGCTCACCTCGTTCTTCCGCCGGTTCGAGGATGTTCACCTCGCCGTCCACACCAAGGCCGGCGAAGGGGTCGAGATCGAGCGGCGCGGGACGCGCGCGGGGCATCAGTACCAGCTGCTCGGGCATCTCGGCGCGAATACGTCGGGCGTCGTGGTGGAGCCCTATCTCATCACCCTGACGTCGGATTCCGATGTCTTCCCCACGTTCCAGCACGAGGGCATCGAGATGCTCTACATGGTCGAGGGCGAAGTGGATTACCGCCACGGCAACAACGTCTATCCGCTGAAACCGGGCGATACGCTGTTTTTCGACGCCGACGCGCCGCATGGGCCGGAAGCTCTTGTCAAACTCCCGGCCCGCTTCCTGTCGATCATTTCCTATGTGCAGGGCAAATAGGCCCTAATCCGGCCAGATCCCCGGCGAGGTCTCGGCGCCGTCGTCGAACTGCGAGAGGTAGTCGACGATGAGCGGCCGATTGCGGATGAAGCCCTTGTAAGTCGCAAGCTCCTCCGGCAGGTCGCGCAACACGCGGTGCAGCCGGCGGCCCCATTTCGGCACGGTCGCCAGATCCTCCAGCCGGATCAGGTAGCAGCGGATCGGGAAGGCGAGCGCGTTGGAGCGCGGCAGGCGGAACAGGGTCTGCAATTCGACCCGCAGGTGATACTTGCTGCCCACGTTCTCGGGGGTCACGCTGGTCTTCTGGACGCCCCACTTGTGATAGTTCTCGGGGCTTGTATCCAGCAGCGGGTTGACCGTCATCGTCCAGTTCAGCCGCCGCACCGGCGCGCCCTGCTGAAGGTTCAGAAGGAACTTCAGCGCGCGCTGGAAGACGCCGAGTTCATGCGCCAGCGGCACCGGCGCATGCCATTCGTAGAAGTTCATGCCGATGTCGAAATCGAGGCTCCAGTCCGCCTGGGTCGTCACCATGCCGGCATCCATCCAGAGATTCTCGTCGCGGTGGTCGAGAAGGGCGAAATCGCCCTGCGCCTGCCGGGTGATGTATTCCATCGGGCCGCAGGGCAGCGTCGTCTCGTCGAGGAAGGTGAATTTCTGGTCGATGCCGAGCGGCTTGTTGATCCAGTGCCAGCGGTCGCCGTCGCGGTGCAACTCGAACAGGTCGGGATAGTCCCGCGCCTTCGCGTCCATGATGAGTTCGAGCAGGTCCCAGCCCGCCAGCGTCATGTGCGGCAGCGACTGGCAGCGCAAGGGGTCCTCGGCCAGAACCCGCGCCCGGTCCCGCATCTCGGACACGTAGTGCTCGTCCACGTCGAAGGTCTTTTCGAAGACCGACCCCGGCCTGAGCGACAGATGCGGCTCTAGGTTGACCGAGTACATGTAGCTGTCTTCGTGGAACGGGAACGGAAACCGCCGGATCGCCCATTCGGAGTTGCGGAAGGTGAAGTCGTCGTAGAACGTCTCGTCTTTGAACTGGATGGTCATGTCGCTTCTCCTAGCGGTCGATCACGAGGGAGCGCCCCTCGAAACGCGACACGCATGGCATGATCTTGTTGCCGCAGGCCTTCTGGTCGTCCGTCAGCCAGTGATCTCGGTGAACGAAAGTGCCGTCGTGGCTGACGACATCGGTTTCGCACTGCCCGCAGGCGCCGCCTCGGCAAAGATAGGGCGCATCGACTTTCGCGGCTTCCAGCGCCTCGAGCATGCTCTGGTGTTCACCGACCGCGACGGTCTTGCCGGATTTTGCGAGCGTGACCTTGAAGGGCTTGCCGGATTGAGGGGCGAGGAATTCCTCGTAATGGACGGCCTCGGCGGGCCAGCCATGTTCCTCCGCCGTGCGGCAGACCCATGCGATCATGCCCTTCGGCCCGCAGACGTAAAGATGCGTGCCGAGCGGCTGGCCGTCGAGAAGCGTGGGAAGGTCGATCGCCTCTTTCCGGTCGTCATGATAGACGTGGACGCGATCCGGGTGGTGGGCCTTCAGCTCGTCCACATAGGAACCGAGGGCCGCCGTCCGCACCGAATAGTGCAGCTCGAAATGGCCGTTCGTTGCGTCGAGCTGCTTGATCTGCGCGAGGAACGGGGTGATCCCGATCCCGCCCGCGATCATGAGGTGCTTCTTCGCCCTCAGGTCGAGCGAGAAGAGGTTGACAGGATAGCTCAGCACCATCCGGTCGCCGGCCTTGACGGCCCGGTGCATGAAGAGCGAACCGCCCCGCCCTTCCTCATCGCGCCGGACCGAGATCATGAACGCCTTGCGGTCGCGCGGATCGGACATCAGCGAATAGGGGTTGAGTCGCGTGATGTCGCCGTCCTTCATCTCGACGACGGTATGGGCGCCTCCCGAGAAGGTCGGCATCTCGCCGCCATCGCTGCGCTCGAAGCGGAACCGCTTCACAAGCTCGTTGACTTCGACCACGTCGGTGACGGTCACATCGATTTTCCGGGTTCCGGCGCTCATTGGTACAGACCCTCCGGTTCTGGGACCTCACCGGGGTCTTCGGCGTCGATGCAGACCCCCTGAAAGGCCGCGTGACGGCGCGAGTAGTGGTCACGCACGAAAAGATTGAGCCCGCAATGGGCGCAGACGAACGGGGTCGTGGTCACGTCCTCGGTGATCCCCTTGCAATGAACGCACTGTACGCGACGGGCCACCGAACCGCGATGCTCGGTCTGGATCGCGCTGGCGGGGTATCCTGCCGTGATCGCCTCCTGCATCGCCTGGCCGATAATCCCCTCGGTCCCGGCGAGGTAGATCTGCAAACCCATATGCGCATCCGCCAGCGTCTTGCGCAGGCGCGGCACGGCGGCGGCGTAGCTTGGCCCGACGTAGAGCTGCGCCGGCGCCAGCGCGCGCAACCGGTCGAGATAGGCCGCTCCGGTCTCCTTCGGAAAGTAGATCACATGCGCCTTCGGCATCAGGTCTGGCGCGGAAGCGGCGAGGTCGATCAGCGCCTCCGCGCCCTCGGCATCGGCCACCATAAGATGCGAAGTGCCCGGCCGGGCCTTGAGTGTCCCGTAGACGGGCCGGCTTTGAATCGTGCTCGGGAACAGGAATTTGGACATGCTCCGGAAGTATCCTTTTGCTGTCAGCGATTGCGGGCTGCGCGCCGTGACGGCCCGCAGCCCCCGGGCCTTAGCCCTTGGCGGTGCGGCGCTTCTTGTCGACGTCGTAGAACGGCATCGAATGCGTGACCGCGGGAATTTCGCCATGCGTGGCGCAGCGGACGGTCAGCTTCGTGTCGTTGTTGGCGCAATCGACGGGGAGGCGCGCGATGGCGATGTTGTGCTTGTTCAGCGAAGAATACATCGCCTGCGTCACCACACCAACCTGCTTGTCGCCCTTGAAGACCGGCGCGCCATTGCCCGGCGCGTTCGTACCGTCGAGCTTGAGGCCCCAGATCTTGAAGCGTTCCTTGCCCTTCAGGCGGTAGTGCTCCTCGGCGCCGCGGAAGCCGGTCTTGCCCGGCGAGACGGTGAAGTCGAGGCCGAGTTCCCAGAGCGTGTCGCCGGGGCCTTCGTTCTCGAACGGATACATCTCCGAGTTGTCGTAGGGGAAGAACAGCAGGTAGCTTTCCGTCCGCAGCAGGTCGAGCGTCGTGAAGCGGCACGGGATGATGCCCATCGAGGCGCCCTCGTCGAGAATCCGGTCCCAGATTGTCGGCGCGTCCTGACCACGGCAGAAGATCTCGTAGCCCCGCTCGCCGGTATAGCCGGTGCGCGAGATCATGACCGGCAGACCGAAGAGAGAGGTCTGCATATGGCTGAAGTAGTTGAGGTTGCGGATCCCCTCGACATGCTTCTGAAGATAGTCCACAGCGAGCGGCCCCTGCAGCGACAGGTCGTGCAGGTTGTCGTCGAACCGAATCGAGACGTCGCGCCCGGTCGCGGCCATCGTCAGCTGCTCGTGCGCCTGGCCCGAGCCGTGCACGACCATCCAGCTGTTCGGACCCATCCGGTAGATCACGCAGTCGTCGACGAACTTGCCCGCGTCGTTCAGCATGGCCGCATAGACCGAGCGGCCCGGCATGATCTTTTCGACATTCCGGGTCGTAGCCCGGTCGATCACGTGGCTTGCGCCGGCCCCGGTCAGGTGCACCTTCTTGAGGCCCGACACATCCATCAGGCCGGCTTTCGTGCGAATCGCGAGGTATTCCTTCTCCGGATCACCCTTGCTGTAGGACCAAGCCGTCCCCATCCCGCTCCAGTCCTCGAGATCGGACCCCAGCGCGCGGTGGCGATCGCCGAGTGCGGAGAACCTCCAAGATGCCGTCATTGAATACTCCCTAGATTGGCGTGTGTTATTTGATCGGTCATATTTCCAGCGCGGAAATGGCGACCGGTTACCTTTGACATACTGTTCGGGATCGCGCCCGGCGCAGCGAAGAATCTTCGCGGCCCAAGACCCAAGAAATTAGCGGCAGCGTTCCGTCGACTCGGACTATGAATGCCACAGTTTCGGTTCGCAAGAATATTTAATTACTGTCAGTATAATTTGGCAGCAATGCGCCACGGGCGGCCGGTAAGGCGCCCGACAATCTGCAATTGCACCAAACATCGCTCACCGAACAGGCAGGGCAGACACATCTGCATGGATTCCGGGCGGGCACGTGCGCCCCGTATTTTCTATCAAGAATATTTTTTTCTTCCTAGTTGCTGTCACCAAACCTTGCTGCTAGCGTGTCCGAAAGGCAGAAAGGGAATCAAATCATGTGCGGCATTGTCGGACTATTCCTGAAAGACAAATCACTCGAACCCAAACTCGGCGAGATGCTCGCGGACATGCTTGTCACGATGACCGACCGGGGCCCCGACAGCGCGGGTATCGCCATCTATGGCGGCGCGGACGACGGGCTGACGAAGATCACCGTGCAGTCGTCAAATCCGAAGAAGGACTTCGCCACACTCGACGAAGACCTCAAGGAAGCGATCGGCAAGCCCGTCGCGATGATGGTCAAGAGCACCCATGCGGTGATCGAGCTTCCGACCGATCAGGTCGACGCCGCCCGCAGCGCGCTTTCGCACCTGCGCCCCGACGTCAAGATCATGAGCGTCGGCGACGCCCTGGAGATCTACAAGGAAGTCGGCCTTCCCAAGGACGTGGCGCATCGCTTCGATCTGTCGAAGATGAAGGGTACCCACGGGATCGGCCATACGCGCATGGCGACTGAATCCGCCGTGACGACGCTCGGCGCGCACCCCTTCTCGACCGGCCCCGACCAGTGCCTCGTGCACAACGGCTCGCTGTCGAACCACAACGGGCTGCGGCGCGAGCTGATCCGTCTGGGCACCACGTTCGAAACCCAGAACGACACCGAGGTCGCGGCGGCCTATGTCAGCCAGAAGCTGAAGGAAGGCCAGAACCTCGGCGAGGCGCTGGAATCGGGTCTCGACGATCTCGACGGTTTCTACACCTTCGTCGTCGGCACCAAGGACGGCTTCGGCGTCGTCCGCGACCCCATCGCCTGCAAGCCTGCGGTCATGGCCGAGACCGACCAGTACGTCGCCTTCGGCTCGGAATACCGCGCGCTCGTCAATCTCCCCGGTATCGAAACCGCCCGCGTCTGGGAACCCGAACCCGCAACCGTCTATTTCTGGAACCACTGACATGCAGACATTCGACCTGGCCGCGCGCGGACTGCGCGAACTGAACCAGACGTTGCACGGCGTGAACGGCAACACCAACCAGACAGCCTGGGAAATCATCAACACGCGCGGCAGCCACGCCATCGCTGTCGGCGTCGATGCGCCCATCGACATCACTGTCAATGGAACCACCGGCTACTACTGCGCCGGAATGAACAAGCAGGCCACGATCCGGGTGAACGGCTCGGCCGGTCCGGGTGTTGCGGAAAACATGATGTCCGGCGCCGTCTTCGTCGAAGGTGACGCCAGCCAGTATGCCGGCGCGACCGGGCGTGGCGGGCTTCTGGTCATCAAGGGCAACGCCTCGTCGCGTTGCGGCATCTCGATGAAGGGCATCGACATCGTGGTGCACGGCAATATCGGCCACATGTCGGCCTTCATGGCACAGTCCGGCAACCTTGTCGTCCTCGGCGATGCCGGCGATGCGCTGGGGGATTCCCTTTACGAAGCGCGGCTCTTCGTTCGCGGCAACGTCAAGTCACTGGGGGCGGACTGCATCGAGAAGGAGATGCGGCCCGAGCATCTCGAACTGCTGGAAGACCTGCTGCGTCGCGGTGAGGCGGATGCGAAGGCGAAGCCGGAAGAGTTCCGCCGCTACGGATCGGCCCGCAAGCTCTACAACTTCAACATCGACAACGCTGACGCGTATTGAGGTAGACCATGACCAGCGAATTCCCACATACCCCACCGCGCAAAAGCTACACGTTCAGCGATGCCGTGAACGCGGAAATCCGGCGCGCCGCGGCAACCGGGATCTACGACATCCGCGGCGGCGGCACCAAGCGGCATGTTCCGCATTTCGATGACCTCCTGTTCCTGGGCGCCTCGATCTCGCGCTATCCGCTGGAAGGTTACCGGGAAAAATGTGCGACGGATATCTGGCTCGGCACCCGCTTCGCCAAGAACCCGATCCACCTCGACATTCCGATCACCATCGCGGGGATGTCCTTCGGCTCTCTCTCCGGCCCGGCGAAAGAGGCGCTTGGCCGTGGCGCCAACGCCGCCGGCACCTCGACGACCACCGGCGACGGCGGCATGACCGAGGAAGAGCGCGGGCATTCCAAGACGCTCGTCTATCAATACCTGCCCTCCCGCTACGGGATGAACCCCGATGACCTGCGCCGCGCCGACGCAATCGAGGTCGTGGTGGGCCAGGGCGCGAAACCGGGCGGCGGCGGCATGCTGCTGGGCCAGAAGATCTCGGACCGGGTCGCCATGATGCGCAATCTGCCGAAGGGCATCGACCAGCGTTCGGCCTGCCGGCATCCCGACTGGACCGGCCCGGACGATCTTGAGATCAAGATCCTCGAGATCCGCGAAATCACCGACTGGGAAAAGCCGATCTACGTCAAGATCGGCGGCGCCCGTCCCTACTATGACACCGCGCTTGCGGTGAAGGCCGGCGCCGATGTCGTCGTTCTCGACGGCATGCAGGGCGGCACCGCGGCGACGCAGGACGTGTTCATCGAGCATGTCGGCCAGCCGATCCTCGGCTGCATCCCGCAAGCGGTGAAGGCGCTTCAGGATCTCGGCATGCACCGCAAGGTGCAGCTGATCGTGTCGGGCGGCATCCGCACCGGCGCAGACGTCGCCAAGGCCATGGCGCTTGGCGCCGACGCCGTCGCGATCGGGACCGCGGCGCTCATCGCCCTGGGCGACAATGATCCCGCGCTCGAGGCCGAATACCAAAAGCTTCAGTCCACCGCTGGCGCCTATGACGACTGGCACGAGGGCAAGGACCCGGCTGGCATCACCACGCAGGATCCCGAACTCTACAACCGCTTCGATCCGGTTCTTGGCGGGCGCCGGCTGAAGAACTATCTCAAGGTCATGACGCTGGAAGCCCAGACAATCGCGCGGGCCTGCGGCAAGAACCACCTGCACAACCTCGAGCCCGAGGATCTTTGCTCGCTGACGATCGAAGCTGCGGCCATGGCCGGCGTTCCCCTTGCAGGAACAAACTGGATCCCGGGGCGTAACGGAGGGTTTTAAAAAAATGAAACATGACAGGGAGTTATCAATGGCCTTCGACCTCGAGGAGTGGGCAAAGTCCAAGGGTGTGAAGTACTTCATGGTATCCTTCACGGACCTTTTCGGCGGCCAGCGCGCCAAACTGGTGCCCACCCAGGCGATCAACGAAATGGCGGTAGACGGGGCGGGGTTCGCCGGTTTCGCGACCTGGCTTGACCTGACGCCCGCCCATCCCGACATGATGGCGGTTCCCGATCCCAGCTCGGCGATCCAGCTTCCCTGGAAACCGGAGGTCGCCTGGGTCGCCGCCAACTGCGTGATGGAAGGCAAGCCCCTGGCCCAGGCGCCGCGCAACGTGCTGCGCAAGCTGGTCGACGAGGCCGCGAAGGAAGGGCTGCGCGTCAAGACCGGCGTGGAGCCGGAATTCTTCCTGCTCGCGCCGGAGGGTGACAAGGTCTCCGACCCCTGGGACACGGCAGAGAAGCCCTGCTACGACCAGCAGGCGATCATGCGCCGCTACGACGTGATCGCCGAGGTCGCGGACTACATGATGGAGTTCGGCTGGGAACCCTATCAAAGCGACCACGAGGATGCGACCGGCCAGTTCGAGATGAACTGGAAATACGATGACGTGCTCCGGTCGGCCGACAAGCTGTCCTTCTTCAAGTTCATGATGAAGTCGGTCGCGGAGAAGCACGGCCTGCGCGCCACCTTCATGCCGAAGCCCTTCAAGGGTCTGACCGGGTCGGGCTGCCACGCCCATATCTCGGTCTGGAGCCTTGATGGCGAGAAGAACGTCTTTGCCGATAGCAGCAAGGAGCTCGGCCTGTCGGATCAGGGCCGCCATTTCCTCGGCGGCATCATGAAGCATGCCTCGGCGCTGGCTGCGATCACCAATCCCACGGTGAACAGCTACAAGCGCATCAACGCGCCGCGCACCTCCTCGGGCGCGACCTGGGCGCCGAACACGGTGACCTGGACCGGCAACAACCGGACCCACATGGTCCGCGTCCCCGGCCCCGGCCGGTTCGAGCTGCGCCTGCCCGACGGCGCCGCGAACCCCTACCTGATGCAGGCCGTCATCCTTGCCGCCGGCATCGACGGCGTGCGCAGCAAGGCCGATCCGGGCCGCCGCTACGACATCGACATGTACCAGGACGGCCACAAGGTTAAGGGCGCGCCGAAACTGCCGCTGAACCTTCTCGACGCGCTGCGCGAATACGACAAGGACAAAACCCTGAAGGCGATGATGGGCGAGGAGTTTTCCGACGCCTACATGAAGCTGAAGCACAAGGAGTGGAACAGCTTCGTATCGCATTTCTCGCGCTGGGAACACGAGAACACTCTGGACATCTGACCCATATCCCCGGGTCTTCCTGGCCCCGGCGAAAGCCGGGGCTTTTTTGTTGGCCCGGCCGAACGCCGATGCCCGGACGGCTTTGTTCTTTCAGATGTAGAACTGCTCCCGCACCGTATCCACGGAAAGATCCTCCATGCGGCCGGAGATCGCGACCGTTCCCCGATCGAATACATAGGCCCGGTCGGCGAGCGTCCAGGCGAAGTCGAAATGCTGCTCGACCAGCACGATCGCGACATTGCCCCGCGCCTTGATATGGGAAATCACGTGCCCGATCTCTTGGATGATGTTGGGCTGGGTGCCTTCGGTCGGTTCATCCAACAGCAGGACCTTCGGCCGCATGATCATGGCGCGGGCGATGGCAAGCTGCTGCTGACCACCGGAAAGATCCCCGCCGCGCCGTCGGGTCATCTCCTTCAGCATCAGGAACAGGTCGTAGATCTCGTCGGGCACGCGGCGGTCGTGCCGAGGATAGGCGTCAAGGATGTTGTTCGTCGTGCGCGGATAGACGTAGTCGGTGCCGAGAAGCGCGAACTTCTCGACGCCAAGCTCCTCGAGGAAGCAATCGACCGCCGGGATCGCCTGCTGGTTGGGCGCGGCCCCGGGGTAGAAGACGTTTTTGGAGCTTTCTTCGCCTTCGTATTGCACGGGATGGAACAGAAGCCCGTTCAGCTCTTCGATGTCAGGCAGGACCGACTTGCGGCTGACGCTGATCCGGCAGCAGAACAGGACCGCGCCCTTGTCGACGGTCAGCAGCTCGCGCGCCTTTTCGGCGAACAGCGGCCAGTCGGAGGCGGGGTCCACAACCACGGCTTCGCGCTTCTTGCCCAGAACGCCGTCCTTGGCGTTCTGCTGGCCGATCAGCATCAGCATCGTGTCCTTGAGCGTCGTCTCCGAGGTCGCCGTCGTCCCCGAGAGCGAATTCAGGACGCCGATCTTGATCGTCTCTTTCTGTGCGAAGGCCATGCGCGGCGCGACGAGCGCGGCGGCACCGGAGGCCAGCATCCCGCGCGCTCCGGCCGGTATCGGTGAGCGGCAACCATGTCCGCGCTGGGGACGGCTCCGGTTCGGGAGAAAGCGTCGACCGCTAGTCCAGCGGCGTTTCCGCGGACGCAATGTGGACGGCCAGGACGCAGCCCTCAGGGGTCCAGGAATTGTGTTCGGTCCCGTCTTGGTAAAACACCAGATCGCCCGCACGAAATACCGTGCCGTCGCTCTCGTGCAGCTCGCCCTCGAGGATCAGGAACTGTTCATGCCCGTTATGGCGGTGGCTGCGGGTCCGCATCCCGGCGGGCATCCGGTAGACATGGAATCCCTCGCCCAGAGGGTGGCTGTCGTCGAGTTGCAGAATGCTGTCGCCCAGCGCCACGCCGTCCGGATAGACAAAGGGCGTGAACGCGGCGTCCTTGATGTTGGCGATCCGGCGCGCGCCGGCTTCGACGGGTTTCATGGGCTTCCTCCCGACTATGATTCTTATCCGGAGCCCTGCCGGGGCCGTCCGGTCCAGAAGCCATTCTGACGGCGAATTCAACGACGGGTCAATGCCCGCCCGGTGTCGCGTCGAAGGCGACGACCGTCGTGGGAAGATGCCGACGTCAGTCCCTAGCCCGTCCAGCCGAGCCCGGCAGCGATGGCATTCATGGATTGCATCAGCGGGATCGGGGCCCGGTCCGTCGGCGCCGAGCGAAAGGCCGATAGCAGGTCCACCTGAAGCCGGTTGATCCGGTCGAGCTGCGGCCGGATCCTTTCCGTCCGCCCGCGCATCTTCGGAAAGCGGGCGCCGATGGCGGAGCTCCCCGTCACATAGCCGATCGCCTCGACCGATTTCGCGTGTTCGTCGCGGACAAGGCCAAGCACCCGCGCCCGCACCGCACCGTCCTTCACGAGGCTGGCATAATGCGCCGCGATCTGCATGTCGCTCAGCAGCAGCGACTTCTCGACCTCGTCCACCATCAGGCGGAAGAGCGGGTGGCGGTCGAACATGTCGGCGAGGATCCTGTCGCCCTCCCGCCCCCGCACCTGACGGAACGACGACAGCGCCGTGCCGAACCCGTACCAGCCGGTCAGGAGGTGCCGGTTCTGCGACCAGGCGAACACCCAGGGAATGGCCCTGAGATCGGAAAGGCTGGCCGCGCCGAACCGCCGCGCCGGCCGCGATCCGATCTTGAGCATCGCGAGCTCTTCGACCGGGCTTGCCTGCTGGAAGTAGTCGATGAATCCGGGAAGGTGCAGAAGATTGGAATAGGCCGCCTGCGACACACCCGATAGCGCCTCCAGCGCGTCCACATGCTCGGGGTCAGGCGCCTCCTGCACGCGCGGGCGCATCTGCAGCAGAACCGAGGAGGCCAGAAGCTCCAGGTGATTGATGGCGGTGCCGCGGTTGGCGTAGTTCGCCGAGACGACCTCTCCCTGCTCGGTGATCCGCAACTTGCCGTGCACGGTGCCCAAAGGCTGCGCGGCAATGGCGCGGCCGGCGGGCGCGCCGCCACGGCTGACCGATCCGCCGCGCCCGTGGAAGAAGACCGGCCTCAGATCGCGACGGGCGAGCGCCTGCGTGATCCGCCGCTGCGCCTTTTCGAGTTCCCAGGTCGAACAGACGAACCCGCCATCCTTGTTGCTGTCGGAATAGCCGAGCATCACCTCTATCGTGCCGTCCCGCGACCGAAGGCTGCGATAGGCGAGGGGAACGGCCAGAAGCTCGTCGAAGATCCGGGGCGCATTGCGCAGATCGTCGATGGTCTCGAAAAGCGGCACGACGCGCAGGTCGAGCGTTTCCGCCCCGAAACCGGCATAGCGCGCGAGAAGGTAGACCCCGAGGATGTCGTCGCAGGACCGCGTCATCGACAGGATGAAGGGGCCGATCGCGTCCGGATCGTCCGAAAGCCGCGCTTCCCGCATGAGCGTCAGAAGGGAGAGAAGCTCTCGTGTCGCGTCGCTCAGCCGATCGCGATTCACATAGGTCAGGTCGGGCAGGCCGATCTCCCGCCGGAGGCGGCTCGACCACTCCTTCGACCCGTAGGCGGGCGGCGCGGCGGACAGGGACCAGATCTCGGCCAGCGCCGTCGTCGTCACGGTCGAGTTCTGCCGAACATCGAGCGTGGCGGTCCGAAAGCCGAACACCGTCGCCTGCCACCGGATCGGGCGCAGGAACCGCTCGGCGATGCGTCCCGCGCCGATGTCGACGAGGGCGTCGTCGAGACTACGCAGATCGGCAACGAAATGGCCCGGTGTCGGATAGCCCGTCCTCTGTCGGTTCGCAGTCGCGCCGAGACGTTCCGCGATCACGGACAGCGCCTGGCGGAACAGCTCGCCCGGATTGCGGGCCTGGTAGTCCGCCGCCCGCCCCGTCGCCGCGACGATGGCGCGGATCGCCTCAGCCGTTGTCGGCGGAATGGTCACGATCCGCGAGGTGACGCTGATTTTTGCGGCCGCAGCGCCGAGGCGCTCCACATAGTGGTCCAGGATGGCCGCCCGCGCGCGGTCGAGCGCCGCGCGCGTGACTTCCGCCGTCACGTTCGGGTTGCCGTCGCGGTCGCCGCCGATCCAGGAGTGGAACTTGATGCAGGGGGTCACCTCGATCGCATCACCGAACCGCGTGCGGGTCGCCGCGATGAAACGGTCGAAGAGCTGCGGCACCGCGTCGAAGATGCTGTCGCGGAAGAATTGCAGACCCCATTCGATCTCGTCCGTCAGGCTCGGACGTTCGAGCCGCAGTTCACCCGTCATCCAGAGGAGGTCGATCTCGCTTTCGATATCCGACAGCAGGTCCTCGCGCTCCCGCGGGGTCCAGCGCTGGGTTTCCAGCTCGACGAGCAGCCGGTAGATGCGCCGGTGAATCTCCAGCACCGTGACCCGCTTGGCCTCGGTCGGATGCGCCGTCAGTGTCGGGCCAACCGAAAGCCGGCCGGTCATCCCTTCGAAGGTTCCCGCCGACATGCCGGGGTCGATGGCTGAGAGCGCCATGGCAAAACTGCCGTCAACCGCGTCGGCGCCGTCGCGCGCCTCGGTCATCCGGCGGTCGCGGACCTCGGCGTTTTCCTCGATGATCCGGCAAAGCTGAAACCAGATGCTCGCCGCCTGCAGGAACGGCCCCGCGTCTTCGGGCGGCGGCAGATCGGTTGCGTTCCGGTCGATCAGCGCGGCAACCTGGGGCGCACGGCGTTCGATGACGTTGCGCCAGAGGCCGCCGAGGGCGGCCCGCAGCGTTTCGGCATAGTCCGCGTCAGACCCTGGCTGCACCCCCTGCGGAATCCGGACGTGGGTCATGGCTCACGCGACCCGGTCTCGCGGCGCCTTGCCGTCGAAGAAGTCGATGAGGTTTTCCAGAACCCGGAACCCCATCGCCTCACGCGTGGCGCGGGTTGCCGAGCCGAGATGCGGCAGCAGCACGACATTGTCGGCGCCGAGCAGTTCCTCGGGCACATGCGGCTCCCGCTCATAGACGTCGAGGCCGGCGCCACCGATCGTGCCGAACCACAGGGCCTGCGCCAGCGCGTGTTCGTCCACCACCTCGCCCCGCGCGGTGTTGATCAGGTAAGCATCCTTGCGCATCAGGTCGAGACGGCGCGAATTGATGAGATGCCGGTTGGCCGCGCCGCCGGGACAATGGAGCGAGACGAAATCGCATTGCGGCAAGAGCTCGTCCACCGAGGCGACCTGCTCGGCATTGTAGCGCGCCAGCACCTCCGGCGCGATGGGCGAGCGGTTCTGGACGAGGATCCTCATCCCGAACCCGAAATGCGCCCGTTGCGCCATCGCCTGGCCGATCCGGCCGAAGCCGATGATCCCCAGCGTCGCGCCGGAGACCTTGGTGCCGATGAGATGGGTCGGGCGCCATCCCGACCACCGCCCTTCGCGAAGCTCGCGTTCGCCCTCGGCCGCGCGGCGCGCGACCATGAGGAGAAGCGTCATCGCGATATCCGCGGTGCATTCGGACAGGACATCGGGCGTGTTCGTGACCGTGATCCCGCGGGTCTTGGCGGCCTCGGTGTCGATGTGGGCAAACCCGACCCCGTAGTTGGCAAGGATCTTCGTCCGCGCGTTCTGCAGTTCAAAGACCGGCGCGGGCAAGCGGTCCGTCACCGTCGGAAGGATCGCGTCATAGGCCCCCATCGCATCGCGGATGTCCGACGGCGCCAGGGGCCGGTCGGCGCGGTTGAGGTCTACGTCGAAGACCTCGGCCATCCGCGCCTCGACCGATTCCGGCCAGCGCCGGGTCAGGAGCACTTTGGGTTTCGCCATTGCCCCCTCCCCTTACGCGGCCTTGCGGGTCAAGACCCTTGCGACGGTCTCACCGATGACCGATGGGTTCTCGGCGACGGTGACGCCGGCGGCGGTCAGGATTTCCACCTTTTCCGAAGCACTTTCACCGAAGGCCGAGATGATCGCCCCGGCGTGACCCATGGTGCGGCCCTTCGGCGCGGTCAGACCGGCGATATAGGCGATCACGGGCTTGGTCATATGCTCCTGGATATAGGCGGCGGCTTCGGCTTCCTGCGGGCCGCCGATCTCGCCGATCATGCACACGACATGGGTTTCGGGATCGGCTTCGAACCGTTCGAGGATATCGCGGAAGGACGAGCCATTGATCGGATCGCCGCCGATGCCGACCGAGGTCGACACGCCGATGCCGAGATCCTTGAGCTGTTGCGCCGCCTCGTAGCCAAGTGTGCCCGAACGCCCCACGATCCCGACATGGCCGGGCAGGTAGATATGCCCCGGCATGATGCCCAGAAGCGCCTTGCCCGGGCTGATCGTGCCGGCGCAGTTCGGCCCGGTCAAGACCATCCTGCGCTCGCGCGGGTAGCGCATCATGTAGCGCTTCACCCGGATCATGTCCTGCGCTGGGATGCCGTCGGTGATACAGACGCAGTAGCGGATGCCACCGTCGGCCGCTTCCATGATGCTGTCTGCCGCGAAGGGCGGCGGGACGAAGACAAGGCTCGCATCGGCGCCGGTCGCCTCGACCGCCTGCTTCACGGTATCGAAGACCGGCACGCCGAACACCGTCTCTCCGCCCTTGCCGGGCACGACGCCGGCGACGACATTGGTGCCGTAATCCAGCATCTCCTTGGTGTGGAACTGCGCCATCCGGCCGGTGATGCCCTGCACGATGACACGGCTGTCCCTGTCGAGAAATATGCTCATCAGACCGCCCTCATCTTGGTGTTCTGTTTCTGGTCGTTCTTCCAGGCCATGACGGCCCGCTCGGCCGCTTCCATGAGCGAGCCCGCGCGGATGATCGGAAGACCCGACCTCGCGAGGATCTTCTGCCCCTCTTCCACGTTCGTGCCGGCAAGCCGGACGATGACGGGCACGTCGACGGGGTTGGCCGTCAGCGCCTGCACGACGCCCTCCGCCACCCAGTCGCAGCGGTTGATGCCGGCGAAGATGTTGACGAGGATCGCCTGCACGTTTTCGTCGGACATGACGAGGCGGAACGCCTTCGCCACGCGCTCCGGCGTTGCGCCGCCGCCGATGTCGAGGAAGTTCGCAGGCTCGCCCCCGGCGAGCTTGATCGTGTCCATCGTCGCCATCGCGAGACCGGCGCCGTTGACGATGCAGCCGATGTTCCCGGTCAGGCCGATATAGGCAAGGCCGCGGTCGGCGGCGCGCGCCTCGCGCGGGTCCTCCTGGCTCTTGTCGCGCAGTTCCGAGACATGCGGATGCCGGAAGAGCGCGTTGCCGTCGAAGGTCATCTTGGCGTCGAGCGCGAGGATGCGGTTGTCGGCGGTGATCACCAGCGGGTTGATCTCCACCATCGTCGCGTCAAGTTCCCGGAACGCCCGGTAGCAACCCGTCAGGGTGCGGACCATCTGCTGGGTCAGCGCGGCGGGAATGCCGAGGGCGAAGGCGATCTCGCGGGCCTGGAAATCCTGAAGGCCCACCGCCGGCTCCACCGTCGAGCGCACGATCGAGTCGGGTCGCGTCGCGGAGATCTCCTCGATCTCCATCCCGCCTTCGGAGGAGGCGACGATCATCACCCGCTGCGAGGTCCGGTCAAGCACGAAGCCGAGGTAGATCTCGCGGGTGAAGTCTACCGCATTCTCGACATAGACGCGGTAGATGCCCTTGCCCTCCGGCCCGGTCTGATGGGTCACGAGCTTGCGGCCGAACATCTCGTTCGTGGCGTCCTGAATCTCGTGCTCCGAATTGCACAGCTTCACGCCGCCGGCCTTGCCGCGCCCGCCGGCATGGACCTGCGCCTTGACGATCCAGCGGTTGCCGCCAAGCTCGCGGGCCCGGTAGGCCGCCTGTTCGGGGCTGTAGGCCAGCCCGCCCTGCGGTACGTCCACGCCGAACCTGCCGAGGATTTCCTTGGCCTGGTATTCATGTATGTCCATCGTCGCCTCCCGTTTCCTCAGTTATTCGGCGGCCATCAGGTTCTCATAGGAGCCGCGCAGAACCTCCCTGATCGCGGCGATATCCAACCCCGCCCCCATCTCGTTCATCGCGGTCGCGAAGCGGATCACGATGTCGGTGATGGCCGCTTCGGAGAGCTGGTTGAGGATGCCGATGCGCACCTGCACCGGCTCCGACAGGGTCGGCCAGATGCCGAAGCCCTTGGCGCGGCAGGCCTGCACCAGCTCCTTCTCGCGCCCGGCGAGCGCGGGGGGAAGGTTGAGGACGACGAGGCTCGTCATGTTCGACGTCACCTCGCAGCCCATCGCGGATACCGCCTCGCGCAGCGCGCGTTCGTGATGCGCGTAATCGCGGGCCTTCTGCGCCTTGCCGTGCTGGAGGTTGATGCGAAGCGCCTCGTGGAAGGCGGCGACGGCATAGCCCGAATGGGTCCGGTGATAGCTGCCCGCCGGCACGTCCTTGCCGTCGGCGATGCCCCAATGGCGCGCTTCCAGAAGCGGATGGTGGACGTAGCTGTAGCAACCATTGGCCTTGACCTCGTCAATGTAACGGTCCGAAAAGCTCACTGGCGCATAGGTCAGCGGCAGGCAGAGAACGCCCTTCTGCGGGCAGGACGCCCAGCCGACGACACCGGGATAGTCGTCGATGTCGAAATCCTCGATCCCGAGGGAGGACACCGCATCGACCAGCCCGAGCACGCCGTGACGCTCGCAGGCATCGGAGAAGGCGCGCAGGTCGTTGATCCGGCCGGATCCGGTTTCCCAATGCGCCATGAAGGCCCATTTCGGCTTTTTGCCGGCAAGGGCCGGCTCGATCACCTCGGCGGTGACCGACTGCCCGTGCGGGACCACGACCATCGTCACATTCGCGGGCTTGGGGTCGAGCGGATTGGCGCGCAGGTCCTCGCGGCTCGATGCCTTCATGCGGATGGTCAGCCCGTCGATCCCGCTGAACGTGCCGTTGGTGAAGGCGACGACCTCGTCACCCGGCAGGATGGCGCTGAACAGGCAGTCGAGCCCGCTGAACCCGGTGCCGCCGACGCCGAACGTGTAGACGTTCTTCGTGCCCCAGACGATGCGCAGCATCTCCTTGGCCTCGACCATGCCGCGCAGGACATCGGCCTGCATGTGGTCGGCAAGGCCCGCATTGGCGAAGCTGGCAAGCACCCGCGCATCGGTATTGCCCGGGCCGGGCCCGGCGGCCAGCGTTTCCGGAATCTCAAGTTGCGGGAAAATTCGGATATCGCTCATCTGTCAGCCGTGCCTCGCTCAAGGGTCAATCTCACCTTCCGGACGGACCGGACGGCCTGCCACGGCAGGCCGACGGATGCCCCGAAGGAGGAAGCCGGGTCGCAGGGTACCCCGACAGCACATCGGTCAGATCAAGTCCGATCGCCCTCACGTTTCCCTGCGATCAACTTTCCTGTGTCTGATGAAAACCGTGATCGACAAATCCCGCAATATTCCTATATCCTGCTTTTGGGCATCTATTTGGATTGGTAAAAACCTATCCAAAGAGGTTGATATGCCATTGTATACGATGAAACACCCTGCCAATATGGGTAGTATTTAGGGAAAACCGTGCCGAAAGCGATGCAAAATATCGGGGAATTGCCCGTGACCGTCATGTTAGCGGACAGCAATCCGCTGGTGCTGACGGCGATGTCCGAGATTGTCGGCAAGGATGCCCGATTCTCTCTCGTCGCCACGTCCGCGACGGCCGAGGGCTTCCTTGGCACGGTGATGCGGATGCCGGTCCAGGTGGGCGTGATCGACTGGAACCTGCCCGCCCTCGGCGGCGCCAAGCTGATCGAGGTGCTGCGCGAACATCCGAACGCGCCGCGCCTCGTGGTCTATGGCGACGAAAGCTCGGACACCCCTCGCAAGGCGATGTCCGCCGGCGCGGCGGGCTTTGCCGCGCGGTCCGGATCGGTGGAGCGGCTTCTGGAAACCTGTCTTTCGGTCGCCAAGGGGCAGATGGTCTTCCCCTTCCTCGACGTGCGCAAGCTGCAGCAGGACCCGATCGAGCAACTGTCGCGGCGCGAGCGGGCGCTGTTGGAGGCCCTGTCGAAGGGCCTGACCAACCGCGAACTGTCCAGGGAATTCGACATCAGCACGAACACGGTCAAGTTCCATCTGTCGAACTTGTTCGAAAAACTGTCGGTGAAGAACCGGACACAGGCCATTGCCTTCTACTATGCCAACCGGGCGTCGAGAGGGGATTTCTGAAGGTCCGGAGCGCCGGAGCGTCATGAAAATTTTATTCTTGACTGGAAACGTCGCTTTCGCCGATGGCTTGTAGCCAGTCCCGACACCCCCAACGCAAGGAGCGTTCAGATGTCCTTCCACGTCATCCAGCAGGCCCCGGCCCGACTGAACCGCAGCGAACTCGCCGTTCCCGGCAGCGCGCCGCAAATGTTTGAAAAAGCAGCGCAATCCGAAGCGGATGTGATCTTTCTCGATCTCGAGGACGCGGTCGCGCCGGACGACAAGGCGCAGGCGCGCAAGAACATCATCAAGGCCCTGAACGAGATCGACTGGGGCCGCAAAACGATGTCGGTGCGAATCAACGGGCTGGACACGCACTACATGTATCGCGACGTCGTCGACGTGGTCGAACAGGCCGGCGAGCGACTCGACCTGATCATGATCCCGAAGGTCGGAACCGCCGCCGACGTCTATGCCGTCGACATGCTGGTCACGCAGATCGAGGACGCCAGGGGCTACAAGAAGCGCATCGGCTTCGAGCACATCATCGAGACGGCGCTCGGCATGCAGAACGTCTCGGAAATCGCCGGCGCATCGAAGCGCAACGAAAGCCTGCATTTCGGCGTCGCCGACTATGCCGCCTCCACCCGCGCCCGCACCACGATCATCGGCGGCGTGAACCCCGATTACTCGGTCCTGACCGACGCGGCCGAGGATGGCAGCCGCGCGGTCCACTGGGGCGACATGTGGCACTATGCGCTGGCCCGGATGGTCGTCGCCGCCCGCGCCAACGGCTTGCGCCCGGTCGACGGGCCGTTCGGCGATTTTTCGGACCCCGACGGCTACCGCGCCGCCGCGAAACGGGCCGCCGTTCTGGGGTGCGAGGGCAAATGGGCCATCCACCCGTCGCAGATCGCGCTCGCCAACGAGGTCATGAGCCCGTCGGAGGCCGAGGTCACGAAGGCACAGAGGATCCTCAAGGCCATGGAACAAGCGGCGGCCGAAGGCAAAGGGGCCGTGTCCCTCGACGGCCGCCTCATCGATTACGCGTCCATTCGCCAGGCCGAAGTCCTGGTCGAGAAGGCGCGGCAGATTTCGGAGGGCTGAACGATTGACCACCTTACGCGACAAGGCGAGGGAGCTCTTTGCGGTCGCTTGCCTTGCCGCGGATCCCGCTCAGGCGCTTCAGGCGGCGCTCGCGAAAGCGCCCCTGCCGCGCCCCGGGCCGGGGGGCGTCCTGCATGTCATCGCGCTGGGCAAGGCCGCGATTCCGATGGCGACCCTCCTCAAGGAGCATCTGGAGGGCGTCCCCTATCACATGATCGTGGTCACGAACTACGAGAACGCCCGCGACCTGCCCGGCGCGACGGTCTTCGCCGCTGGTCACCCCGTGCCCGACGAGAACGGCATCCGCGCCGCCGAGGCGGTGGAGCGGATGCTGACGTCCGCCACCGCCGCCGACCGGGTCATCGCCCTGATCTCCGGCGGCGGATCGGCGCTCTTGCCCGCGCCGGCCGGCACCCAGACGCTTGCCGACAAGGCCGAGGTCAATCGCCTGCTTCTGGCAAACGGATTCGAGATCACCGAAATCAATCTCGTGCGTCAGCATCTGTCGCGCCTGAAAGGCGGCGGATTCCTGCGCCGCGCCGCCCCGGCGCCGGTAACCGCCTACATTCTCTCGGACGTGGTCGGCGACGATCTTCGCGTCGTCGCGTCGGGACCGACGGTCGCGCCCATCGGCACCCGGCAGGAGGCCCGCGATCTGCTGCAAACGCGCGGCCTCTGGCCCCGCTTGCCGGAGCCGGCGCAGGCGCTCCTCACCAGCGACGCGGCCGAAGAACCGCTGCCCGCGGCGCATAACCTGCTCATCGGATCGAACCGGAAAAGCCTTGAAGCGATGGTCGCTGCCGCCGGTCCCGACGCGGTCATCGTGAACGACCATCTGACCGGCGACGTGTCCGGGGCCGCCACGTCGATCGTGGCCGCCGCGACGGCTGCCCGGAAAGGCCACCCGGCCCGCCTGATCTTCGGCGGCGAAACGACGGTGACGCTCAAGGGGTCCGGCCTCGGCGGCCGTAACCAGGAGCTTGCCTTGCGCGTGGCCATGACCATGCCGGACCTCGGCCGGGATTGGGTCTTCCTCTCCGGCGGAACCGATGGCCGCGACGGCCCGACCGACGCCGCCGGCGGCATCGTCGATGCCGGCACCACGGAGCGCATCCGCGCGGCGGGCGGCTCTCCCGAAGGGCTCCTTTCGAACAACGACAGTCACGCGGCCCTGAAACTGGCGGGCGATCTGTTGGTCACCGGCGCGACCGGAACCAATGTCGCGGATGTCCAGATCCTGTTGCTGGGGTGAACCAACCGACGACGCATCCCGCCGCACGATCGCATTCGCCCGCCGGGCGACCAGCAGGGCCCTCATCCTGGCGGCAGTCGGCGCCAGAGCCGCCGCCGTGGGGTCAGTAACCCGACGAGAACAGGGTAAGGTCGAAGGATGTTTTGGTGGACCTGACGGGAGAGGAATCGAACCGTCTATTTGCAGTCCTACAGTGTTGGGAACGCCATCTCGCGCAACTGGACCTTGACGGTCGGGAGCGTGAACATGAAGTATCCAAAAAATGATTTCAATGACTTAGCCAACAAGAAAGCAGACAGCATACCTGCACCGTTCCCGCTGCGCCTCAGCTTCGATGAGCGCGGGATTCTGGAGCATGATGCTGCGGGTCAGGCTCTTGGAGCCTACATCCGCGAGCGCCTGTTCGGCGGGACGTGACGCCCCGTTCTGTGACCCCTGAAAACTGGACCGCTTGAAGCTGGAGATTTCGGCTACGTTTCCCTGGCTGGGAGAGGAGCAGACTCGCATGAAGGCATCGAAGCTCACGGAGGCGCAGAAGGCGTTCATCCTGAAGCAGGGCGATGCAGGCGCGAGAAGAAGGACTCCACCGTGTTCGTATGCCCGAACCCGTACAGCACAACGCAGAGCGCGTATATGAAAAGGCCCGCAAAACCAGCCGCAACCCACGACAGCGCTGCATAGTCAGAAAACACGCCAGCCGCCCTTGCCGCCCAAGCTGGGAGGACGAAACTTGATGCCGGGAAAGCCAGCCCCTAAATCGCCGCCCCAAGCGACCAGCGCCATTCCAAGCCGGACCGAAACCGATTCAGCTTTTCGATCTTTCGCATGAGTGGAGGTTGCACCAACCCGAACCTCTTGTGGAGGCATTTCATTGACCCCCGCCCGGCTTGGTGCGTTTGATACATAACGCCGGATATTTCCGGCAAGATGAAGCTCAGGAACCGCGCTTGTCGCGGAGCTTCGCGAACCAGTCGAGGCGTTTTTTCAGTTCGCGCTCGTAGCCGCGCTCGACGGGCTGGTAGTAGACCGGGCGTTTCATGGCTTCGGGGAAATAGTTCTGCCCCGAGAATCCGTCCTCGGTATCGTGGTCGTAGGCATAGCCCGCGCCGTAGCCCTGCTCCTTCATCAGCCTCGTGGGGGCGTTCAGGATATGCTTTGGCGGCGGCTCCGACCCGGTCTTGCGGGCGCTGTCGCGGGCGGCCTTGTAGGCGACGTAGCCGGCATTCGATTTCGGCGCGAGCGCGAGATAGGTCACCGCCTGCGCGAGCGCCAGTTCGCCCTCCGGGCTGCCGAGCCGCTCGTAGACCTCCCAGGCATGGAGGCAGATCGTCTGCGCCTGCGGATCGGCAAGGCCGATATCCTCGACCGACATCCGCGTGATCCGGCGCGCGAGAAAGCGCGGATCCTCGCCGCCTTCGAGCATCCGGGCGAACCAGTAAAGCGCCGCATCGGGATCGGATCCGCGCACGGATTTGTGGAGCGCGGAGATGAGGTTGTAATGCTCCTCCCCGGACTTGTCGTATTTCGCCGCCCGGCGCATCAGGCGTTGCGACAGCGCCTCTGTGGTCAGCGGCGCCTCTATCTTCCAGGCGACGACCTGCTCGATCAGGTTCAGGAGTGCGCGGCCGTCGCCGTCGGCCATCTCGATCAGTGCCGCGCGCGCCTCGGCTTTGAGGGGCAGAGCCTTTCCCAGCTCCTTTTCCGCCCGCTGCGCCAGCCGTTCGAGATCGGCTGGTGTCAGCCGTTCCAGCACGATCACCTGCGCCCGGCTCAGAAGCGCCGCGTTCAGCTCGAACGAGGGGTTCTCGGTCGTGGCGCCGACGAGAAGGATCGTTCCGTCCTCCATATGCGGCAGGAATCCATCCTGTTGGGCCTTGTTGAAACGGTGAATCTCGTCGACGAAAAGCAGGGTGCCGCGCCCCTGCTGCCGGCGCAGCTTTGCGGCCTCGAAGACCTTGCGGAGTTCCGGCACACCGGTGAAGATCGCGCTGATTTGGACGAAGGCGAGATCGGTCGCATCCGCGAGAAGCCGCGCGATGGTGGTCTTGCCGACACCGGGCGGCCCCCAGAGGATCAGGGACGACAGGCTTCCGGCCCCGAGCATCGCGCCGAGCGGCCCGTCGGGGGACAGGACCTTTTCCTGCCCGATCACATCCGAGAGCGACACCGGACGCAACCGGTCGGCGAGCGGGCGGGAGGCCGCGGGCGCGGACGGATCGGCGGCGATGTCGAAAAGGTCGGACATGATGGCGACCATACTCTCCGCAGCGGGACGGCGGAAGACGCGAACATGCCCGACAATCCGACGCGATCCCTATCCGGCCGGGGCCGGTTCAATGCATCTTGGCCGACAGGTCAATCCGGACGCATTGGTAGTCGCCATCGTCGATGAACATCACCGGGCCCATCGCGGCTGCGGTCAATCCGCAGCGGCCATACCACCGCGGCCAGTTCGCGGGCGTGATCGCGATCAGCTGCGTGGCGCCAAGCTCCCGCGCCGATTTTACCATCGCGGCGACCATGTAGCCGTGCACCCGGCGCCGGATCATTTGCGGCGTCGAGTGGAGGACGAAGACGCGGGTGCATTCCCAGACGTACGGATCGACCGGCGCCTCCTCGTGGAGGAGATCGGGCGACAGGGAGGAGAGGAGCCCGCGCTGCGCATCGCGGATCATGTAGCTGTAGATGCCGCAGCGCGCGGTCGTCGGCGTCAGCCGGATGCCCGCATAGACCTGGCCCACCTCGTCGTGGATGGCGATCCAGCGGCTTGCCGGCGTGTCGTACTGATCGTACTCCATGTCGAGCGCCTCGGGCAGGTTCCACTGCTTCTCGACGATGAAGGACTGCTTTCGCGCCCGAAAGAGGTTCGCGAACAACTCTCCGTGGTTATGGAGATTTTCGAAGGACAGAACGGTGGTGTGCATGCGTGGTCTCCCGCTTGGTTGGTTCCTCGAGCCCTGCATGCAATGGAAAGATCGACATCTGGTTACAACAGCCTGTAATCCTTGGCGCGCTGGATCGCCTCTGCCGTTGTACGGGCGAGCAGTCTCTGCCGCGCGGACATCAGACGCGCCTTGAGCGCACTCTCGGATATGTTCAGTTTGGCCGCTGCCGCCGCGTGCCGATCCCCCGCCGCAATCAGCCGCAGGGCCTCGATCTGAGCCGTCGTTAGACTTTCAGGCGGCTCCGTGATGTCGTGGAGGCGCCGAACCAGATGCGCGATCTTGTCGATCTCCTCGTCGAGGAAATCGCGATCCGACCGTGCGAAACTCGAAATCGTCCGCGATCTGACGGGGCCGCAGGAGACAGTCATCCCGTAAGTCAGGCCAAAGCGCTTGGCCTCCTGAAACAATCCGAACGGGTCCGGAATACCGATGTCGGCCCACCGGCTGGCACCTTCGGTGCTGAACCCCCAAGCGATCGTGGGGTCGCGAAGCGCGTAGGCTTTCTCGGTGTAGTGATCCAGCCAATCCTGATTGTAGTTCGAAAATTGCATGAGCGGAGACGCATAACGGATGTGCAGGCCGATGAAGTATCCGGCCGGCGCCATGAGCGACAGCGTATGCAGGATGGGATCAAGCGTGGGCATTCCGGACATGTCCTTTTAGACAAGTTGCTTTAGTTCTGGTCAACCGTAAATTGTGCATCACTTTCGGCATATTTGAGGGTTAACACTTTGCGTACGATCAATCCCGGTCTTTTTACCAAACTCATGCGACTGCCCGAATCGGCACGCGCAGACCTGCTGGAATTCGTTGGTGCGACGCCCGTCGCGGACGCGCAGCTTTCGGGCATGATTGACGCCATCGCCGCGAAACTGAGCGCGGACCGGCGGAGCGTTCGTTTCGAGCCGAACTGACCTCGCGCAAGGATTGCGCGACCAGCCAGATCACCAAGACGCGAAAAACCCCGCCAGGAAACTGACGGGGTTTTCTCTTTCAGAACTTCCGCCGGCAGTATCAGGATTCTGCCGCTTCCTCGGCCTCAAGGCGTGCCTTGTCGGCAGCGCCCTTCGCCGCGGGGTCGCGGTCGACGAATTCGATGATCGCCATCGGCGCCATGTCACCGTAGCGGAAACCGGCCTTCAAGACGCGGACGTAGCCGCCCTGACGCTCCTTGTAGCGCGGGCCGAGAACCTCGAAGAGGCGCGCGACATGCATGTCTTGCTTGAGCTGCGCCGCGGCCTGACGACGGGCGTGAAGGTCGCCCCGCTTGGCCAGCGTGATCAGCTTTTCAATGATCGGACGCAGTTCCTTCGCCTTCGGAAGGGTGGTCTTGATCTGTTCGTGTTCGATGAGCGACCCGGCCATGTTGGCGAAGAGCGCCTTGCGGTGCTCATGGGTGCGGTTCAGACGGCGGTAGCCGCGAGCGTGACGCATTTTTCAACTCCGTTTAGCGTTTTGCTTTGTCCGGCGGCCGTGGTCCTCGGTCCGCTCTCCTTGGGGCTCATCGCCCGGGTCTTCCCCGCCAGCGCGGGCATTTCGGGGGGCCGTTTAGGTCACGGCCCCCTCGAAGTCAATCAGAACTGGTCTTCGAACCGCTTGGCGAGATCCTCGATGTTCTCCGGCGGCCAGTCCTCGACATCCATGCCGAGGTGCAGGCCCATGCCCGAGAGCACTTCCTTGATCTCGTTGAGCGACTTGCGGCCGAAGTTCGGGGTGCGGAGCATCTCCGCTTCGGTCTTCTGGATGAGATCGCCGATATAGACGATGTTGTCGTTCTTGAGGCAGTTCGCCGAGCGCACCGACAGTTCGAGCTCGTCGACCTTCTTGAGCAGGAGCGGGTTGAACTCCAGCCCTTCCTCGGCCTCGCCCTTGCCGGCGGCTTCCGGCTCTTCGAAGTTCACGAAGATGCCAAGCTGGTCCTGCAGGATGCGGGCGGCATAGGCCACCGCGTCATCCGGCGTCAGCGAGCCGTCGGTTTCGATCTTCATCGTCAGCTTGTCGTAGTCGAGCACCTGGCCCTCGCGGGTCGGCTGGACCTCGTACGACACCTTCTTGACCGGCGAGTAGATCGCGTCGATCGGGATCAGGCCGATCGGAGCGTCTTCGGGGCGGTTCTTGTCGGCCGCGACATAGCCCTTGCCGGTATCGACCGTCAGTTCCATGAAGAGGTCGGCACCCTCGTCGAGGTGGCAGATCACGTGGTCCTTGTTCAGAACCTCGATGCCGTTCGATTCCGAGATGTCGCCGGCGGTGACGACGCCCGGACCCTTGGCGGAGATCGACAGGCGCTTCGGCCCCTCGACTTCCATCTTCAGGCTGACGCCCTTGAGATTCAGAACGATGTCTGTGACGTCCTCACGCACACCGGCGACCGAGGAAAACTCGTGCAGGACGTTGTCGATCTGGACCGAGGTGATGGCCGCGCCCTGAAGTGACGACATCAACACGCGGCGCAGCGCGTTGCCGAGCGTCAGGCCAAAGCCACGCTCCAGCGGTTCGGCCACGAGCGTCGCCTGACGCTGCGGATCGTTGCCCGGCTTCACATCAAGCTGCTGCGGCTTGATCAGTTCGGCCCAATTCTTGTGGATCATGCGTTCTGCCTCCATACCTGTTCCCGGCCCATGTCCGAAATCCGGGAACGCCCGAGGAATATAAACGAAAGCGACCCGGGCCGCGCGACAGCACGGCCCGGGGCGCTGATAAAGTCGTCAGACGCGGCGGCGCTTCGGCGGACGGCAGCCGTTATGCGCGATCGGCGTCACATCACGGATCGAGGTGATGTTGAAGCCGACGGCGGCCAGAGCGCGCAGCGCCGATTCACGGCCCGAACCGGGGCCCTGAACTTCGACCTCGAGGGTCTTCACGCCGTGATCCTGCGCCTTGCGGCCGGCGTCTTCGGCGGCCATCTGGGCGGCATAGGGCGTCGACTTGCGCGAGCCCTTGAAGCCCATCGTACCGGCCGAGGACCAGGCAATCGCGTTGCCCTGAACGTCGGAGATGAGGATCTTGGTGTTGTTGAACGAGGAGTTCACATGAGCAACGCCAGCGGCGATGTTCTTGCGTTCCTTTTTCTTCATGCGGGTCTTATCGCGTGCCATTTCTCAACGCCCCCTTATTTCTTCTTGCCGGCAATGGCCTTCGCGGGGCCTTTGCGGGTACGAGCGTTGGTGTGGGTCCGCTGACCGCGCACCGGCAGGTTGCGGCGATGGCGCAGACCGCGGTAGCAGCCGAGGTCCATCAGACGCTTGATGTTCATCTGGACTTCGCGGCGAAGGTCACCCTCGACCGTGTAGTTGGCGTCGATATGTTCGCGGATTGCGAGCACTTCGGCGTCGGAAAGTTCGTTCACACGACGCGCCGGTTCGATCTTCACGGCCTCACAGATCTTGTGGGCGATATCGTTACCGATGCCGTGGATATACTGAAGGGCGATGGGGACGCGTTTCCCCGTCGGAATGTTGACGCCAGCAATACGTGCCACGCGTATTTTCCTTTCGTTGCGGTTCCGTAGCGCCGGAACCTTTTTTCACAACACTGGCCCGAGGGCACGAGACCTTCGGGCCGGCTTCTTCCGGTTTGATTCGTCGAGGTCAAAACCCCAGCAAATCAAGACGATTCTCAATCGAGACGCCGTGACCTAGTGGGTTTCCACCGCCGCGTCAAGACGCGGCGGTCCGATCCAGCACAACCGCAATCGATTTGGCCACATCGTCGATCTCGGCCAGCCCGTCGACGGGGGCGAGCTTGCCGTCGTGGTAGTAATAGCCAATCAGCGGCGAGGTCTTCTTGTAGTATTCCATCAGCCGCTGTTTCAGCGTCTCGGGATTGTCGTCGGCGCGGTGGCGAAGATCGTGCGAACCGCAGACGTCGCAGGCGCCTTCCTTGGCGGTCGGCTTGGTCGTCTTGTGATAGACCTCGCCGCAATTGCCGCAGGTAAAACGCCCGGCGATGCGGTCGACAAGCGCCTCGTCGTCGACCCGCATCTCGATCACCGCGCCCAGCGACTGGCCCGACCGGTCGAGGAGGTCGGCCAGCGCATCCGCCTGAGGCAGCGTGCGCGGGAACCCGTCGAAGATGAATCCAGACCCCTTGGCGGATTTCATCTTCTCGTCGATCAGGCCGATAACGATCTCATCGGTCACAAGCTCGCCGCGCGCCATGATCCCCTCGACCTTGCGGCCAAGTTCGGTGCCGTCGGCGATCGCCTCTTTCAGCATGTCGCCGGTGGACAGCTGCACCATCCCGCGTTCTTCCACCAGACGGCGGGCCTGAGTTCCCTTGCCCGCCCCCGGCGGCCCGAGCAGAATGATGTTCGTCATTGGTGTCCCCCTTAGCGACGGGTCGGAGCCTTCCGCGCCCCACCGCGCTTTTTCCCGCGCAACTGGGACTTTTCAATAAGCCCTTCGTACTGATGCGCCAAGAGATGCGACTGGATCTGGTTGATCGTGTCCATCGTCACGCTGACGACGATCAGGACCGAGGTGCCGCCGAAATAGAACGGAACCGCGAGTTGCGCGCGCAGGATCTCCGGCAGAAGGCAGACGGCAGCAAGGTAGGCCGAGCCCACCACGAGCACCCGCGCCACGACGTAGTCGAGGTAGTCGACCGTCTTCGCGCCCGGACGGATCCCGGGAATGAAGCCACCCTGGTTCTTCAGATTCTCTGCCACGTCATCCGACTTGAACGCCACGTTGGCAGTGTAGAAGTAGGCGAAGAAGACGATCATCGCCGTGAAGAACAGAAGGTAGAGAGGCTGGCCTGGACCGAAATAGGCCAGGATCGTCGACATGATCGGACCGGTCTGCGAGCCGGAGAAGGTCGAGATCGTGGTCGGCAGCAGCAGCAGCGACGAGGCGAAGATCGCGGGGATGACGCCCGCCGGGTTGACCTTGATCGGCAGGTGGCTGGACGAGCCGTCATAGACCTTCATCCCGACCTGCCGGCGCGGATACTGAATATGGATCTTCCTCAGCGCCCGCTCCATGAAGACAACGAAGGCGATCACCGCGATGACCATCAGGATCACGCCGATAATCACCGGGGCGGAGATCGCTCCGATCCGGCCCTGTTCGAAGAACTGCGCCAGCGCGCCGGGGATGCCCGCCACGATACCGACGAAGATGATGAGAGAGGTGCCGTTGCCGATGCCACGGGCGGTGATCTGCTCGCCAAGCCACATCAGGAACATCGTCCCGCCGACAAGGGTAACAACGGTCGCCGCCTGAAAGAAAAGCCCGGGATCGTGCGCCAGATCTCCCGCCTCCAGGCTGCGGGCAAGGCCGTAGGCCTGGAACGTGGCGAGAACCACCGTGCCGTAGCGGGTATACTGGTTGATCTTCTTTCGACCCTGCTCGCCTTCCTTCTTCAGCTGGTCAAGCGCGGGAACCATCGCCGTCAGAAGCTGGACGATGATCGAGGCGGAGATATAGGGCATGATGCCGAGGGCGAAGATCCCCATCCGGCCGAGCGCACCGCCGGTGAACATCTGCAGCATGCCGCCGATGCCCTGAGTGGCGCTTTCCATGAACTTCCTGAGCGCCTCTGCGTCGATCCCCGGCACCGGGATATAGGTGCCAAGACGGTAGACGATCAGCAGACCGAGGGTGAAGAAGATGCGTTGGCGAAGATCGGTGGCCTTGCCGAGGGCCCCCCAGCTCAGGTTCGCCGCCATTTGCTCTGCAGCAGATGCCATACCAGTCTCTTTCATGGACAGCGCCGCCGAACCGTTTCCCGGTCGGCGGCGCTAGGAAAACTTGTGTGTATGTAAGCGGCGCGACCGCCGCCCACAACAACTTATTCAGCCGCCGTCGCAGTCGTGACCGAAAGCGAGCCGCCAGCCTTCTCGACCGCGGCAATCGCGGCTTTCGAAGCGCCGGTTACGGCGAGCTTCAGCTTGGACGAGACCTCGCCCTTCGCGAGAACGCGGATACCGTCGAGTTTGCGGCGAACGATGCCGGCCGCGACCAGCACGTCCTCGGTGATCTCGTTCTTCGCGTCAAGCTTGCCGGCTTCGACGAATTTCTGGATCAGGCCGAGGTTGACGACGGCGAATTTCTTGGCGTTCGGCTTGTTGAAGCCGCGCTTCGGCAGACGCCGGTAGAGCGGCATCTGGCCGCCTTCATAGCCGCCGATGGCCACGCCCGAACGGGACTTCTGACCCTTGATACCACGGCCGGCAGTCTTGCCCTTGCCCGAACCGGGACCGCGCGCGACGCGCTTGGATTTCTTGGCGGCGCCGGGATTGTCCCGGAGTTCATTCAGTTTCATGTCGCTTCTCCTTCGCCGGAAGAGCCCCGCCAGCGACGGATGGGACCACACGGCATTTCTTGCTTGTTGAGTCGGGCCCTCGGGGCCACCGGGGGCGTATAGACGTGTTGGGCCCACGGATCAAGGCCCGCTGCGCTCTATTCCTCTGTTACCATCCCCCCCTCCGGGAGGGCAAGGACACCGAGGGCATCGAACCCGTTCAGGACGGAATCCACCGCAACCGTGGCCAGGACGATGCCCATCACCCGGCTGACGATGTTGGCACCGGTATTGCCGATGACGCGCTTCAAAGGCCGCGCGAGCAGCAAGACGGCCAGAGTAATCGCGAGAACGGCGACCAGCAGCAGCCCCGTCACCATCTGATCGGAAACGGTGTTGCGGTGGTTGTCGGTCAGGATGACCACCGCAAGCATCGCTCCCGGTGAGGCGATCGACGGCATCGCCAGCGGGAAGACAGCGCCGGACATGTGATCACGCTCCGCCTCCTCGATCTCGCGCGAGGGCTTCGCATCGCCGAAGATCATGGTCAGCGCGAAGAGGAAAAGGATGATCCCGCCCGCGATCTGGAACGAACCGAGGCGGAGGCCAACCCCTTCCAGCAGGAACTGGCCCGCGACCAGAAAGAAGAAGAGAACAAACCCGGCCACCACGACTGCACGGGCGGCCAACCGCCAGTGGAGCGCTTCCGGCACACCCCGCGTGGCGAAGTAGAAAACCGGCAGCGTTCCTATCGGGTCGATGACGACGAGAAGTGTGACGAACTCGCGCACGAGAGTCGAAATGTCCAAGTTCACCGTGCCGCCTGCCCTTCGCCTGCCATGAATCAGTTCGCTCGGTAACTCTAAACGAAAAACGCCCCGGAGAACCGGGGCGTCGCTACATTTTCTGGGTCATATCAGGACTGGTGGCTGCGCGTTTCACGCAGGTAGTCCGTCCAGTAAGGCGCGGGTTCGGCCGGCACGATCCAGGCGAAAACACGGTCCATGCTGCAGATCGCGCGGATCACTTCAATCAGAAGGCCGGGACGCCGTTCAACCAATTGCATTTTCAACTCCTCAAGCAACCAAGCTCGTTGCCGCAGAGATAAACCGGCTTCAGAACGACGACCACCAACGATCTGTCAGCCCCGCCATGCACCGGACGCATGGAAACTATTGCGTCCGGCGCAGGGCGTGTGCCGAGCTCGGGGGTCTACCCTGCTGCGGGCCAGGTAAATTCTGGCCGCAGCCCCTCATAGACCGGACGCCCATCGGTCGGCTTCGGATAGCCTTTGGACGTGTCCCAGAAGGCGTGATAGGTCGCCTTGGGAAAGCTGGCATCGTCGTAGCCCATCACGTTCGGCACCGCGACACGGATGCGCTTTTGCTTGTCGTCGAGCATCAGCACCGCCCCGCAATCCTCACAAAGGCAGATCTCGAGCGGGCCGTTCGGGTTGTCGGCGTTGAACGGCACGCGCTTCATTGCGGCCTCGTTGTCGGTCTTCACGTCGCCGTGGTTGAAGAACGCCACATGGGTTGTGTGCTGGCCGGTCACCTTCTTGCACACATTGCAATGGCATTCGTGGTTGTCGATCGGTTCGGCAGAGGCGCGCACGCGATGATGCGCGCACCCCCCCACATACGGGCTGGACATTATTTCCTCCTCCAGAATCCGTGCCTGTTCGGGCACGCGTGTAGAGTTTCACGCCAATCCCGCGCAAAAAGCGATCTAAAATTTGATCCAGCATTCGGGGGCACGTGACAGCCCCCAAAGACCCGCCGAAGGCAGCCGGGTCAAGTGCAGTGGACAAGTCCCCCCCGGCATCGCACCGGCCGGGTCATCTGTGTCCAGATGCCAAAAAAAACGCCCCGGAGAACCGGGGCGCTTTTCTGGTGTTCTTTGCGCCGACTCAGCCGCGCTCTTCGACGATCGTCACGAGGTGCGGGATCTTCGCGACCATGCCGCGGATCGAGGGCGTGTCCTCAAGCTCGCGGGTGCGGTTGATCTTGTTCAGGCCGAGCCCGATCAGGGTGCGGCGCTGGATGTCCGGGCGGCGGGCGGCGGAAGCGATCTGCTTCACGACGATGGTTTTCTTGGCCATGTCTTCGTTCCTCACGCTTCGGCAGCTTCGGCCGGGGCCTCAGCTTCAGGCTTCTTGAGAATGTCCGCAACCTTCTTGCCGCGACGCTGCGCGACCATGCGCGGGCTCGATTCGAGCTTGAGACCGTCGATCGTGGCCCGGATCATGTTGTAGGGGTTCTGCGAGCCGAGCGACTTCGCGACAACGTCCGCAACACCCAGCATCTCGAACACGGCGCGCATCGGACCACCGGCGATGATCCCGGTACCGGCCGGAGCCGTGCGCATCACGACGCGACCGGCGCCATGACGGCCCTCGATGTCGTGGTGGAGCGTGCGGCCGTCACGCAGCGGCACGCGGATCATGGAGCGCTTGGCCTGCTCGGTCGCCTTGCGGATCGCTTCCGGCACTTCCTTGGCCTTGCCCTTGCCGAAGCCGACGCGGCCGCGCTGGTCACCGACCACCACGAGGGCCGCGAAACCGAAGCGCTTGCCACCCTTCACGGTCTTCGAAACACGGTTGATCGCGACGAGGCGATCGGCGAATTCCGGGGTTTCCTCGCGCTCGCGACGGTCCCGGCGCTGTTCTCTCTCTGCCATGAGGCATTCCTTGCTTGGTGGCGCGGCTTCGCGCCGTTAGGTCCAATCCTGGTGTCCCCGACTGGATCGGGGACCCGGATCATCGGGGCGGCGCTGGGCGCCACCCGCCTTCGTCAGAACTTCAGACCACCTTCGCGGGCGGCATCGGCCAGAGCCTTGATCTTGCCGTGGAAGAGGAAGCCGCCGCGGTCGAAGTAGCACTCTTCGACACCGGCCTTCTTCGCGCGCTCGGCAATCGCCGCACCGATCTTCTTCGCCGCTTCGACGTTGTTCTTGCCGACGACACCCAGATCCTTCTCGAGGCTGGAGGCCGAGGCGAGCGTCACGCCGTTGACGTCGTCGATCAGCTGCACGCTGATGTTCTTGGAGGAGCGATGGACCGAAAGACGCGCGCGCCCGTCGGCCATCTTGCGAAGCTTGTTCCGGACGCGCAGGCGGCGCTTGAGGAACAGATCCCGTTTGCTGTTTGCCATGATGTGCGTCCTTACTTCTTCTTGCCTTCCTTGCGGAAGATGTACTCGTCCTTGTACTTGATGCCCTTGCCCTTGTAGGGCTCCGGCGCGCGCCATTCGCGGATATTCGCCGCGACCTGGCCCACAAGCTGCTGGTCGATTCCTTCCACAACGATCTCGGTCTGCTTCGGGGTCGTGACGGTCACGCCCTGCGGCACCTCGAAATTCACTTCGTGGCTGTAGCCGAGCGACAGTTTCAGGACATTGCCCTGCATCGCGGCCCGGTAGCCGACGCCGTTGATCTCAAGCTCTTTCTTGAAACCGCTCGACACGCCCTCGACGAGGTTCGCGACCATCGAGCGGGACATGCCCCACTGCTGGCGCGCCCGCTTCGAGGTGCCGCGCGGCGTGACGTTGATGGCATCGCCGTCGATGGCGATGGTCACATCGTCGGTGGCCGAGAAGCTGCGGGTGCCTTTCGGCCCCTTCACTTCGACGGTCTGGCCCGAGACGGAGGCAGTCACGCCCTTGGGCAGCTCGACCGGTCTTTTTCCAATACGAGACATCCTGCCCTCCTCAGAATACGGTGCAGAGCACTTCGCCGCCGACATTGGCGGTCCGTGCGCTTGCATCCGACATCACGCCCTTCGGCGTGGAGACGATCGAGACACCGAGGCCATTGCGAACGGACGGAATGTCCTTGACGCTCGCATAGACCCGACGGCCCGGCTTCGACACGCGCTTGATTTCGCGGATCACCGGTGTGCCTTCGAAGTATTTCAGGCTGATTTCCAGCTCCGGCAGGCCGTTGGCCCCCGTCACCTTCTCGTAGCCGCGAATATAGCCCTCGCCGGCCAGCACATCGAGCACCCAGGCGCGAAGCTTGGAGGCCGGCGTACGGACGGTGGACTTGCCCCGCATCTGCGAGTTGCGGATGCGGGTCAGCATATCGCCGAGAGGATCGTTCATCGACATATCTCGGTCCTCCTTACCAGCTCGACTTCACCATGCCCGGGATCTGGCCCATCGAGGCGAGATCGCGCAGCATGATGCGGCTGAGCTTGAGTTTGCGGTAATAGGCGTGCGGACGGCCCGTCAGCTGGCAGCGGTTGTGGATCCGCGTGGCCGAGGAGTTGCGCGGCAGCTTCGCCAGTTTCATCGACGCCTTGAAGCGCTCTTCCATCGGCAGCGACTGGTCTTCGATCACCGCCTTGAGGCCCGCGCGCTTGGCCGCATACTGCTTGACCAGCTTCGCGCGCTTCGTTTCGCGGTTCACCATGGATTTCTTAGCCATTGTCTCTTTCCTCCCGCGATCAGCTGGTGAAGGGCATGTTGAATTGCTTCAACAGCGCCTTCGCTTCCGCGTCGGTTTTCGCGGTCGTGCAGATGATGATGTCCATGCCGAGAACTTCGTCGACCTTGTCGAAGTCGATCTCGGGGAACACGATGTGCTCCTTCAGGCCCATCGCGTAGTTGCCACGGCCATCGAACGAAGTGCCCTTGACGCCGCGGAAGTCGCGGACGCGCGGCAGCGCGATCGTGATCAGGCGGTCGAGGAATTCGTACATCCGGTCGCCGCGCAGCGTGACCTTGGTGCCGAGCGGCATCTCTTCACGGACGCGGAAGCCGGCGATGGATTTCTTCGCCTTGTTGATCACGGCCTTCTGACCGGCGATCAGGCTCAGCTCGTCTGCGGCCTGCTTGACCTTCTTGGTGTCCTTGACGGCCTCGCCGACGCCCATGTTCAGGACGATCTTGTCCAGACGCGGGATCTGCATGTCGTTCTTGTAGGAGAATTCCTCCTTCAGAGCGGCGCGGATCTTGTCCTTGTAGGCAGCCTTGAGACGCGGGGTGTAGGTTGCGGTATCCAGCATCAGATCACGTCCCCCGTGGTCTTGGCGAAGCGGACCTTCTTGTCGCCTTCCATGCGGAAGCCGACGCGGGTGGCCTTGCCGTTCTTGTCCATCAGCGCGAGGTTCGACAGGTCGATCGGCATCGCCTTCGGCTGACGGCCGCCCTGGTTCGACTGGGACTGCTTGGTGTGACGGATGGCGATGTTCACGCCCTCGACCACGGCCTTTCCGGCCTTGGGGTCGACGGACTGGATGTCACCCTTCTTGCCCTTGTCCTTGCCGGCAAGGACGACGACCGTGTCGCCTTTTTTGAGTTTCGCAGCCATCAGAGCACCTCCGGCGCCAGCGAGATGATCTTCATGAAGTTCTTGGCGCGCAGTTCGCGCACGACCGGCCCGAAGATACGGGTGCCGACCGGTTCGCCCTGGTTGTTCAGGATGACGGCGGCGTTGCGGTCGAAGCGGATGGCGGTGCCGTCTTCGCGACGGACTTCCTTGGCGGTGCGCACGACGACGGCCTTGCGGACGTCGCCCTTCTTCACGCGGCCGCGCGGGATGGCTTCCTTCACCGACACCACGATGATGTCGCCCACAGAGGCGTAACGGCGATGGGAACCACCCAGGACCTTGATGCACTGAACCCGGCGCGCGCCGGAGTTGTCAGCAACATCCAGATTGGTCTGCATCTGGATCATTTGGTTTCTCCCGACCTTTGGGGACCATTCCCCAGGGTTTCGTTTGAGCTGTCAGGGGTGCTTACGCCGTGGCGTCGCTCACCACCGTCCAGCGTTTCGTCTTCGAGATCGGCGCGCATTCTTCGATGCGAACGGTGTCACCGACCTTGAATTTGTTCTCCGCGTCGTGGGCGCGGTATTTCTTCGACTTCCGCACGGTCTTGTGCAGCAGCGGGTGCTTGAAGCGACGCTCGACGAGGACGGTGATCGTCTGCTCGTTCTTGTCCGAGGTCACGGTGCCTTGCAGGATACGTTTGGGCATGTGCGTGCTCCTCAGTTCGCCGCCGCTTCGGCGGCTTTCTGGTTCAGGACCGTGTTGATGCGGGCGACGTCGCGGCGGACGGCACGCATGCGCGCGGTGTTCTCAAGCTGGCCGGTGGCCTGCTGGAAGCGGAGGTTGAAGGCCTCCTTCTTCAGCGCGACAAGCTCATCGCGGAGCTGGTCGGGCGTCTTCGTCTTCAGTTCGGTGGCGTTCATGTCGCCTCTTCCTTTCAACATCACCAGAGGGCCCTGAGCGGGGTCACCCTTGATCCGGTGGAGTCAATGATGAACATGCGAATCCCGGAGACCCGGAATCGCAGGATGCGTCCCTATAAGGGAGGTCCGGGCGGGGGGCAAGGGAAAAGGTGGACGCCGCACTTCATATCCCAAATACGTACGCCGCACCAATCCATGATATGGTCTCAATTCAATGCTAAGAACGGGCAACAAACCATACCGCTTCGAAGGAGCCGACGCGATGGCCCCCGAACCGCAGAGCGATAACGTCAAAGGTGGACGCCATATCGACAACTGGATGGACAAGCTCGGGCAGGACCTTGAGATGCCCAAGGAGTTCCGGATTGAACAGTCTCGCATAATGTACATTGAATCCAAGGCCGAAGGGCTGGAAGGACCCGCAGTCATCGGTCGCGTGTATTTTTCCAGATCCGGGAAAACCATCTATTACAAAGGAATGAAGTTTCAGAGTTTGAAGGGGAATGGCTTCAAAGCGAACTATTTTGAGATTGAGAGCGGTGAACACTACTGGATTTCCGGACCGCGCAAAGACCAAAATGATCGCCTGTATGGCGGCAACAAAGGTGTAATCGTCGATGATGACGTGCGCGAAGAGTATCGCTCGATGTTACGAGGGTAGCCGCAAAGTCATTCGCGTCGCAGAGCTTCAGTGAGAAGGGCAGCGCCCGACCCTGGGATGGCGCACGTGGCGCTTCGCCTGAGCAGGGCGCGGCACCGTTGCTCTGCCCCACGGCCCTTCGGCGCGGGCGTTGAACGTGCGCCCGACCGGGGGAGGGTCGGGCGCTGCCCGGCCTCTCGGCCGGGCGACTCCGTTCATTCGGCGCTCATGTCCAGTAAAAACAAGGGCAAAACCCCTGGGATTTCAGCTACGCCCAATTATAATTGAAACTCACCGAAATCCGCTCGTCCTCGGCCATGTTCATCGGCACCTCATGACGCAGCCAGCTTTCCCACAAAAGCACGTCTCCGACCTCGGGCTTCACGTAGACGAAGGGTTGCAGCTCCCGCCCCGCATCCTTTCGGCGCAGGGGCGCGTGCATCATCATCGGCAGGCGGGGGTCTTCCAGTTTCAGCGCCGAGGTCCCCTCGGGCATCGCGACATAGGTGGTGCCGGAGATCACCGAATGGGTGTGGATGTGGCTCGCATGGGTGCCGCCCTCGGGCAGGATGTTGATCCAGAGGCTGTCGCATTTCAGCTTCCCCGCGCCGAGGTCGAACCCGAGTTCCGTCACGAAGGCCGCGACGTGCTTGTCGAGCGCCTTTTGCAGGTCGGCAAAGACCGGCGCGCGGCGGGTGAGGTCGTTCAGCGAGGCGTAGGAGGTGTAGCCGGGATAGCCGTTCTCCTCGCACCAGTCCTGACCCGCCTCGTCCTCCTCGGCGATATGCTCGCACGTGACCCTCAATTCCTCACCGTCGATCCTGGGCTTCGCCAGATCGTTCAACGCGGCCCGGTAAAGGCGGGTGACGAAGAGAGAGGTTATGTCGGCCATCGCATGGATCCTTCTTTGCTTGGCCCGGCATACACGGGCGGCCAGTAACGAAAAAGCCCCCGCCGTTTACGGCGGGGGCCTTTCAATCGCTCAGGCGATATGCCTTACCGGTTCTCGCGGACCACGACGCGGGTCTTGATCGGCAGCTTCATCGCCCCGAGGCGAAGCGCCGAGAGGCTCGTTCCTCCCGGCGAAAATGACACAACACAAGGGCGACCTCGCTTGCATGTCTCCTTCGGGTTTACACTCTTTTCGCCGGGTTGCATCGTTCCGGCTCATTTTACATGGAATGCAGTTTACCAATGAACAAGCAAACGGGTGGGATCGATAGCCACGTTCAAGCCTACTATGAAGCGTCTATTCCGCGTCAGCCGAACGGCTATCCGAACGGATGGATGTCCGCGAAAGACCTGACACTTCTGTACAATGCGGCCCGGAAGACCAAGGGGGACGTCCTGGAAATCGGGCCGTGGCTCGGCCGGTCCTCAACCGCAATCGCAGCCGGGTTGCGGAGCAGAGAAGAGACCGGCGCGAAGCCCGTGAAATATGACCTGATCGACTTCGGCCTGACGAGCGCCGAGGAATACACCGAGCGCTTCAACGAACGCTTCCGGGTGGACAAGGACAAGGGGCGCGTGGCCGAGGCGATCTATCATCCTGGTGGCTCGATGGCGGTCCTGATCCAGAATCTCAAGAGTAACGGCCTTCTAAAGCAAACCACGAACATCATTCGTGGCGACTTCCTCGAATGCCCGATCGAGCGTGCCTATGGCATGATCTTCTGCGATGCGACCCATGACGAAGACGAGATCGCCCGCCACCTGCCCAAGATCGCGGAACTCATCGCGCCAGGCGGTATACTTGTGTTCGACGACATTGTAACGGACGAGCGTGCAGACCTCGTTTGCAGTTATCTGAACGCAGAGTTCCGGTTCATGAGCCGCCAGGTTCATCCAAGCCGCTCCGACAGGTGCAAACTTCTTCTGATCGAAACAAAGCCCACCGCGTAAAAGGTGGGATAGGCCGGCAAGACGACGCATTTCAGAGGCGAGATCCGCAACTGGACCGGGCGCCCCTCCCCCAGTCTCGACGGGCGGGCCGCCAAAGCGAAAGGCCCCCGCCGTTTCCGGCGGGGGCCTTTTAATCGCGCAGGCGGTGTGCCTTACCAGTCCTCGCGGACCACGACGCGGGTCTTGATCGGCAGTTTCATCGCACCAAGGCGCAGCGCCTCGCGGGCGATGACCTCGTTGACGCCGTCGATCTCGAACATCACGCGGCCCGGCTTGACCTTGGCCGCCCAGTAATCAACGGAGCCCTTGCCCTTACCCATCCGCACTTCGGTCGGCTTCGAGGAGACCGGGACATCCGGGAACACGCGGATCCAGACCCGGCCCTGACGCTTCATGTGGCGGGTGATCGCGCGGCGGGCCGCCTCGATCTGCCGCGCGGTGATGCGCTCGGGCTCGGTCGCCTTCAGGCCGAAGCCGCCGAAGCTCAGCTCGAAACCGCCCTTGGCTTCGCCGCTGATCTTGCCCTTGAACTGTTTACGGAACTTGGTCCGTTTCGGTTGCAGCATCTTCCTTACTCCTTACCGGGCGTCGCGGCGCGGGCCGCGGGGCGCCGGACCGTCCTGGGCCTCGGCGGCCTTGCGGTCGCGGGCCTGGGGATCATGCTCCATGATCTCGCCTTTGAAGATCCAGACCTTGATCCCGATGATGCCATAGGGGGTCGACGCTTCGGCCAGAGCATAGTCGATGTCGGCACGCAGGGTGTGCAGCGGCACGCGCCCTTCGCGGTACCATTCGGTCCGGGCGATTTCCGCGCCGCCGAGACGGCCGGCGACATTGACCCGGATGCCGAGGGCACCCATCCGCATCGCGTTCTGCACGCCACGCTTCATCGCGCGGCGGAACGACACCCGACGCTCGAGCTGCTGGGCGATCGACTCGGCCACCAGCTGCGCGTCCAGTTCCGGCTTGCGGACCTCGACGATGTTGAGGTGCAGTTCGGAGGAGGTGAAGTTCGCCAGCTTCTTGCGAAGCGTCTCGATATCCGCGCCCTTCTTGCCGATGATGACACCCGGACGCGCCGTGTGGATCGTCACGCGGCACTTTTTGTGCGGACGCTCGATGATGACCTTCGAGACACCGGCCTGCTTGGCGTAGTCATGGATGAACTCGCGCATCTTGAGGTCTTCAAGAAGCAGGTTCCCGTAGTCCTTGCTGTCGGCATACCAGCGGCTATCCCAGGTGCGGTTGACCTGGAGGCGCATGCCGATCGGGTTGACCTTCTGTCCCATTACGCTTGCTCCTCGACTTGCCGAACCTTGATGGTCAGCTCGCTGAACGGTTTCATGATCTTGCCGAACCGGCCACGCGCCCGCGGACGGCCGCGCTTCAGCGTGATGTTCTTGCCGACGTAGGCTTCGGCGACGACGAGACCGTCGACGTCAAGGCCGTGGTTGTTCTCGGCATTGGCAATCGCCGATTGCAGGCACTTGCGCACGTCCTCGGCGATCCGCTTCTTCGAGAAGGTCAGATCGGCAAGCGCCTTCTCGACCTTCTTGCCGCGGATCATCGCGGCGACGAGGTTCAGCTTCTGCGGCGAGGTGCGAAGCATCTTGGACTTGGCCATCGCTTCGTTGTCGGCCACGCGGCGCGGATTCTTTTCCTTGCTCATGGCTTACTTCCTCTTGGCTTTCTTGTCGGCGGCGTGACCGTAATAGGTCCGGGTCGGCGAATATTCACCGAACTTCTGGCCGATCATCTCCTCGGTCACGTTGACCGGGATGTGCTTGTGCCCGTTGTAGACCCCGAAGGTGAGGCCGACGAACTGCGGCAGGATGGTGGAGCGGCGCGACCAGATCTTGATCACTTCCGATTTGCCCGATGCCTGCGACTTCTCTGCCTTCTTCAGCAGGTAGGAGTCGACGAACGGGCCTTTCCAAACAGAACGCGACATGGATTACCGCCCTTTCTTCGCATTGCGCGAGCGGACGATGTACTTGTCCGTCGTCTTGTTCTTCCGGGTCTTGTTACCCTTGGTGCCCTTGCCCCACGGGGTGACCGGATGGCGGCCGCCGGAGGTCCGGCCCTCACCACCGCCATGCGGGTGGTCGATCGGGTTCATGGCGACACCGCGCACGGTCGGGCGAACGCCCTTGTGGCGCATGCGGCCGGCCTTGCCGAAGTTCTGGTTAGAGTGATCCGCGTTCGACACCGCGCCGACGGTCGCCATGCATTCCTGGCGAACCATGCGCAGCTCGCCCGAGGACAGGCGGATCTGGGCGTAACCGCCGTCACGGCCGACGAACTGGGCATAGGTGCCTGCGGCACGCGCCAGCTGGCCACCCTTGCCGGGCTTCAGCTCGACGTTGTGGACGATCGTGCCGATCGGCATGCCCGAGAACGGCATCGCGTTGCCGGGCTTCACGTCGGTCTTGGCGCCGGCGATCACCTTGTCGCCCACCGCCAGACGCTGCGGCGCGAGGATATAGGCCTGCTCGCCGTCCTGGTACTTCACCAGCGCGATGAAGGCGGTGCGGTTGGGATCGTATTCGATCCGCTCGACCGTTGCCGCCACATCGAACTTGCGACGCTTGAAATCGACGACGCGGTAAAGACGCTTGGCGCCCCCACCCTTGTGCCACATCGTGACGCGCCCGGTATTGTTCCGGCCGCCCGTCTTGGTCAGGCCCTCGGTGAGGGCCTTGACGGGGCGACCTTTCCAAAGCTCCGAACGGTCGATCAGTACCAGCCCGCGCTGGCCCGGCGTCGTCGGCTTATACGACTTGAGTGCCATGCTTCTGTCTTCCGTTGCTTTGGACCTGTCGGTCCTTGGATTTAAGGGCCCCGAAGGTCCCCGGTTCTTCAAAAAGCCCCACGGCCCCGGTGACGGGGCCGCGAGATTCGGCGCCTTCTATCAGAGCCCCGAAGAGACGTCGATAGTGTTCCCCTCCTCGAGGGTCACATAGGCTTTCTTCACGTCGCTCCGCACGCCCGGCTGGCCGCGGAAGCGCTTCGTCTTGCCCTTGGTGATGGTGGTGTTCACCGCTTTCACCTTCACGCCGAAGACCGCTTCGACCGCTTCCTTGATCTGCGGCTTGGTCGCGGTTTTCGCCACCTGGAAGACGACCGCGCCGGCCTCGGAGGCCATGGTCGCCTTTTCGGTGATGATCGGCTTGACGATCACGTCGTAATGTTCCGGCTTCACGCTCATTTCAGACGAGCCTCCAGAGCTTCGACACCCGCCTTCGTGAGCACGAGCGTGTCACGCTTGAGGATGTCATAGACATTGGCGCCCATCGACGGCAGCACATCGATGCCCTCGATGTTCGCGGCGGCGCGGGCGAAATTCTCGTTCACGTCGGCACCGTCGATGATCAGGACGCGCTTCCAGCCAAGCTCCTTCGCCGCCTTGGCGAGGATCTTGGTCTTGGCTTCCTTCATGTCGAGGCTGTCGAGAATGATGAGCTGCCCGGCTCCGGCCTTGGCCGACAGCGCGTGCTTCAGACCGAGCGCCCGGAACTTCTTGGGCAGGTCGTGGGCGTGGCTGCGCGGGGTCGGGCCCTTGTAGGTGCCACCGTGACGGAAGGTCGGCGCCTTGCGGGAGCCGTGGCGTGCGCCGCCGGTGCCCTTCTGGCGATAGATCTTCTTGGTCGAGTAGGACACGTCGGACTTGCCGAGCACCGAGTGGGTGCCGGCCTGCGCCTTCGCGCGCTGCCAGCGCACGACGCGGTGCAGGATGTCGGCGCGCGGCTCCAGCCCGAAGATCTCGTCGGAGAGATCGATCGAGCCAGCCTTCTTGGCGTCGAGCTTGATCACATCGAGTTTCATTCTTTCTCTCCTTCGGGCGCGGCATCGCCGGCCCCGGCCTCGGGCTCCGACGCAGCGGCGGCAGCTTCCGCCTCGGCAGCCGCGATCGCGGCAGCTTCGGCCTCGGCCGCGGCCTTGCGGGCGGCTTCTTCCTCGGCGGCAGCGGCGGCGGCAGCTTCTTCAGCAGCCTTGCGGGCGGCTTCACCCAGCGACTTCAGACCGGCAGGCAGAATGGCGTTGTCCGGGAACGGTTTCTTCACCGCGTCCTTGATCGTCACCCAGCCACCCTTGGAACCCGGAACCGAGCCCTTGACCATGATCAGGCCACGGTCGCTGTCGGTGCGCACGACCTGAAGGTTCTGGGTCGTGACACGGACGGCGCCGAGATGGCCGGCCATCTTCTTGCCCTTGAACACCTTGCCCGGATCCTGACACTGGCCGGTGGAGCCGTGCGAACGGTGCGAGATCGACACGCCGTGCGACGCCCGGAGGCCGCCGAAGTTGTGCCGCTTCATCGCGCCGGCAAAGCCCTTGCCGATCGAGGTGCCGGCGATGTCCACGAATTGACCGGCGAAATAGTGGTCAGCAGTGATCTCCTCACCAACGCCGATCATGTTTTCCGGGGAGACCCGGAACTCCGCGACCTTGCGCTTCGGAGCCACATTGGCAGCCGCGAAGTGGCCGCGCATCGCCGCGGTGGTCCGCTTGGCCTTGGCCGTGCCCGCGCCGAGCTGGACGGCCGAGTAGCCATCCTTCTCGGCCGTGCGCTGTGCCACGACCTGGAGGTTGTCGAGCTGAAGAACGGTCACCGGAACCTGCCGGCCGTCCTCGAGGAAGAGCCGGGTCATGCCCAGCTTCTTTGCGATAACGCCAGAGCGCAACATCACTGGTGCCCTCCTCAGTTCAGCTTGATTTCGACGTCGACGCCGGCGGCGAGGTCGAGCTTCATGAGCGCGTCCACGGTCTGCGGGGTCGGATCGACGATGTCGAGAAGACGCTTGTGGGTACGGATTTCCCACTGGTCACGCGACTTCTTGTCGATGTGCGGACCACGGAGAACCGTGAACTTCTCGATCTTGTTCGGCAGCGGGATCGGGCCCCGGACCTGTGCACCGGTGCGCTTGGCCGTGTTGACGATTTCCTGCGTGCTGGAATCCAGAACGCGGTAATCGAAGGCCTTGAGCCGGATGCGGATATTCTGACTGGACATTGTCTTGCCTCTCGCGGGCTTCAAAGTTGAGAGGCAGACCGGACCTCTTGTCCGGCCTGCTTCGAACCGTCGTCTTACTTGATGATCTTGGACACGACGCCTGCGCCGACGGTGCGGCCGCCTTCGCGGATGGCGAAGCGGAGCTTTTCCTCCATCGCGATCGGGGCGATCAGCTCGACCTCGAACTTCAGGTTGTCGCCCGGCATCACCATCTCGGTGCCCTCGGGAAGCTTCACCGTCCCGGTCACGTCCGTCGTGCGGAAGTAGAATTGCGGGCGGTAGTTCGCGAAGAACGGCGTGTGGCGGCCGCCCTCTTCCTTCGTCAGGATGTAGGCTTCGGCCTCGAAATGGGTGTGCGGCTTCACCGAACCCGGCTTGCAGAGCACCTGGCCCCGCTCGACGCCGTCACGGTCGACACCGCGCAGGAGCGCGCCGATGTTGTCGCCCGCCTCGCCGCGGTCCAAGAGCTTGCGGAACATCTCGACGCCGGTGCAGACCGACTTCGTCGTCGCGCGGATGCCGACGATCTCGATCTCGTCGCCGACATTGATCACGCCCCGCTCGACCCGGCCCGTCACGACCGTGCCGCGGCCCGAGATCGAGAACACGTCCTCGATCGGCATCAGGAACGGCTGGTCCACGGCGCGCTGCGGCGTCGGGATGTAGCTGTCCACCGCTTCCATCAGCGCCCGGATCGAGTTCTCGCCGATCTCCGCGTCACGGCCTTCCAGAGCGGCCAGCGCCGAGCCCTTGATGATCGGAATGTCGTCGCCCGGATATTCGTAGGACGACAGAAGCTCGCGCACTTCCATCTCGACGAGCTCCAGAAGCTCCTCGTCATCCACCTGGTCGACCTTGTTCAGGTAGACGACCATGTAGGGAATGCCGACCTGACGGCCCAAGAGGATGTGCTCGCGCGTCTGCGGCATCGGGCCGTCGGCCGCGTTCACCACGAGGATCGCGCCGTCCATCTGCGCAGCACCCGTGATCATGTTCTTCACGTAGTCGGCGTGGCCCGGGCAGTCGACATGGGCGTAGTGACGGTTCGCCGTCTCGTATTCCACGTGCGCCGTCGAGATCGTGATCCCCCGCGCCTTCTCTTCCGGCGCCGCGTCGATCTGGTCATAGGCCTTGAAGTCGCCGAAATACTTCGTGATCGCCGCCGTCAGCGTCGTCTTGCCGTGGTCCACGTGACCAATCGTCCCGATGTTCACGTGCGGTTTCGTCCGTTCAAACTTTGCCTTTGCCATGATGGCCTCCTTGGTTCGGATGCGGCGGGGGGAACCCCGCCCTACAGGGTCTTGGTAGGGCGGGGTTCAGCCCCCGCCGCACCGTCATGCGTATTTCTTCTGGATCTCGTCCGAGATGTTCTGCGGAACGGCCTCGTAATGGTCGAACTGCATCGTGAACACCGCGCGGCCCGAGGACATCGAGCGGAGCGTGTTGATGTAGCCGAACATGTTGGCGAGCGGAACCATGCAGTTGATCACGTTGGCATTGCCGCGCGTGTCCTGGCCCTGCACCATGCCCCGGCGCGAGGTGAGGTCGCCGATGATGCCGCCGGTGTACTCTTCCGGGGTCACCACTTCGACCTTCATGATCGGTTCGAGCAGTTTCGCACCGGCCTTCTTCAGGCCTTCGCGCATCGCGGCCCGCGAGGCGATTTCGAACGCGAGCACCGAGGAGTCGACGTCGTGGAACGCACCGTCGATCAGCGCGACCTTGAAGTCGATGACCGGGAAGCCGGCGAGCGGACCGGAATCCATGACCGACTTGATGCCCTTCTCGACGCCGGGGATGTATTCCTTCGGCACCGCACCACCGACGATCTTCGATTCGAACGAGTAGCCCTCGCCCGGCTCGGTCGGGGTGATGACGAGCTTGACGCGCGCGAACTGGCCGGTACCACCGGTCTGTTTCTTGTGCGTGTAGTCGATCTCGGCCTCGCGCGAGATGGTCTCGCGGTAGGCCACCTGCGGCGCGCCGATATTCGCCTCGACCTTGAACTCGCGCTTCATGCGGTCCACGAGGATGTCGAGGTGAAGTTCGCCCATGCCTTTCATGATGGTCTGGCCCGACTCGATGTCGGTCTCGACCCGGAAGGACGGGTCTTCGGCCGCCAGGCGCTGAAGGGCGAGGCCCATCTTTTCCTGGTCGGCTTTCGATTTCGGCTCCACCGCGATCTCGATCACCGGCTCCGGGAAGGTCATGGTTTCGAGGACCACCTGCTTGGAAGCATCCGACAGGGTGTCGCCCGTTGTGGTTTCCTTCAGGCCCGCCAGCGCGATGATGTCGCCCGCGAAGGCCTCTTCGATTTCCTCGCGGTTGATGGCGTGCATCATCATCATCCGGCCGATGCGCTCCTTGCGGCCCTTCGTCGTGTTCATGATCTGGTCGCCCTTCTTGAGGACGCCGGAATAGATACGGGTGAAGGTCAGCGAGCCCACGAACGGGTCGTTCATGATCTTGAACGCCAGCGCCGAGAACGGCGCCGCATCGTCGGCCGGCCGCTCGATGTTGCGAACTTCGGCCTCGTCATCGGGGGCGAAGCCTTTCAGGACCGGCACGTCGACCGGCGCCGGCAGGAAGTCGATAACCGCGTTGAGGAGCGGCTGGACACCCTTGTTCTTGAAGGACGACCCGGCCATCACCGGGAAGAAAGTCAGCGACAGGGTGCCCTTGCGGATCAACTTGCGCAGCGTCGCCTCGTCAGGCTCTTCCCCTTCGAGATAGGCCTCCATCGCCGCGTCGTCCATCTCGACGGCGAGCTCGATCATCTTGCCGCGCCATTCCTCGGCGACATCCTTCATGTCGTCGCGGATCGGCTGACGAATCCAGCTCGCGCCGAGATCGTCGCCCTTCCAGACCCACTCTTCCATCTTGATCAGGTCGACGATGCCTTCGAGCTTGTCTTCGGCCCCGATCGGAAGGGCAACCGGACAGGGCGTGCCGCCGGTACGGTCCTTGATCATCCTCACGCAGTTGAAGAAGTCGGCGCCGATCTTGTCCATCTTGTTGACGAACACGATCCGCGGGACCTTGTAGCGGTCGGCCTGGCGCCACACGGTTTCGGTCTGCGGTTCGACGCCGGCATTGGCGTCGAGAAGGCAGATCGCACCGTCGAGCACGGCGAGCGAACGTTCGACCTCGATGGTGAAGTCGACGTGGCCCGGCGTATCGATGATGTTGAAGCGGTACTTTTTGTCCGACGTGCCCTCGGCGCTCGGATCTTCCTGGCGCTGCCAGAAGGTCGTGGTCGCAGCCGACGTGATCGTGATGCCACGCTCCTGCTCCTGCTCCATCCAGTCCATGGTCGCGGCGCCGTCATGGACTTCGCCGAGCTTGTGGGACTTGCCGGTGTAAAACAGAATCCGCTCCGTCGTCGTGGTCTTGCCCGCGTCGATATGGGCCATGATCCCGAAGTTACGGTACCGGTTAAGTTGATAGTCGCGTGCCATTTTGGGCCTTCCTTCCGCTTACCAGCGGTAGTGGCTGAACGCTTTGTTTGCGTCGGCCATCTTGTGAGTGTCTTCGCGCTTCTTCACGGCAGTGCCGCGCGAGTTCACGGCATCGAGAAGCTCGCCCGCGAGGCGCTCTTCCATCGTGTTCTCGTTGCGGTTCTTCGCGGCGGTGATCAGCCAGCGGATTGCCAGCGCCTCGCGGCGCTCGGGGCGAACTTCGACCGGCACCTGGTAGGTGGCGCCGCCGACCCGGCGGGAGCGGACCTCGAGCGACGGCTTCACATTGTCCAGCGCCTCGTGGAAGGCTTCGATGGGCGCGCGCTTGAGCTTGCCCTCGACGCGCTCCAGCGCGTTGTAGACGATGCGTTCGGCGACGGACTTCTTGCCGTCGACCATCAGGTTGTTCATGAACTTGGTCAGAATCCGATCGCCGTACTTGGCATCGGGAAGGACTTCGCGCTTTTCAGCGGCGTGACGACGCGACATATCTCAGCTCCTCACTTCGGACGCTTCGCGCCGTACTTCGAACGGCGCTGACGACGATCTTTGACGCCCTGCGTATCGAGGACACCGCGCAGAATGTGGTAACGGACACCCGGAAGGTCCTTGACCCGGCCACCACGGATCAGAACCACGGAGTGTTCCTGAAGGTTGTGCTTTTCACCGGGAATGTAGCTGATGACCTCGAAACCGTTGGTCAGGCGCACCTTGGCGACCTTCCGCATGGCCGAGTTCGGCTTCTTCGGCGTCGTCGTGTAGACGCGCGTGCAGACGCCGCGCTTTTGCGGGCAGGATTCCAAGTGCTGCGACTTGGACTTTCTTACGTTCGCTTCCCGCGGCTTGCGGATCAGCTGTTGGATCGTCGGCATTCACGTACCCCGTGTTGCTCTGTCAATACTCGCACCCAAGCCGTGGGTGCGCCGCTTCTCGACGGCATCTTGCGCTCATCGCAAAACACCAAAACCGCATTCGCCCCCTTCGCGAGGACGACGCGGTGGAATTCCAGAGGATCGGGGCGCATCCGCCCGGATCATGACCACTTCAATTTTGATACACGGACGCGCGAGACAAGCCCGCAGCCCGAGTGGGCGCCGTATAGGGGGAGTCGCGGGGGTTGTCAACAAGGGGCGTCAGCCCCGCCGCTCCGCCAGAAGCAACCGGTGAAGGACCAGCGCGATGCCGGTGACGAAGAGCACCGCGAAGATCGTGTCCGACAGGAAATGCCGCCCGGTCATGACCCGGAGAGCAAGTCCCGCCGCGGGGAAAACCACGCCGGCGGCGGCGTAAACGCCAAAGGCCGCGCGAGGCAGGACGCGGCGGGCGATCGGGGCGAGGACGAGGAAGCACAACGCCAGCGCCGCCGCGGCGGACCCTTCGCCCGACACGAAGGAACAGTTTGATGCACACTGGTCAGAGGGGAGCCAGGGCGGCGCGAACATTTTGTCGCCGCCGAACTCGGTGATGGTCGCCGGGCGCGCCCTGCCCCAGAACCGCTTCAGAATTCCGTCGACGAGGAGGATCGGGCCGAGGAGATAGAGAAGAAAGATGTACCCCGCGATCTTGCCTCCCTCGCCCCGCGCCCGGCGTCGGACAAGGGCGTAGATGAAGGCGGCCGCCGACAGGACAAAGGCAAGGATGCTCATGTCCCAGATCAGGTAGCGAATTCCCTCCACCCAGGTATTTTCCGCCAGCCAGAACCCCGCGCCGGGTCGATAGAACCAGGATGACACCGCAATATCGAGGCCCGGCCAAAGCACGAAAAGCGTGAGCGAAACAGCAAATGCGATCGCATACCAGAAAGCGGTTTTGCGGAGGTCAAGGCCGGGCATTGGCGCAGTCCGACGGGATGAGATAGGCGGCGATGTCGCGGCCCGCATAGGCTCCGCGCTCGGCGTCGAACCGGCGCGTTGCGGAGACCTCTCCGCTGCCGCAATCCGGCGCGCGGTCCGCGATGAGAAGAACCTGCCCGGCGCTGTCGGGAAGCGGATAGATCTGTTCGTAGTAGTTCTGCGGCCGCCCGGCCGGCTTCGGCGCGTGGATGGCAAGGCCCATGCCCCGCCCCGTATAGAACAGGTCGGCGAGGATGTCGCGGTCCCGGGCGACGATGGTCTGGCCCCCCGTCTCCCGGGCGGCAGCGATGATTTCCCGGCTGAGATCGGCACGGCCAAGATAACGGGCGAGCAGCGGCTTGCCGTCCCGGACTGGCGCCGGGGCGATAAGTGTCAGAAGCGGCAGAAGCACCGCGACCGCCCCGTTGATCGCCAGCGACAACCAGAGGGCGCGCGGCGCGCGGTCAAGGAGGAGCGGCACGACGATGAGCGTTCCCGCGAAATAGGCCGCAACCGCCCAGTTGGCATAAGCCTTGTCGAGAAGCGCCTGAACGCAAACGGTCAGGAGAGCCGGTACCGACAGGAAAACGAGCGCGCGCATCCTTTCGGAGCCGGGGCGCAGATACCCGACGAGCAGGGCGGCGAAAAGAACCGGCCCGAAGACGGCGAACTGGCTGAGAACGAATTCCGTCAGTCCTGCCGGATTGAGGCCGCCAAGCCAACCGTCGTCGCGTACCCAGCCGACATTGTCCATCGTGTGTTCCAGGGTCGTGAGATCATTCGCGACGTTCCAGGCGATGTTCGGGGCGACGGTCACCGCGAAGGCGCCGAGCAGAATGGCGGTGTTCCCGGCCGAGATGCGGGCTGAAGGGACAAAGAGCGCGGCGAGCGCGGCGCCGACGAAGAAATAAACGGCCGCATATTTGGCGAGGAAGGCAAGTCCGACGGCGACGCCGGCGACGGCCGCCGCCCCTGCCCTTCCATGCGCGATCGTACGGAAGTGAAACAGAAGGGCGGCGGCGAAGAACGGCGCCATGATCGTATCGGTCGAGATCAAGAGGCTGCCGAGGGCCGCAAAGGGCAGTGTTGCGTACGTGACCGCCACCCAGAATGCCGCCCGCCCCGAGAAAAGCCGTGCCGCCAATGCACCGAGGATCAGCGCGGTCGCGCCGTGGAAGATCGGTCCCGGCAGGCGCACCCAGAACGGCGCGTCGCTGCCCGCAACCTCTGTCACCGCGCGGATCACCCAGGCAATCAGCGGCGGCTTTGAATAGTAGCCAAGATCGAGGTTCTGCCCCCAGAGCCAGTACTGGCTCTCATCCACGAAAAGGTCGGTCCGGCCGAACCAGAGCGCGACTGCCCGGGCCAGGGTGATCGCCGCGACGATCCAGACCGCCCGGCGGGACAAGATCCCGCCGTCAGGCATTTTCGCGCGCTTCATGATGGATGAGCCAGAGGTTGCGCGCGTAGATAAAGACGCCGAGCGACTGACCAAGCACGAAGACCGGGTCGCGGCGATAGATCGCGTAGCTGAGCAGGATCAGCCCGCCCGCCATCGAAAAATACCAGAATGCGATCGGCACGACCGAGCGTTTCACCCGTTCCGAGGCGATCCACTGGATGAGGAAACGGCCGGTGAACATCAACTGGCCGAAGAGCCCGAAGACGACCCACCAGAACTCGGTCCAGCTTTCGACATGGAGGACCGCAAAGACCTTGTCCATGATCAACTCCGATCCGGCCCGATTTCCGTCGGCCGTGCCCGCTTGCGGCGCCTCAGAAGCCACATCACGCCGATCAGGTCGATGGCCCCGACGAAGCCGCGCTGGAGATTGTTGTAGTTCGAGCGCCCCGCCCCGCGCGGACGGTGGCTGACGTCGACATGGGCGACCTGCCAGCCGTCGCGGGCAAAGAGCGCGGGAAGATAGCGGTGCATGTGGTTGAAGAACGGCAGCCGCAGGAACGCGTCGCGCCGGAATGCCTTGAGCCCGCAGCCCGTATCGCGGGTGCCGTCCTTCAGCGCCCGCGACCGGATCCAGTTGGCAAAGCGCGACGCGGCTTTCTTCGACCATGTGTCCTGCCGCCCGACGCGCTGCCCGGCCACGATGCCGATCCGGCCCGCCGTGTCGGCGAGGAGCGGCGCGAGCAGCTTTGGAAGTTCGGCCGGAGGGTTCTGGCCGTCGCCGTCGAGGGTGCAGATGAACTCACCCCGCGCGGCCAGGACACCGGAATGGACCGCGGCACTCTGCCCGCCCGACACGTCGTGGCGAATGAGGCGCAGATTGGATTGCCCTGTCATCCGCGCCCGAACCAGATCGGGCATCGTGTCGGTGGAGCCGTCATCGACGACAATGACTTCGTGATCGGTCTGTCCTGCGAACGCGGCCGCGATCCCGTCCAGAAGGGCGGAGATGTTCTCCGCCTCGTTCTTGGCGGGAATCACAATGGAAGCTGTGACCATGAGTTGCCTGATCTCTCGGCCGGGGCGGATGGCGCCGAATGTCTGGCGGTCCTACTGCACCGGGCCGGCAAAGTAAATGTGCGCCCGCCTTTGGCGCCGCTACCGGATCCGAAGCGGCGCCGTTTCCGGGATGGCGACTTTCTGGCCAAGGCGGCGTTCCCGGTGGAACGTGTAGATACCCGTCGCGATGACGATGGCGGCACCGGTCAGCGTGAGGGTGTCGGGCAGCTGCCCGAACACCGCCCAGCCGAGCGCGATGGCGAAGACCAGCGCCGTGTAGCGGAACGGCGCGACAAGGCTGATTTCCCCGACCCGCACCGCCATGACGATCAGCAGATATCCGATGATCAGGAAGCCCGACGCGCCCGCGATCAGAAGGGCCGAGCCGAGCGTCACCTCAGCCCAACCGCCAAACGGCAAGAGGATCGCGGCCGTGACGGTAACCGAAATCGCCGCGTAGAGGGCCACCATTGCCGAGGGCATACTGCTCGACAGCCGCCTTGTGACAAGGTCGCGCAAGACCACGCAAGCGACCGATGCCAGACCGACGAGCGACCAGAGATCGAAGCCCGCCGTGCCCGGGCGGACGATCAGGAGAACCCCGAAAAAGCCGGTGAGGATTGCCGACATCCGGCGCCAGCCGACCGGCTCGCGCAGGAAGAGCGCTGCCGTAAGCGTCACGGCGAGGGGCAGGAATTGCAGGATCGCCGACAGATTGGCGAGCGGCATCTGCCGAAGCGCGGTCAGGAAGGTCAGCGTTCCCGCGACCTCGCCAAGGGAGCGGAGCGCGATCCACTTGCGATCCTCTTTCGCGATGCGAACCCGAAGCGCGCCCATCCGCCACCCGATAATCAGAAGCGCGATGCAGGTCAGGCCGCCGCGGAGAAGGATGGCCTGGTAAAGCGGCAGTGTGACGGTCACCGCTTTCATGCAAGTATCGTTGAGGGTGAACGCCGCCATGGCGATGCTCATGTAAAGCGCGCCGCGGGAATTGTCGGTCAGCTGCATCCGTCCGTCCGGTTCGCGCGGCTGACACCTCCGGGGATCGGACCGGCCGCTCTCCCGTATCTCAACCGCGCAGACCGCCGCGTCAACGCGAATTCGGAGGAGGGGGTGAGATGGCCCCGCGCCCGGGACCATGCCCGACGGAAACCTCCGCGTAAGCATTGGCAGGGTCGCTGGCGCGCACCCATGCGGATGTCCGAGTTGGCAAAAGAAAACCCCCGCCGAAGCGGGGGTTCTGTCTGCATATGCCTGCGATCAGCCTTCGCGGCTCTCGTAGGTCTCGACCAGGCCGCTATCGGTATCGATCTCGATCACGTCGTCGAGAATCTCATCGGACGGGGCCGCGAGGGCCGCGGCCTGCTCGGCCTCGGCCTTGCGGGCCTCGATCACCTTCTGGTCGCGGTCATGGGCGATCTTGCGCACGCGCATCGTCGCGCCGCCGGTACCCGCCGGGATCAGGCGGCCGACGATAACGTTTTCCTTGAGGCCGACCAGCTTGTCGCGCTTGCCCTGCACCGAAGCCTCGGTGAGAACCCGCGTCGTCTCCTGGAAGGATGCCGCCGAGATGAACGACCGCGTCTGGAGCGAGGCTTTCGTGATGCCCAAAAGAACAGGCTCGCCCGTGGCGGGGGTGCCGCCGCGCGCCGCGACCTTGTCGTTCTCCTCGTCGAACTCGGACTTGTCGACATGCTCACCCTTGAGAAGCGTGGTGTCGCCCGAGTCGAGGATCTCGATCTTCTGCAGCATCTGGCGAACGATCACCTCGATGTGCTTGTCGTTGATCTTCACGCCCTGAAGCCGGTAGACGTCCTGCACCTCGTCGATGAGGTAGTCGGCCAGCGCCTCGATCCCCATGATCCGCAGGATGTCGTGCGGTGCCGGGTTGCCGTCCATGATGTAGTCGCCCTTCTGGACGAAGTCACCTTCCTGAACCGGAATGTGCTTGCCCTTCGGCACCATGTACTCGACCGGCTGCAAGGTCTCGTCGGTCGGTTCGATCGTGATCCGCCGCTTGTTCTTGTAGTCCTTGCCAAAGCGCACATAGCCGTCGAGTTCGGCGATGATCGCGTGATCCTTCGGACGACGGGCTTCAAAGAGTTCCGCCACGCGGGGAAGACCCCCGGTGATGTCCTTGGTCTTGGCGCCTTCGCGCGGGATACGCGCCACAACATCACCGGCCTTGATCTCCTGCCCGTCCTCGATCGAGAGAATGGCGTCGACCGACATAGGGTAGCTGACCGGGTTGCCGGCATCGTTGCGCACGGGCTCGCCCGTCGCCGGATCCATCACGATGATCTCCGGCTTCAGATCGGAGCCGCGCGGCGCGGTGCGCCAGTCGGTGACGATCTTCTGGGTCATGCCCGTCGCTTCGTCGGTATCGTCGCGGACGGAGATGCCCGACACGAGATCGACGAACTTGGCGACACCCGCCTTTTCGGCGATGATCGGCAGGGTGTAGGGGTCCCATTCGAAGAGCTTGGCGCCGCGCTTGACGGTCTGGCCGTCCTTGACGTGGATCTTCGCGCCATAGCTGATCTTGTGGGCGACCCGCTCCTGGCCGTTCTCGTCGATGATGGCGATCTGCATGTTCCGGCCCATGACGATCTGCTCGCCAGCGGCGTTCTCCAGCAGCATCGCGTTGCGGAACTCGACCTTGCCCTCCTGGCTCGATTCCTGGAAGGACTGCTGACCACCCTGGGCGATACCGCCGATGTGGAAGGTCCGCATCGTCAGCTGGGTGCCCGGCTCGCCGATCGACTGGGCGGCGATGATGCCGACCGCCTCGCCGATATTGACGAGCGTACCGCGCGCGAGGTCGCGGCCATAGCACATCGCGCAGACGCCCTCTTCGCTTTCGCAAGTCAGCGCCGAACGGATGCGGACGGATGCGACGCCGGCCGCCTCGACCATATCCGCCTTGCGCTCGTCGATAAGCTCGTTGCGGCGGACGATGATTTCGTCCGAGCCCGGCACGAGGACATCATCGGCCGAAACGCGGCCGAGGATGCGCTCGCTGAGCGGCGAGACGACTTCACCGTCGTTGACGGCCGCCGACGCGGTGATCGCCTGGTCGGTGCCGCAATCCGGCATCCGCACGATGCAATCCTGCGCCACGTCGACGAGACGGCGGGTCAGGTAGCCCGAGTTTGCGGTCTTGAGCGCAGTATCGGCCAGACCCTTGCGGGCGCCGTGGGTCGAGTTGAAGTATTCAAGAACGGTCAGGCCTTCCTTGAAGTTCGAGATGATCGGCGTCTCGATGATCTCGCCCGAGGGCTTGGCCATCAGGCCGCGCATCCCGCCGAGCTGCTTCATCTGGGCCGGCGATCCCCGCGCACCGGAATGCGACATCATGTATACGCTGTTCGGCTCCATTTCGGCGCCGGCATCGTCCGTCCGGACGGCCGAGATTTCCTTCATCATCTCGGCCGCGACGGCATCGGAGCATTTCGACCAGGCATCGACGACCTTGTTGTATTTCTCACCCTGGGTGATCAGGCCGTCCATGTATTGCTGTTCGAATTCCTTCACCTGGTCGCGGACCTCGTTGACGATGGTCCACTTCGTGTCCGGAATGACCATGTCATCCTTGCCGAAGGAGATCCCCGCCTTGAAGGCTTCGCGGAAACCGAGGCCCATGATCTGGTCGCAGAAGATCACCGACTCTTTCTGACCGCAGAAACGGTAGACGGTGTCGATGACGTTCTGAACGTCCTTCTTGCGAAGGAGCCGGTTCACGAGGTCGTACGGCGCCTTGGCATTCAGGGGCAGGAGCGATCCGAGCCGGACCCGGCCCGGCGTCGTCTCGTAGCGCTTGAAAACTTCGTTGCCTTCCGCGTCGATCTGGCGGATGCGCGCGGTGATCTTGCTGTGAAGATGCACTTCGCCCGCATCGAGCGCGTGCTGAACCTCTTCGGCATCGGCGAAGATCATGCCTTCGCCCTTCATGCCTTCGCGCATCATCGACACATAGTAGAGGCCGAGAACCATGTCCTGCGACGGAACGATGATCGGCGCGCCGTTGGCGGGCGACAGAACGTTGTTCGTCGACATCATCAGGACACGCGCCTCAAGCTGGGCTTCCAGCGAGAGGGGGACGTGAACGGCCATCTGGTCGCCGTCGAAGTCGGCGTTGAAGGCCGAGCAGACCAGCGGATGGAGCTGGATCGCCTTGCCTTCGATCAGCGTCGGCTCAAACGCCTGGATGCCCAGACGGTGCAGCGTCGGCGCGCGGTTCAGAAGCACCGGATGTTCGCGGATCACCTCGTCGAGGATATCCCAGACTTCCGGGCGCTCTTTCTCGACCAGCTTCTTCGCCTGTTTCACCGTCGAGGACAGGCCCTTCGCCTCAAGCCGCGAGTAGATGAACGGCTTGAAGAGTTCGAGCGCCATCTTCTTCGGCAGACCGCACTGATGGAGCTTCAGTTCCGGGCCGGTCACGATGACCGAACGGCCCGAGAAGTCGACCCGCTTGCCGAGAAGGTTCTGGCGGAACCGGCCCTGCTTGCCCTTGAGCATGTCCGACAGCGACTTCAGCGGGCGCTTGTTGGCACCCGTGATGACGCGGCCACGGCGGCCGTTGTCGAAGAGCGCGTCGACGGATTCCTGCAACATCCGCTTTTCGTTCCGGACGATGATATCCGGCGCACGAAGCTCGATCAGCCGCTTGAGGCGGTTGTTCCGGTTGATCACCCGGCGATAGAGGTCGTTGAGGTCCGAAGTCGCGAACCGGCCCCCATCCAGCGGCACCAACGGGCGCAGTTCCGGCGGGATGACCGGAACGACGGTCAGCACCATCCATTCCGGACGGTTGCCGGATTCGAGGAAGTTCTCGACGATCTTCAGGCGCTTGATGATCTTCTTCGGCTTCAACTCGCCGGTCGCTTCCTTCAGCTCCTCGCGGAGCTGCTCGGCCGTCGCCTCGAGGTCGATCGCGGCCAGCATCTCGCGGATCGCCTCAGCGCCGATATTGGCGGTGAAGGCGTCGCCGCCGTACTGGTCCTGCGCGTCGAGATATTCTTCCTCGGTCATCAACTGGCCGTAGGACAGGTCGGTCAGACCCGGCTCGATCACGACGTAGTTCTCGAAGTAGAGAATGCGCTCCAGATCCCGCAACGTCATGTCGAGCATCAGGCCGATCCGGCTCGGCAGCGACTTCAGGAACCAGATATGCGCGACCGGCGCGGCGAGCTCGATATGGCCCATCCGCTCACGGCGCACCTTCTGGAGCGTCACTTCGACACCGCACTTCTCGCAGACGACGCCGCGATACTTCATGCGCTTGTACTTGCCGCAGAGGCATTCATAGTCCTTGATCGGCCCGAAGATGCGGGCGCAGAACAGGCCGTCACGCTCGGGCTTGAACGTGCGGTAGTTGATCGTCTCGGGTTTCTTGATCTCCCCGTAGGACCAGCTGAGGATGCGCTCAGGCGAAGCCAGCGAGATCTTGATCTCGTCGAACTGCTTTGGCGCGGCCAGCGGGTTGAACGGGTTGTTGGTGAGTTCCTGGTTCATCTTGCGTCCTTCATGTCAGGGGATGGGAAAGTAAGGGGGTGGCCGCCCTCACTCCTCCTCCGCATCCAGGAGTTCCATGTTGAGGCCGAGGCCCCGCACTTCCTTGACGAGAACGTTGAACGATTCCGGCACGCCGGCCTCGAAGTTGTCCTCGCCCTTGACGATGCTCTCGTAGACCTTGGTCCGGCCCGCCACGTCGTCCGACTTGACGGTCAGCATCTCCTGCAGGGTGTAGGCCGCGCCGTAGGCTTCCAGCGCCCAGACCTCCATTTCCCCGAAACGCTGGCCACCGAACTGGGCCTTGCCGCCCAGAGGCTGCTGCGTGACGAGGCTGTAAGGCCCGGTCGAGCGCGCGTGGATCTTGTCGTCGACGAGGTGGTGAAGCTTCAGGAGGTACTTCACGCCCACGGTGACTTTCCGCGCGAACTTCTCGCCGGTCCGGCCGTCGAAGAGGTCCGACTGGCCCGACTGGTCGAAGCCGGCCCGCATCAGCGCGTTGTTGACGTCAGCCTCCTTGGCGCCGTCAAAGACCGGCGTCGCGATCGGCACGCCGCGAGTTACGGTCGCCGCCCGCTCCAGAAGCGTGTCTTCGTCGAGCTTGGCAAAGGCTTCCTCGTAGGCATCGTCGCCGTAGCCGTGCTTCAAGGCATCGCGGACCGGCGTCAGGTCGCCGGTGCGGCGGTAGTCCTGAAGCGCGTCGTCGATGCGGATGCCGAGGCCACGCGCCGCCCAACCCATGTGGGTTTCGAGGATCTGACCGACGTTCATCCGGCTCGGCACGCCGAGCGGGTTGAGCACCATGTCGACCGGCGTCCCGTCGCCGAGGAAGGGCATGTCCTCCATCGGCACCACCTTGGAGACGACACCCTTGTTGCCGTGACGGCCGGCCATCTTGTCGCCCGGCTGCAGCTTGCGCTTCACGGCGACGAAGACCTTCACCATCTTCATCACCCCCGGCGGAAGGTCGTCGCCACGGCGGACCTTCTCGACCTTGTCCTCGAAGCGGTGTTCGAGCGCGCGCTTCTGCGCCTCGAACTGGGCGTTGAGGGCCTCGACGTTCTGGGCGTCCTGCTCCTCACCGAGGGCAAGCTGCCACCACTGGCCGCGCGAGAGCGATTCCAGCAGATCTTCGTCGATCGTGGCGTTCGGCTTGATCCCCTTCGGTCCCTTCACCGCGGTCTTGCCAAGGATCATCGACTTCAGACGCGCATAGATGTTGCGTTCGAGGATCGCCTGTTCGTCGTCGCGGTCGCGGGCGAGCCGCTCGACTTCCTCACGCTCGATCTGGAGCGCGCGTTCGTCCTTGTCGACGCCGTGGCGGTTGAAGACCCGCACTTCGACGACCGTGCCGAAATCGCCCGGCGGGAGCCGGAGCGAGGTGTCACGCACGTCCGAGGCTTTTTCACCGAAGATGGCGCGGAGCAGTTTCTCCTCCGGCGTCATCGGGCTTTCGCCCTTCGGGGTGATCTTGCCGACGAGAATGTCGCCCGGCCCCACTTCGGCGCCGATATAGACGATGCCCGCTTCGTCGAGGTTGCGAAGCGCCTCCTCGCCGACGTTCGGGATGTCGCGGGTGATCTCCTCAGGCCCGAGCTTGGTGTCGCGGGCGGCGACTTCGTATTCCTCGATATGGATCGAGGTGAAGACGTCGTCCTTGACGATACGCTCGGAGATGAGGATCGAGTCCTCGTAGTTGTAGCCGTTCCACGGCATGAAGGCGACGATGACGTTCTTGCCGAGCGCCAGTTCCCCCATGTCGGTCGACGGACCGTCCGCGATGACCTCGTTCTTCGCGACCTTGTCGCCCACCTTCACCAGAGGCTTCTGGTTGATGCAGGTGTTCTGGTTCGACCGCTGGAACTTGCGCAGACGGTAGATGTCGACACCGGCATCGCCGAGTTCAAGATCTTCGGTGGCACGAACGACGATACGGGTCGCATCGACCTGGTCGATGACGCCACCGCGCTTGGCCATGATCGCCGCCCCCGAATCCTCGGCCACGACAGCCTCGATCCCGGTGCCGACGAAGGGCGCGTCCGCCTGGAGAAGCGGTACCGCCTGACGCTGCATGTTCGAACCCATCAGAGCGCGGTTCGCGTCGTCGTTCTCAAGGAACGGGATGAGCGAGGCCGCGACCGAGACGAGCTGCTTCGGCGACACGTCGATGAGGTCCACCACATCGGGCGGGTTCAGCATGAATTCGCCCGACTGACGGGTCGAAACGAGGTCGTTCTTGAAGCGGCCGTTCTCGTCGAGCGAAGCGTTGGCCTGCGCGACGGTGTGGCGCATTTCCTCGGTGGCGGACATGTACTGGACTTCGTCCGTCACCTGACCGTCCTTCACCTTGCGGTAGGGGGTCTCGATGAAGCCGTACTTGTTCACGCGCGCGAACGTGGCGAGCGAGTTGATCAGACCGATGTTCGGGCCTTCCGGCGTCTCGATCGGGCACATCCGGCCGTAGTGGGTCGGGTGAACGTCGCGGACTTCGAAGCCCGCGCGCTCGCGGGTAAGACCGCCCGGCCCGAGGGCCGACAGGCGCCGCTTGTGGGTGACTTCCGACAGCGGGTTGGTCTGGTCCATGAACTGCGAAAGCTGCGAGGAGCCGAAGAACTCGCGCACCGCCGCCGCCGCCGGTTTGGCGTTGATCAGATCCTGCGGCATGACCGTGTCGATCTCGACCGAGGACATGCGTTCCTTGATCGCGCGCTCCATGCGCAGAAGTCCGACGCGGTACTGGTTTTCCATCAGCTCGCCGACCGAGCGCACCCGGCGGTTGCCGAGGTGGTCGATGTCATCGATCTCGCCCTTGCCGTCGCGCAGTTCCACCAGTGCCTTCACGCACGCGATGATGTCGTCGCGGTCGAGCGTGCGCTGCGTGTCGGGCTTGCCGAGGTCGAGGCGCATGTTCATCTTGACCCGGCCGACGGCCGAGAGGTCATAGCGCTCCTTGTCGAAGAACAAGGTGTCGAAGAGCGCAGAGGCGGCCTCGACGGTGGGCGGTTCGCCCGGGCGCATGACGCGGTAGATATCCATCAGCGCGGTGTCGCGGTTCAGGTTCTTGTCCGCCGCCATCGTGTTGCGGATGTAGGGGCCGACATTGACGTTGTCGATGTCGAGAACCGGGATCGTGGTGATGCCGTTGTCGAGAAGGACCTTGAGCGTGCCGCCGGAGACCTCGCCGTCCTTGTCGACGGTCTGCGTCAGCTCATCACCGGCTTCAACATAGATCGCACCGGTTTCCTCGTTGATGATGTCCTTGGCGACATAGCGGCCGAGGATGTGGTCGAAGGGCACCAGCAGTTCGGTCACCTTGCCTTCGTCGATCAATTTCTTGACCATGCGCGGCGTCACCTTTTCGCCGGCCTTGCAGATCACCTCGCCCGTCTTCGCATCGACGAGATCATAAGTCGGACGCGTGCCGCGCACGCGCTCGGGGAAGAACCGGGTCACCCAGCCCTTGTTCTTCTGAAGCTTGAACTCGACGGTGTTGTAGTAGGCATCCATGATGCCTTCCTGGTCGAGGCCGAGCGCATAAAGGAGCGTCGTCACCGGGAGTTTCCGGCGGCGGTCGATCCGCGAGAAGACGATGTCCTTGGCGTCGAACTCGAAGTCGAGCCAGGAGCCGCGATAGGGAATGATCCGGCAGGCGAAGAGCAACTTGCCCGAAGAGTGGGTCTTGCCCTTGTCGTGGTCGAAGAACACGCCCGGCGAACGATGCATCTGGGACACGATGACGCGCTCGGTGCCGTTGACGATGAAGGTGCCGTTCGGCGTCATGAGCGGCATGTCGCCCATGTAGACGTCCTGCTCCTTGATGTCCTTCACGGACTTCGCGCCGGTATCCTCGTCGACATCGAACACGATCAGGCGCAGCGTGACCTTGAGCGGCGCGGCATAGGTCATGTCGCGGCTCTGGCATTCCTCGACATCGTATTTCGGCTTTTCGAGTTCGTATTTCACGAATTCGAGGATCGCGTTCTCGTTAAAGTCCTTGATCGGGAAGACCGACTGGAAGACCCCCTGAATGCCCTCGCCATCGGCCGCCTTCGGGCCGTCGCCGGATTTCAGGAACAGGTCGTAGGAGGATTTCTGAACCTCGATGAGGTTCGGCATCTCCAGGACTTCGCGGATTTTGCCGAAGTATCTGCGGATACGCTTCTGGCCAACGGTCGCTTGCGCCATGCTCGTCGTCACCTTTCGTCTCTTCGCGGGGGCGGCACCGTCGGGGACACGGGGCCGCGCCGCTTGCGAATGAAGGGGGTCGGTTCAATTCATGCCCGCCGTCCCACCGGAGGGCTCCCGAACCTTTAACCGCGCCTTGGAAGGGGCATCGTCCACGCCATCGGGGCCGATGCCCCTTCCAAGACAGGTTCGGCTGGGCCCGGGATTGACCCGGACCCAGCCAAATTCAGCGGATGGAGTGCTCGCGCACCCCGCCCTATTACTTGAGCTCGACCTTGGCGCCAGCCTCTTCGAGCTTCTTCTTGATCTCTTCGGCTTCGGCCTTCGCCGCGCCTTCCTTGACCTTGCCGCCGGCCTCGACGAGGTCCTTGGCTTCCTTCAGGCCGAGACCGGTGATCGCGCGCACTTCCTTGATCACGTTGATCTTCTGCGCGCCGGCGTCGGTCAGGACGACGTCGAATTCGGTCTTCTCTTCCGCGGCTTCGGCAGGGCCGGCAGCCGGGCCGGCAACCATGACGGCGCCACCGGCAGCCGGCTCGATGCCGTATTCGTCCTTCAGGATGGTCTTGAGTTCCTGCGCTTCGAGAAGCGTCAGGCCCACGATTTCTTCGGCGAGTTTCTTCAGATCAGCCATTTCTCTGTTCCGTTCCTAAGTTTGTGTTCCAACGTCGGGCTTTGCCCTTTGAGGACACGAAGTTGCTCACGCGGCCTGCCGCTCTTCCAAGGTCGACAGGATGCCCGCGATGTTCGAAGCAGGCGCGCCAATGGCCCCGGCGATGTTCGACGCAGGTGCACCGATGCAAGACACGATCGAAGCGATGAGCTCCTCCCGCGACGGCATCGAGGCAACGGCTTTCACACCGGCCGTGTCCAGAGCCGTGCTGCCCATCGCACCGCCGAGGATAACGAACTTGTCGTTAGCCTTGGCGTACTTATCCGCGACCTTCGCAGCTGCGACAGGGTCTTCGGAAAAGGCCAGCACGGTCATGCCCGTGAGCAGGTCGCCGATGCTTGCGCAGGGCTTGCCGTCCAGGGCGATCTTGGCGAGCTTGTTCTTGGCGACGCGGACGGACCCACCCGCGGCACGCATTTCCGCGCGCAGGTCCTGCATCTGAGCAACCGTCATGCCTTCGTAGTGGGCAACCACCACGACGCCAGAGCTTTCGAAGATCTGGCCGAGTTCCTCGACCATTTTCTCTTTCTGGGCTCTATCCACGGTTTCACTCCAAGTATGGGGGTTTCCCCCCGGCTCTCATCTGGCCCCGGATCGTTTCAGGGCCGTTCGGGTCCGTGATGGTCCCGAGGCCAGGATCGCCCGGTGCGCAAGGCCCCGGAAATGCTGTCTCGTTTCCCATCTCAGGAAGGAATTATGGAGCTTCCCCCACCCTCCGTCTCGGACAGGACGGGGCGTTTCCGCCCCGCCATTCACCGGGCATGTGGCCCGGAGAATTCTTGATCGGGCTCAGTTGCCCGAGGCCGACACCAGGTCGACGCTGACGCCCGGCCCCATGGTCGAGGAGAGCGACACCTTCTTGAGGTAAGCCCCCTTCGCGCCGGTCGGACGTGCCCGCGTGACGGCATCGACGAAAGCGCGGACGTTCTCGGCCAACTTGCCGTCGTCGAACGACACCTTGCCGATCCCGGCATGGATGACACCGGCCTTCTCGACCTTGAACTGCACTTCGCCGCCCTTCGCAGCCTCGACAGCCGCTTTCACGTCCATCGTCACGGTGCCGACCTTCGGGTTCGGCATCAGGTTGCGGGGGCCGAGGATCTTGCCCAGACGGCCGACCAGCGGCATCATGTCCGGCGTCGCGATGCAACGGTCGAACTCGATCTTGCCGGACTGGATCGTCTCCATCAGGTCTTCGGCGCCGACGATGTCGGCCCCCGCGGATTTTGCCTCGTCGGCTTTCGGGCCACGGGCGAAGACCGCCACGCGGACCGTCTTGCCGGTGCCGTTCGGCAGCGTCACGACACCCCGGACCATCTGGTCGGCGTGGCGCGGATCGACGCCGAGATTCATCGCGATTTCAAGCGTCTCGTCGAACTTCGCCGACGCGGCGCCCTTGATCAGCTTGACGGCATCCTCGACCGAAAGGTTCGACTTGCCTTCGAAGGCGGCGCGGGCCGCCGTGGAACGTTTTCCGAGCTTGGCCATGACTTACCCTTTCACCTCGATGCCGATCGAACGGGCGGAGCCGAGGATGATCTGCATCGCGGCCTCCACGTCATTGGCCGAAAGGTCCTTCATCTTGGCTTCGGCGATTTCGCGCACCTGGGCCACGGTCACATATCCCGCCACGTCGCGACCGGGCTTTTCGGAGCCCTTCGCACGGTTGCGCTTACCCACCGGCTTCAGGCCCGCGGCCTTCTTCAGGTAGAACGAGGCCGGCGCGGTCTTCGTCACGAACGAAAACGACTTGTCCGCGTAGTAGGTGATGATCACCGGAACCGGGGAACCGGGCTCCATCTCCTGGGTCTTCGCGTTGAAGGCCTTGCAGAATTCCATGATGTTGATGCCGCGCTGACCCAGCGCCGGACCAACTGGGGGCGAGGGGTTGGCCTGCCCCGCCTTGATTTGCAGCTTGAGGCTGCCGATTACCTTCTTGGCCATCTGGCCTCTCCTTTGTCACTGGCATCCGGAAGGATGCAGTTTAGTGGTCCGGTCCGCGCCGTAGCGCTCGCCTCCCACGGCTCACACGTCAGGCGACTTTCTGCACCTGCGTGAATTCCAGTTCGACCGGCGTCGGCCGCCCGAAGATCGACACCGTCACCTTGAGACGGCTCGTATGTTCGTCCACTTCCTCGACCATGCCCGAGAAGCCGTCGAACGGCCCGTCGGTCACCTTCACCTGCTCGCCGACCTCGAAGCGGATCAGGTTGCGCGGCGCGGCCTCGCCTTCCTCGACGCGGTTGAGGATCTGGTTCACCTCGCTGTCGCGCATCGGCATCGGCTTGCCCTGCGGACCGAGGAATCCTGTGACGCGGTTGATCGAGGTGATCAGGTGATAGCCGCGATCCGTCATGTCCATGTGCACGAGCACGTAGCCCGGCATGAAGCGGCGCTCCGAGGTCACCTTCTTGCCGCGGCGGATCTCCAGGACCTCTTCGGTCGGCACCAGAACCTCGTCGATCTCGTCCTCGAGGCCCTTCTCGACCACGGCTTGCCTGATCTGTTCGGCGATCTTCTTCTCGAAATTCGAGAGAACGCTCACCGAATACCAACGCTTCGCCATCTGCCTCAGACCTCGCTCGACCGACGGTTGACCGCCGGAATATTCCGAATTTCCATTGGGTTGCCCCAGCCTCACCCGAACAAAAAACAGCGCGCATACCGAATCGTTGCGCGCCGGTGCCGGGAGAGTGGGCTTCACCTACAAGCCTTCGCCCCGGATTTCAAGGCCGAATGGCCCGACCGGCACCTTGGCGTCAGATCCCGAGCACCGCGCTCAGACCGAGCTGGATGACCCGATCGACGAGGAAGAAGAAAAGCGAGGTCAGCGCCGCCATGATGAAGACCATGATCGTGGTCGTGACCACTTCCTTGCGGGTCGGCCAGTGGACCTTGGCGGTCTCTGAGCGGACCTGCTGGAGGAATTGCAGGGGATTGGTGGCCATGCGCGTCTCGCTTCGGGGTCTGTTGCAACGGGTGGGAGATACGCGCGCGGCGCGGCAAATTCAAGCCTGATGGCAGGGTCGCGCCGAAGACCGGGAAACCGCAGGCGTGGCGGACCAGCCCCGTCCGCCGCCCTCAGTCGGCTGCAATCAGCCTGATTCCCAGCAGTCCTGCGCGCACGTCAATTTCCCGGAGCCCCTTTCCGGAGCCTTCGCCGGCATCGTAAAGCGCCATCATGCTGAATTCCGTGAAGCGGAATGGCGACAGATGGCCCGGCCCGGCGATCACCGTGAACGTGATCTTGCATCGTGTCATTCCGCCGGAAACGTCCGCTCCGGACGGCACGATTTCGTCGACACGGCGGCCATCATAGAACGTGAACCCTTCAGGGCAGCCTTTGGCACGGACGATCCGGCCGAAGGCTGCGACAGGGTCGATCACGCTGGCCGGCACCGCGTCCGGCACCGACAGGGACGTCTCTTCGCTGGCCGGCGACACGACGGTTTCTTCGGCGCGTCCGGCGTCGATCACAAAGGAGATGTCACGCGCCTTGCGGGTCGACCGGCTTTTGCTGGCATAAAGCCGACGCGTTTCCCCCGCAGATTCGCCTTCGAGTCGGGAGTCCGCCTCGAACGTTCCGTCGAAGAGGCCGAATGGCGTATTGTCCAGAGTCGTCCGCAGGGATTGCCCGCCCCCCTTTGCCCCGTCGCTGAAAGTCACGGTCCCAAGAACACGGCCGCCGAATTCCACGCGATACGACGCCACCTCCGCCGCCGCCGTTCCGGAGGAAAGGCAGGCCGCCAGAAAGATTGCAGTCGGGACGCGGGCGAACGATGGCAGCATGGGAAACCGGAGCTGGGAGGCGCGGAAGACAATACCCCCCGAATAAGGCGGACGGCTGCTTCTGTTACAGCGCCAAAGCGGTCCTGTCAGCATGAAGAATCAGGCTGGCGGAACCAGCGCCGAAAATTGCCGATACGAGGCGGCAAGGTTCGACGTCATGGCATTGATAAGACCTGGCAGGGGCAGGGGGACTCGAACCCACGACCCTCGGTTTTGGAGACCGATGCTCTACCAACTGAGCTATACCCCTAAGGCCGGGCTGTGTCCTACGATGCCCGAAAGGGGAAATCAAGCGGGCTTTTCTTCCCCTCAAACGAAAAGGGCCGCCCGGCGGGCGGCCCTTTGTTCCGCGCTCTGCGCGTCTTACTTGATGATCTTGGACACGACGCCTGCGCCGACGGTGCGGCCGCCTTCGCGGATGGCGAAGCGGAGCTTTTCCTCCATCGCGATCGGGGCGATCAGCTCGACCTCGAACTTCAGGTTGTCGCCCGGCATCACCATCTCGGTGCCCTCGGGAAGCTTCACCGTCCCGGTCACGTCCGTCGTGCGGAAGTAGAATTGCGGGCGGTAGTTCGCGAAGAACGGCGTGTGGCGGCCGCCCTCTTCCTTCGTCAGGATGTAGGCTTCGGCCTCGAAATGGGTGTGCGGCTTCACCGAACCCGGCTTGCAGAGCACCTGGCCCCGCTCGACGCCGTCACGGTCGACACCGCGCAGGAGCGCGCCGATGTTGTCGCCCGCCTCGCCGCGGTCCAAGAGCTTGCGGAACATCTCGACGCCGGTGCAGACCGACTTCGTCGTCGCGCGGATGCCGACGATCTCGATCTCGTCGCCGACATTGATCACGCCCCGCTCGACCCGGCCCGTCACGACCGTGCCGCGGCCCGAGATCGAGAACACGTCCTCGATCGGCATCAGGAACGGCTGGTCCACGGCGCGCTGCGGCGTCGGGATGTAGCTGTCCACCGCTTCCATCAGCGCCCGGATCGAGTTCTCGCCGATCTCCGCGTCACGGCCTTCCAGAGCGGCCAGCGCCGAGCCCTTGATGATCGGAATGTCGTCGCCCGGATATTCGTAGGACGACAGAAGCTCGCGCACTTCCATCTCGACGAGCTCCAGAAGCTCCTCGTCATCCACCTGGTCGACCTTGTTCAGGTAGACGACCATGTAGGGAATGCCGACCTGACGGCCCAAGAGGATGTGCTCGCGCGTCTGCGGCATCGGGCCGTCGGCCGCGTTCACCACGAGGATCGCGCCGTCCATCTGCGCAGCACCCGTGATCATGTTCTTCACGTAGTCGGCGTGGCCCGGGCAGTCGACATGGGCGTAGTGACGGTTCGCCGTCTCGTATTCCACGTGCGCCGTCGAGATCGTGATCCCCCGCGCCTTCTCTTCCGGCGCCGCGTCGATCTGGTCATAGGCCTTGAAGTCGCCGAAATACTTCGTGATCGCCGCCGTCAGCGTCGTCTTGCCGTGGTCCACGTGACCAATCGTCCCGATGTTCACGTGCGGTTTCGTCCGTTCAAACTTTGCCTTTGCCATGTCGCGGGCGCCTCGTGGTCTGGGGGGGCTTCAGTGCCCCGTGTCAATATCGCGCGCTGCGTATCGGCTGGCCCGAAAAAAATCAAGCGTCAGTTGGTCTCTGCGGTCGGCGGAGCGGCCTGCGGCGCGGCGCCGGCCGGCGCAACATCGGCGGGCTTCGGCAGAAGGGCGCGGGCGGCAAGGGGCCGGTGGGCTTCGCATTCCTCGCCAGCGCGATCCCGCTGTCATGCACGAAAGCCCCGAAATCCTTTGGCGGCTGCCTCATATCTACGGCCGGACTTGGCCGTTCCCGCCCCGGCCTTATATTAAGGACGCGCACGGAGTCTGCCCATGGACATGCCACAGCCCACCGCCACCCCCGTCCAGGTGCCGCTTGGCACCCGCCCCCTGGGCGTCTGGGACAGTTTCCGCACCGGGCGGCGCAATCTCCTCGAACTGATCCCCGAAATCGCGACCCGGCAGCCGATGGTCTCCGGCCGCACGGTGAAGCGCTGGCACATGGTGATGGATCCCGGCGCCAATCGCCGCATCCTCAAGGACCGGGTCGAGGATTACCCGAAATCCGACGTGACCAAGATGATCCTCGGCCCGGCGATCGGCGACAGCCTCTTCATCGCCGAGGGCGCGCACTGGCACTGGCAGCGCCGCGCCGCGGCGCCGGCCTTTTCGGTCCGGAACGTCCAGGCGCTGGCGCCGGTGATGACGCTTGCCGCCGGGCGCGCGGCCGGGCGGGTCGCCGCGCAGACCGGGCGCGCGGCGAACCTTTACGACGAGATGGTGACGACGACTTTCGAGGTGATTTCCGACGTCACCTTTTCGGGTGGCGAGGCCTTCGACCGGAGCGGCGTGCACCGCGCCATCGACGCCTACATCGCCGGCTCCGCGCGGGTCTCGCTCCTCGACATCATCGGGGCGCCGGCCTGGGTGCCGCGCCCGTCGCGGATGGTCAACGCCCCGGCGATGCGGGCGATGAAGGCGATGGCCGACGCGGCGATCGAGCACCGGCGCGGCGCGGGTCCGTGCGAGGTGCCGGACCTTCTCGACCTGCTTCTCGACGGCGAGGATCCGGAGACGAAGCGGCGGATGAACACGGCCGAACTGCGCGACAATCTTCTGACCTTCATCGTCGCGGGACATGAAACGACGGCGCTGACGCTGGCCTGGGCGCTCTATCTCTCCGCCTTCGATCCGGCCGTGCAGGACCGGGCGCGCGCGGAGGCCAAGGCAGCGCTCGGGACCCGGGCCGCGACGGTGGCCGACCTGCCCGCCCTGCCCTACTGCCGGCAGATCGTCGACGAGACTTTGCGCCTTTACCCGCCCGCCGCCTTCCTGTCCCGCACCGCGCGCGCCCATGACACGCTTTGCGGGCGTGAGGTCCGGCCCGGCGACACGGTGATGCTGCCGATCTATGCGCTCCACCGGAACCACGCGCTCTGGCCCGATCCGCACCGCTTCGATCCCGGCCGTTTCGCCGATCCGAAAACCGTGGACCGCTTCGCCTACCTGCCCTTCGGCGGCGGGCCCCGTATCTGCATCGGCGCGTCCTTCGCGCTGCAGGAGGCGGTGATCGTGCTCGCCACCCTTCTTGCCCGGTTTCGCTTCACGCCGGTTCCGGGGCGCGACCCGAGACCCGTGCTGATCCTGACGCTTCGACCGGAGGGCGGGGTCTGGCTGAATATCGCTGAAATCTGAGGGTCTGGCGGGATTTTTCCGTTAAGGCAAAGGCGGGCTGGCGTACCGTAAGCCAGCCTGGGGGCGGATGGGAACCGGCGGCGATGCCGGCATTCTCGGCAATCTCGCGCCTGGCGAAAGGCGGTCTGTCGGGGCCGAGCGCCGCGCCCCCTGCATTTCCGGCCCGGACTCATTTCCGACCGTTTCAGTCAGTTTTTAATTGACGGCGCACACTGTGTCTCGTACGCCTGCCGCAACAGGACCGAAGGAGACGCAAATGACAGAATCCCCGAAAATCTCGCGCCGTGTCAGCCCGCATGGCTGGACCACGATGACCCTTGCCGGCGCCGCGATCGGCATGGCCGTCGCCGGCCAGGCTACAGCCGGCGGCGTGACCGGCGGCCCCGAGAAACTCTGGCTCGCGCAGGCGACCGAAGGCGGCGAAGCCGGTGAGGCCGGCGAATCCGGAACCGCCGCGACCGGCGACGAAGTGGTCGACTTCCTGATGGATCTCGGCCTCATCGAAGGCCATCTGCGCGCGGGCGTCGCGCTTTACCGCGCGGGCCTGGCGGATCAGGCCGCAACCCACATGAAGCACCCCCAGGACGAGATCTACGACGAACTGTCCTATCACCTCGCCGATTTCGGGGCGGAAGGCTTCGCCGAGGAACTGACCGCGCTCGCCGAGGCGGTGGAGGGCGGAAAACCGGCGGAGGCCGTGGAGGCCGCGCTCGCCGACGTTCTGAAGGAAATCGAAGAAGCGCGCGACCATGCCAAGGCGTCGGAAGCCGCCGAAGCGCAGGCGATGGTGGCGATCCTTCGTCACGCCGCCGACGAATATGGCGAAGGCGTGAAGGACGGCAAGATCGCCGAGTTGCACGAGTACCAGGACGCCTGGGGCTTCGTCGAGGTCGTCCGCGCGCAGGCAGCCCACATGGCGGGCGAGGACGACGCGGCGGAGAAGGCCTTTGGCGAAACGGCCGTTGCCGCGCTGGACGAGGCGCGCGTGGCGCTGCCGGATGTCTCGCCCGAGGGCAAGACTCTGGGCGATCCGTCCGCCCTCTTTGCCGCGATCGCAACGATCGAACTCGCGGCCTACAAGTTAAAGTAAGCGCCATGTTCCTCGCCATCGACGGCATTCTGACTCAATCCGAAGCGGCGGTCCTTCGCGGGGCCGCCGAAACGCTCGCCTTCGCGGACGGCCGGGCCACGGCCGGCAAGATCGCGCGCGCGATCAAGGCGAACGATCAGGCCGTGCCGTCGGACGATCTCGACGCGATCCGCGCGAAGGCGGCCGATGCGTTGATGGCGCATCCGGTGTTCACCGCCGCCGCGCGGCCGAAGGCGATGACCAAGCTCATCCTGTCGCGCTACCGCGAGGGCCAGACCTACGGCATGCACGTGGATGACGCGCTGATGCAGGGCATCCGCACGGACCTGTCGTTCACGCTCTTTCTGAGCGAGCCCGAGAGCTACGACGGCGGCGCGCTGATCGTTGCGGACACCGCCGAGGAACGGGCCTTCAAACTTGCCCCGGGCAGTCTCATCCTCTACCCCTCGACCACGCTGCACCGGGTGGAGCCGGTGACGCGTGGAACCCGGCTTTGCCTGGTCGGCTGGGTACAGAGCTGGATCCGCGACGCGGGCCAGCGCGAGGTGCTGTTCGACCTCGACCGTGCGATCGCCGATGTCCATGGCCGTGAGGGCAAGTCGGCCCTGCTCGACACGCTGACCAAGACGCGGTCGAACCTGATCCGGATGTGGGCCGGCTGAGCAGTCGCCGGACGCTCCGGAAACGTCCGCCTTTCCATACGACCCGGCCAAGGCGGCGGGCGCATCCCCGCCGTAACGTCGCGCCAACTCCGACCAAATACCATACACTGTAAGTTTTTGTTGACTTGCCTTACGGTGTATGGTTATTGTGATCTCCATTCTTACGCCGTAAGGCACAGCACCTGAAAGGAGTTCATGATGTCCCGCCTTCTGACCGCTCTCGCCTTCACTGCCGCAGCCCTTCCCGCCCTCGCCTCCGAAGTCGACGATGCCCGTGCCGACATCGAGAAGACGCTCGGCGGCGTGCCCAGCTTCGTCTCCCAGATCGCCGACAGCGCGCTGCCCGGTCTATGGCAGCAGACCAAGGCGCTGGAATTTTCCTCCGACACCGCGCTCGACCCCAAGACCAAGGCGCTGATTTCGCTCGGCGTTGCGGCGCAGATCCCGTGCAATTACTGCATCTGGATGGACACCAACTCGGCCCGGCAAGCCGGCGCTACCGATCAGGAGATCGCCGAAGCCGTCGCCGTGGCGGGCATGACCCGCAACTGGTCGACGATCTTCAACGGAGTTCAGGTCGATTTCGACCAGTTCAAGGCCGAGCTCGGCGGAAATTGAAAGACGACGCCCCCCGACACTGCCCGCCCGGCCCGCGCCCGCCGCGGTCCGGGCATCCCGCTTGGGGCTTGTACCTCGGGCCGGGCAACGGGTAACTGCCGCCATGTCGACACACGCACCGAAACGCAAACGCACCCCGCTCAGCGCCGAACGCATCGCCACCGAGGCCATGGCGCTTGTCGACGAGGGCGGGATCGACGCGCTGAGCTTCCGAACCCTGGCCGCACGGCTCAAGTGCCAGGCGATGAGCCTCTATCACTATTACCCGTCGAAGCAGCATCTGATCGACGCGCTCATCAACATCTGCCTGGCCGAGATCGAGATCCCCGGCCCCGGCCTGCCGCTTCGCGAACGGCTGCACAGGTTCTGCCTGAACTACCGCGCCACCGTCCTGCGCCATCCGGGCTTCGCCGCGATCTTCACCTCGCACCGGCTGAACCACCGCGAGGGCCTTGCGACGCTCGACGCCTGCGTACGGATGTTCGACGGCGCGGGCGTCTCCTACGAACGCAAGGCGTCGCTCTTTCGCGTTCTCAGCTACTACATCACCGGCGCGGTGCTGGACGAAGCACTGGGCTATGCCAAGGGGGCGAGCGCGGCGGATCCCGTGCCCCTGGACGAAGCGCGGCGGGACTTCCCCGAGATCATGGGAATCGGCGCCTATTTCGGCAGGGAAAACCACCTGAAGTTCTATGAGACCGGCCTTGGGGTCCTTCTCGACTGGATCGAGGCGGACCTGACCAAGGGGTAGCGCCCCGGCCGCGATGAAGGGCGGCCGCCGCCGAGCGGGGGCTCGATGCCCCCCGAGGCGGTCCCCCTCAGGTAAAGCGGTTGTCGCGGGGGAAGCCGTGCGGCGGGGCCTTGCCGACACCGGCGCGGCGGCCGATCCAGTCGGCTATGCCGGTCTCGGTCCGGGTATTGCCGTTCGGCATCGCCCAGCTCAAACCATCGGCAAGTGTAAACGTGGTCACATCCGACAGGCCGCCGTCGAGTTCCAGCACGCCCTGCCGCCCCCGCGCCATATTGTACTTTTGCAGGCGCACGCCCTTGCCGCGCGTCATGTCCGGCAGTTCGGTCAGCGGGAAGACCAGAAGCTTGCGGTTCTTCGACACGATCGCGACATGGTCGCCGGAAACCGGCTTGCAGACCACCATCTTCACACCGTCGGCGAGGTTCATCACCTGCTTGCCCGCCCGCGTCTGCGCCACGACCTCGTCTACCGGAACGGTGAAGCCCTCGCCCGCCGACGAGGCGACGATCAGCCGGTCGCCCGTCCGATAGATCAGGAGATCGACGATATCCGCCTCGTTCGGCAGATCCACCATCAGCCGCACGGGCTCGCCCATCCCGCGCCCGCCGGGCAGGTTCGCGCCGAGGAGCGTGTAGAACCGCCCGTTCGACCCGGCGAGGAGGATCTTGTCGGTCGTCTCTGCGTGGAACACGAACCGCCCCTCGTCGCCGTCCTTGAACTTCACCTCGGCATCCAGTGCCTGATGACCTTTCATCGCCCGGATCCAGCCCATTTTCGAGCAGATGACGGTGATCGGTTCCTTCTCGATCATCGCCTCCAAGGGCACGTCCTCGACCTCGGCCGCATCGGCGAAACCCGTCCGCCGGGCGCCGCCGGGGGCGTCCTTGCCGAAGGCTTTTTGGGTCTCGCGCAGTTGATCGGCGATCTTCGCCCATTGCAGCGTGTCGGAGCCGAGAAGGTCGTCCAAGTCCGCGCGTTCGCGCATCAACTCGTCCTGCTCCTTGAGAAGCTCCATCTCCTCGAGCTTGCGCAAGGACCGCAGGCGCATGTTGAGGATCGCCTCGACCTGCACCTCGCTCAGCCCGTCATCGGTATGCGGCAGCGTCAGGGGCGAGACATAGTCCTTCTCGGACGTCGCGCGCACCTGCTTGCGCCCCCAATCCTCCGCCATCAGCGCGGCTTTCGGATCGGCGTCGTAACGGATGATGTCGATCACCCGGTCGAGGTTCAGGAAGGCGGTGATGAAACCTTCGAGCACTTCCAGCCGGTGGTCGATCTTCTCCATCCGGTGCTGGCTGCGGCGGATCAGGACCTCGCGCCGGTGATCGAGGAAGGCGCGAAGCACCTCCTTCAGCGAACAGACCTTGGGCGTGCGCCCGTCGATCAGCACGTTCATGTTGAGGCTGAACCGGGTTTCGAGGTCCGAATTGCGGAACAGCATCCCCATCAGCATCTCGGGGTCGACGTTCTTCGACCGTGGCTCCAGCACGATGCGGATGTCGTCGGCGCTTTCGTCGCGCACATCTGCCAGAAGCGGGATCTTCTTGGTCTGGATGATCTCGGCCAGCCGTTCGATCAGCTTCGACTTCTGCACCTGGAACGGGATCTCGGTGACGACGATGTTCCACGTTCCCCGGCCCAGATCCTCGACCGACCAGCGCGCCCGGGTGCGGAAGCTGCCGCGCCCGGTGCGATAGGCTTCGAGGATCGCCTCACGCGGCTCGACGATGACGCCGCCGGTCGGGAAATCGGGGCCGGGAACGAATCCGACTAGGGTTTCGTCGCGCGCATCGGGCGACTTGATCAGGTGCAGGCAAGCCTCGATCAACTCATGCAGGTTGTGCGGCGGGATGTTCGTGGCCATCCCGACCGCGATCCCGGAGGAGCCATTGGCCAGAAGGTTCGGGAACGCCGCGGGCAGCACCACTGGCTCTTCGAGCGTGCCATCGTAATTGGGGCGGAAATCGACCGCGTTCTCGGCCAGCCCCTCCATCAGCGCCTCGGCCGCGAAGGTCAGCCGCGCCTCGGTGTAGCGCGAGGCCGCCGGGTTGTCGCCGTCGATATTGCCGAAGTTCCCCTGCCCGTCGACCAGCGGGTAGCGCATGTTGAAATCCTGCGCGAGCCGCGCCATCGCGTCGTAGATCGCGGCGTCGCCATGCGGGTGGTAGTTCCCCATCACGTCGCCGGATATCTTCGCGGATTTCCGGAAACCGCCTGCGGGCGAAAGCTTCAGCTCCCGCATCGCGTAGAGGATGCGGCGATGCACAGGCTTCAGACCATCGCGCGCATCCGGCAGCGCCCGGTGCATGATCGTCGAGAGCGCATAGGTCAGATACCGCTCTCCGATCGCGCGGGAGAGCGGCTCGGCTGTGGTTGTCGGCAGGATGTTGCGGTCGTCCGTCTCGTCGCTCATGGATGTGGTGTAATTCGCGGACCCTGTCGGGTCCAGATGGAAATTCGGCGGAGGAAGGAAGATCCCGGCGCATTTCCCCGTACTCGGCGCGTTGCCCAGGGGCCAGGCCGTCATCGGCGTCCGTGGCTGGGCCCGGGTTCGGACGGAGGAGTCCCCCTTGTCAGGCTATATTGCATCCGATTTCATCGCCTGCTGGGTTCGCGTGCCATTCTGCATTGCCACCCCGGATTGCCAGCGCGACGAAAACCGCCTAGCGAGAGCCAAAGCGACGAGGCGGGCATGGCACGAAGCATTCTCATCACCGGGTGTTCCTCCGGCATCGGCTACGACGCGGCACATGAACTGGCCCGACGCGGCTGGCGCGTCTTCGCGACCTGCCGAAAGCCGACCGATTGTGACCGGCTCGGGGCCGAGGGGCTGGAGAGCTTCCCGCTCGATTACGAAGACGAAACGAGCATCGCCACCGCCGTCGAAGACGTCCTGACGCGCACCGGCGGGACGCTCGATGCGCTTTTCAACAATGGCGCCTACGCGATCCCGGCGCCTCTGGAGGACGTGTCGCGAGACGCCATGCGCACGATCTTCGAGGCGAACCTGATCGGTTGGCATGACCTCACGAACCGCGTGATCCCCGCGATGCGCGCCCAAGGCGGCGGGCGGATCGTCAATTGCTCCTCGGTCCTCGGCCTCGTCGGCATGAAATGGCGCGGCGCCTATGTCGCCACCAAGTTCGCGCTGGAAGGCATGACCGACGTCCTGCGGATGGAGATGGCGGGGACGGGCATCAAGGTCTGCCTGCTCGATCCCGGGCCCATTGACACGGATTTCCGCAAGAACGCGATCCGTCAATTCGAGAAATGGGTGGATTGGGAGCGCTCGGCGCGGGCCGACGAATACCGCGCGAGCCTTCTCGACAAGCTCTACAAGGGCAGCAGCAAGGGGCCGCAATGGCCCGCCTCGGCCGTGACGAAAACCCTGATCGCGGCGCTCGACTCGCCAGACCCCAAACCCCGCTACCACATCACGACCCCGACCCGCGTCATGGGCATAGCAAGGCGCGTCTTGCCGTCGCGGGCGCTGCAATGGGTACTGGCGCGGGGCTGATGCCGGGCGAATCCCGATCTGAACGCTGGCACCTTTCGTTGCCCCAAGGTAAAACCGCCCCATCAAGGAGGCCCTCATGACCAAGGACCCGCTTTTCCTCATCGCGGCAGCCGCCTGCTTCGCCGTCCTCGTCATCCTGATGATCGGCATTGGCGGCTTCGCAAAGGGTGGCGATTTCAACCGCAAACACGCCAACCGCCTGATGCGTTACCGGATCATCGCCCAGGCCTGTGCCGTCGCCCTTATCCTGCTCTTCGTCCTCGTCCGCGGCGGGATCGGAGGGCACTGATGGTTGTCCTGAACAAGATCTACACCCGTACCGGCGACGCTGGCGAAACCGCTTTGGGCGACGGCGCCCGTGTGCCGAAGCATTCCGCCCGCGTGGCCGCATACGGCACGGTGGACGAGACGAATTCCGTCATCGGCCTTGCCCGCCAGCACACGGCGGACGAGATCGACACCGCCCTCGCCCGGATCCAGAACGACCTTTTCGACCTCGGCGCCGATCTTTGCCGGCCGGCGATGGAAAAGGATGGCGAAGCAGACTACCCCGTCCTTCGCATGGCAGACGCGCAGGTCGCGCGGCTCGAATCCGAGATCGACGCGATGAATGCGCGCCTTGCGCCGTTGCGCAGCTTCATCCTTCCCGGCGGCTCGGCCCTTGCCGCGCATCTGCACCTCGCCCGCACCGTTTCACGGCGCGCCGAACGGCTGGCCGTTGAGCTCTCGGAATCCGAGCCGATCAACCCGGCGGCCCTGAAGTACCTCAACCGGCTCAGCGACTGGTTCTTCGTCGCCGCCCGCATCGCCAACGACGACGGTCGTGCCGACGTGCTCTGGGTTCCGGGCGCGAATCGCTGACCGGCGCTAACAGTCGCACTCGTGGCGGCGAAGCGACAAAGCGCGTCGATTTTTCGCTGTTTTCGCAGACGCAGAACCGCTAAGGGACGGGACGAGAGTTTGTCTTGCCGCTCCTCCGGGGGCGGTGTCCGGTTAAGGGAGATTGCCAGCCATGAAGGTATTGGTGCCTGTGAAGCGGGTGATTGACTACAACGTGAAGGTTCGCGTGAAGGCGGACGGCACGGGTGTCGATCTTGCCAACGTGAAGATGTCGATGAACCCGTTCGACGAGATCGCGGTGGAAGAGGCGATCCGGATCAAGGAGCGCGGCGAGGCCGAGGAGATCGTCGTGGTGTCGATCGGCGTGAAGCAGGCGCAGGAGACGCTGCGCACGGCTCTGGCGATGGGCGCGGACCGGGCGATCCTGATCGAGGCGGCCTCGGACGTGCATACCGATATCGAGCCCCTGGCGGTGGCGAAACTCTTGAAAGCCGTGGTCGACGAAGAGAAGCCCGGCCTTGTGATCTGCGGCAAGCAGGCGATCGACAACGACATGAACGCCACCGGCCAGATGCTGTCCGCTCTGCTCGGCTGGAGCCAGGCCGCCTTCGCTTCGGAGCTGAAGCTCGAGGGCGCGAGCGCGGTGGTGACGCGCGAGGTCGACGGCGGCCTGCAGACGATCAAGGTCAAGATGCCGGCGATCGTGACGGTGGACCTGCGGCTGAACGAGCCGCGCTATGCGTCCCTGCCGAACATCATGAAGGCGAAGAAGAAGCCGCTGGAGGAAAAGACCGCCGCCGATTACGGCGTCGATGTCACGCCGCGCCTGACGGTGGTGAAGACGGCGGAGCCGGCGGGCCGCAAGGCGGGCGTGAAGGTGGGATCGGTGGACGAGCTGATCGCGAAACTCAAAGACGAAGCGGGGGTGATCTGATGGCTGTTCTTCTGCTGGGGGAAGTGACCGACGGGCATCTGTCGGTCGATGCGACCGCGAAGGCGGTGACGGCGGCGGCGAAGATGGGCGAGGTGACGGTGCTTTGCGCCGGGGCCAAGGCCAGCGCGGCGGCGGCGGACGCGGCGAAGATCGCCGGCGTGAAGAAGGTGCTCTGCGCCGAGGACCCCTCGCTCGGCCACCGGCTCGCCGAACCGACGGCGGCGCTGATCGTCAGCCTCGCGGGCGATTACAGCCACATCGTCGCCCCGGCGACGACGGATGCCAAGAACGTGCTGCCGCGGGTGGCGGCGCTTCTCGACGTGATGGTGATCTCGGATGTCTCGGGCGTCGTCGATGCCGAGACCTTCGAACGGCCGATCTATGCCGGCAACGCGATCCAGACGGTGAAGTCGGGCGACAAGGTGAAGGTCGTGTCGATCCGCACCTCGACCTTCGAGCCGGCCGCGACGGGCGGCTCGGCGCCGATCGAGACGATCGGGGCGGCGGCCAATCCGGGGCTGTCGGAATGGGTCGAGGACAAGGTCGCCGCGAGCGACCGTCCGGAGCTGACCTCGGCGGGGATCGTCGTCTCGGGCGGCCGCGGCGTCGGCTCGGAAGAGAACTTCGCGCTGATCGAGAAGCTCGCCGACAAGCTCGGCGCGGCCGTGGGCGCCTCGCGCGCGGCGGTGGATTCCGGCTACGCGCCGAACGACTGGCAGGTCGGCCAGACCGGCAAGGTCGTGGCGCCGGCGCTCTACGTCGCCATCGGCATCTCGGGCGCGATCCAGCACCTCGCGGGGATGAAGGACAGCAAGGTCATCGTCGCCATCAACAAGGACGAAGAGGCCCCGATCTTCCAGGTCGCCGATTACGGCCTCGTCGGCGACCTCTTCGCCCTGGTCCCGGAACTCACCGAAAAACTCTGAGCGGCCACGCCGGCACGACGCTGAAGGAAACAGGACAAGGCCCCGCCGGAAACGGCGGGGCCTTTCCGTCAGAGCATCCGTTTCAGAACCGGGGCGAGCGCCTCGGCGACCTCGGCATGAACCCGCGGCCCCGGCATCGCCGCTGCGGCCGGCTCATCGAGCGGCGCGAAGTGCATGCCGTCGGTCCCGGCCCGCATCGCTGCGCCGCTCGGATTGACGCGAACGAGGTCGGTTGCAAAAGAACGGATCGCCGCGACCATCTCCGCATCGACCATCAGGGGCTCGGCGCCAAGGCCATCCTTGTTCTCGCCGGGATCGCCGGCGATCCAGAGAAGCACCGTCTTGCCCTCGATCTTCTGGAGAAGATGCCGCATCCGCACGACCCAGGCCGATTTCAACTCGTCCTCGACCAGCGCGCATTTTTCCGGCGCCTGCGATTTGAGTGCGGACAGCATGTGCCGGGTGAAATGGAACTCGGTGAAGTCCACCTCGCGGAAGATCGTCTTCATCAGGGTCGACGCGCGTAAGAAGCGGTCGTTTCGACGCGGATGGACCGCGTAGAAACGGTTCGACATGTTCTGAGCGCCCATGAGCTGGATCACCGTCACCCGCGCCCTTGAGCAGGCATCGACGATCACCGGTTCCCCCACGAAGACATCCGCCCCCGCATTCATGTAACCGAAATTCACGACCGGAAGGCCGATCGCCCGTTCGAGCAGAGCCGGATAGGGTTCCGCGACGAACTTGCCGTAGGTTTCCGTCCCGCCGAGGACCGCCGCGTAGACCCCTTCCAGCTTGCGCCGCGGCCCCCGGAACAGCAGTTTCGATTGCCCGTAGCGGCAAGGAAAGTAGTCGAGGGCGCTGTCGCCCGCATATTCATAAACCATTGGTTCCCACCTTCGTTTCGACTCACCCTGGACCAGATTGCGCCCCAAGCCTTGCCAAATGGCTAAGCGTTCAATTCGCGCGGTTGCGCCCGTCCGATATGCCTTGCGCCCGGGGCGGCGCGATGCCTATGGTCTTGCGCAAGCTTAAACGGGGGTCGGGCAATGGAAATCAGATCGGTCGGAATCGTCGGCGCGGGCCAGATGGGCAACGGCATTGCCCATGTCTTCGCGCTTGCCGGCTTTGACGTCCTGATGACCGATATCAGCCAGGAGGCGCTCGACAAGGCGGTTGCGCTGATCGACCGGAACCTCGATCGGCAGGTCAGCCGGGGCAAGGTGACGGCCGAGGACAAGGCGGCAGCGCTCGGGCGTCTGCGGACCACGCTGAAGCTGACCGACCTCGGCCAGACCGATCTGGTGATCGAAGCGGCGACCGAACGCGAAACGGTCAAGCAGGCGATCTTCGAGGATCTGCTCCCGCATCTGAAGCCGACGACGATCCTGACCTCCAACACCTCGTCGATCTCGATCACGCGCCTTGCGAGCCGCACCGACCGGCCGGAAAAGTTCATGGGCTTCCACTTCATGAACCCGGTTCCCGTGATGCAGCTCGTCGAGCTGATCCGCGGCATCGCCACCGACGAGCCGACCTACAAGGCGCTTCTGGCCGTTGTCGAAAAGCTCGGCAAGACGGCGGCAAGTGCGGAGGATTTCCCCGCCTTCATCGTCAACCGCATCCTGATGCCGATGATCAACGAAGCGGTCTATACGCTCTACGAGGGCGTCGGCAACGTGAAGTCGATCGACGAGTCGCTGAAGCTCGGGGCGAACCACCCGATGGGGCCGCTGGAACTGGCCGACTTCATCGGACTCGACACCTGCCTTGCGATCATGAACGTGCTGCACGAAGGACTGGCGGACACCAAGTACCGGCCCTGCCCGCTCCTGACCAAATACGTCGAAGCCGGCTGGCTGGGGCGCAAGACCGGGCGCGGGTTCTACGATTATCGCGGCGACACCCCCGTCCCGACCCGCTGAGCCGGCAGCCGGAAGCGCCTCAGCCCGTCAGGGCCAGCGTGGTCTGACGCAGCCAGGCCAGAAGGCCACGCGGATCCGACGACCAGCGCCGCAATTCCTCGGGCGGAATGGGGTGCCCGATCACCGGCGATTGGGGCTTGTTGAGCGCCCGGTAGATCTCATGCAGCAGCAATCCCTGGCGGAATGTCGCGGAAAGCTTGTCGGCGACGTGATAGAGCCGGGTGTTCTGGCCGGGAAAGAAGATCGGCAATACGGTCGCGCCCGACCGCATCACCATCTTCGCGGTGAACGGATTCCATTCCGGTTCCACCGCACGTCCGAAGAAGCCCCTGGTCGTCGCGACCTTGCCGGCGGGAAAGAGGATGATCACGCCGCCCGCCTTCAGATGCGACATGCAGATGTTGCGCATCTCGAGGCTCTGTTCGCGGGCATTGTCCTCATGCGGGAACGGCACGGGCAACATGTGCTCCTCGATCTCGGGGATTCCGGTCAGGAGAGAGCGCGTGAGGATCTTGTAGTCGGTGCGGACCCGGCCGATCAGGTCACCCATGACCAAGCCGTCGACGAGTCCGTGCGGATGGTTCGCCACGACGACAAGCGGACCTTCCCTGGGTATGCGCGCGATCTGGTCCTCCGGCGTCAGGACGTCGATTCCCATCGTCGCGACCGCCTTGGTGAAGAAAACCTGCCCTGTCGGCACGCCCGTCCGCTCGAAATCGCGGATCAGCCTCAGAAGCGGGAGCTTTCCGGACATCCACTCGACGGTACGGATCGTGCCCGCCTTCACCGGGTTCTTGAACGTCCCGGCATAGGACAGCCGCCGCATCTCATATGGCTTGGATACGGGCTCGCTTCGGTCAGTCTCGGTTCCGTCGTGCAAAATCCGGGGGTCCTCCCATCACGGTCCCGGCTGGCTCAGTAGTCTTCCCCGAACCGGTTGGCAACAAGCGCGGCCAATGCATCGGCGAGTTTTGCCGCCTCGTTTCCGCTTGTCGTAACGTCAATCACCGTGCCCTTCGATGCCGCGAGCATCAGAAGGCCCATGATCGAATCCCCCGAAACGCTCATCCCGTCGCGCCCGACCTCCGCCGAGGCGTCGTATGCCTCGACCACTTCGACGAACTTCGCGGAGGCACGGGCATGGAGCCCCTTTTCGTTGATGATCTTCAAAGACCGCGCCGTCATTGGCTACCCTGACCCGAACCCACATAACAGTTTATGTACTTGCGCCCGGCGTCGAGCGCGGAGCCGGCAGCCTCCGGCACCGGCAGGTGCCGCGATTTGGCGAGCTTGATCAGCATGGGCAGGTTGGCACCGTAGAGAATCTGGCGGTCATTGCTCTCACAGGCGCAGAGCGAAAGATTGGACGGCGAGCCACCGAACATGTCGGTAACGACGACAACGCCATCCCCGGTGTCGACGGCATCGGCCGCGGCACGGATTTCGGCCTGTTTGGCAGCGCGGTCGTGATCTTCCTCGATCGCGATCGCGCGGATGCCCTCTTGTTTGCCCACGACGTGCTCGACGGCGGAAAGATATTCCCGCGCCAGACCACCATGTGCGACGATCACGATCCCGATCACGCCCTGTCACCTTGCAAAGTGCCGGACGCCCCACCCGCCCGTCGTTCCAGTTCCCGGTGCCTCTTAGACACCTGCCAACCCGCCTCCGCAAGCGCATTGGCCATCTTTTCCGCTACGGCAACCGAGCGGTGTTGCCCTCCGGTACAACCGAAACCGATGGCCAGATGGCTTTTCCCTTCCTCGACATGCGCGGGAAGCAGCATGAGGAGGAGGTCACGGGTGCGGGCGAAGAACTCGTCGAAACGCGGATCGCTTGCGACATACTCCTCCACGGCCGGCGCCCGGCCGTCGAGCGCGCGCAGCTCCGGTTCCCAGTGCGGATTCTTGAGGAACCGGCAATCGAACATCATGTCGACCCCGCGCGGCACCCCGCGTTTGTAGGAAAAACTGTGGACCGAGACGGCGAGCCGCGGGTCCGGTCCCTCGCCGAACCAGCGGCCGACCTCCGCCTTTAGGTCGTGGGGCGAAAGATCGGACGTGTCGATCAACACTTCGGCCCGCGCGCGGATTGGCACCAACAGATCTATCTCGCTCGCCACGCCTTCTGCCGGCGTATCGGCGCCGGTCAGCGGATGCCGCCGGCGGGTTTCACCGAAGCGGCGGATCAGTTCCTCGGGCCGGCAGTCCAGATAGAGGACTTCCGGCGCCACCTCGGGCAGACGCGTCAAACGGTCGATAAGCTCGATCAAAGCCGTGGCGGAGAAATCCCGGTTCCGGACATCGATGCCGAGCGCCACGGGCCGCGCCAGCGGCGGACCGTCGAGCAGGCGCGGGATGAGACTGAAAGGCAGATTGTCGATGACCTCGTAGCCCAGATCTTCGAGCGCGTGGATCGCGGTCGAACGGCCGGCGCCCGAAGGCCCGGTCACCAGCACCACCCGCTGACCGCTCTGCATGCGTCCATTCCCCAAATCCATCTCCGTCATGCTGCCCGTCCCGCTTTAAGATATTGCAGGATTGCGGCTGGAAAATGGGGGCTCTCGACCCTGTGAAGCAAGGGCAGATCGACGCCAAGTACGGTGTGGATGCGCCAAGGTGGCAGGCGGTCGGCCTCCAGATGGGCGAGGTCGACGGCAAGCACGACCCGCGCGACCCGCACCGGCTCTGCCGTCAGAAGCCCGACAGCGCGCGCCTCGATCCGCCCGCGGATCGCTTCGGGAGCGGTTGCGATGAGAATGCCGTCGCGCGCGGCAACGGCGGTGCGGTCGTCACTCACGAGACGGCAGCCATAGGCCATGAGCTGCAGGGCGAGGCCTGACTTCCCGCTCCCCGAAGGCCCGAGGATCAGCACCCCCCGACCGCCCAGACAGACACATCCGGCGTGAAGGATCATGCCCTTCGCGCCGCCCGCGCTCACACCGGCAAGCCCACGACGAAGCGGGCGCCAAGGGGTTCGGAGGTGATGTCGGCGTCCGTCGGCCGGATGTTCTCGGCCCAGATGACACCGCCATGTGCTTCGACGATCTGTTTCGAGATGGCGAGGCCAAGGCCGGAATGCTCGCCGAACTGGCCTTCGGGCCGTTCGGAGTAGAAGCGCTTGAAGATCTTCGTTAGGGCCTGGTCGGGAATGCCCGGCCCGGTATCTTCGACCACGACGAGCACGCGGTTCTCGCGTTTCCTTGCCCAGACCCGGACCGCGTCCCCATCCTGGCAGAACGACACCGCGTTGGTGATGAGGTTCACGAAGACCTGCGCCAGCCGGCCTTCGAGCCCGGTGATGACGATCGGTTCGGGCGGCAGGTCGGAGATGAAGTCGACACCTTTCGCCTTCGCCTCCTCGCCGAGATATTCGGTGATGTTGGTGAGCATCTTGAGGAGGTTGAAGGTCTCCTCCTCTTCCTTGACCAGTTCGCTGTCGAGGCGGGAGGCATTCGAGATGTCGCTTACCAGACGGTCGAGCCGGCGCACGTCGTGGTCGATGACGTTCAGAAGCTTGTCGCGCTGGTCTTCGCGTTTGGCGACGCGCAGCGTGCCGACCGCCGACCGCAAGGACGCAAGCGGGTTCTTGATCTCATGCGCCACGTCGGCGGCGAACTGTTCGTTCGACTCGATCCGCTCGTAAAGCGCCGCCACCATGCCGCGCATCGCGCCGGACAGGCGGCCGATTTCGTCCGGACGGGCCGTCAGATCGGGGATGCGGACGCGGCTGGGAGACATCTTGCGGGCGTTCTTGTCGCGGCCAAGCTCGGCCGCGGCGGCAAGATCGGAGAGCGGGTTGGCGATGGTCGAGGCCAGGACCAGGCTGAGGCCGATCGAAACGATGATCGCGATGACGAACATCTGCAGGACCTGCTCGCGCTCGACCCTGACGAGTTGGTCGATCTCTCCGGCGATGGAGGTGATGGCGGCAACCCCGATCACCTGTCCGTCGTGGCGTATCGGCGTGACGACGGTGAACAGCGCCTCGCCCGCGACGTCGCGGCCGGTGCGGATCTGGGTCTCGCCCGCGAGCGCGCCGGGAACGAGATCGCGCGCAAGCTCCTCACCGCCATAGATCGGGTCCTGCGCGCTTTGTGGGGCGAGAAGTCCGGCGATACCTTCCCAGACCGAATTCAGGATGTCCGTGATCAGGGTCGAGCGGCGGTCGCGCTGCAATCCGGCAACCGTCTCGCGTTCGGGCCGCTCCATGCCGACCGTCGATACGACGAGGTTTTCCCGCGTGTCGAAGACGAAAAGCTCGGCGCCGTCCGGCAATTCGATGCCTTGAGCCGTGCGCAATGCATCGATCCCGTCGCCGGTAGCGAGGTTCACCGGGCTTCCCTGCGGCAGCTGCGCCTCGAAGACATCCGCGACCAGCTGCGCCTCGGCGACAAGGCCGCTTTCGCGCTGAAGGACGAGACTGTCGCGGAACGGGTTCAGGTAAAGAACCCCCGCAACGAGGACAATCATCGCCATGAGGTTGAAGGTGATGATCTTGCGCGCCAGCGGCGAGCGGTTCAGCGAAATGAAGCCCCGCCGCTCGCGTCCGGCCTTCAGCTCGGATTCCACGAACCCTTCAGGCGCGGTCCAGTCCTCGCCGAGGACGACATCCGCGCGGCGGGACTCAGTTTGGTCGCGCAAATCGATCCTCGACGCCAGTGTCATTCTTCGTTGTAACGATACCCAATTCCATAAAGCGTCTCGATCGCGGTGAAGTCGTCATCGACGGTCCGCATCTTTTTCCGAAGCCGCTTGATATGGCTGTCGATCGTGCGGTCGTCGACATAGACCTGATCGTCATAAGCGACATCCATGAGCTGGTCGCGGCTTTTCACAAATCCCGGCCGCTGCGCCAGAGCCTGGAGCAGCAGGAATTCCGTCACCGTCAAGGCGACGTCCTTGCCCTTCCACGTCACCGAATGGCGCAGAGGGTCCATCGTCAGCGACCCCCGCGTCATGATCTTGGTTTCCTCGGTGGTCGCGACCTCGCCGCTGGCGATGGCTTCCTGGCGGCGCAGCAGCGCCCGGATCCGTTCGACCAGAAGTCTTTGAGAAAAGGGCTTCTTAACGTAGTCGTCGGCGCCCATCCGAAGGCCGAGAACCTCGTCGATCTCGTCGTCCTTCGAAGTCAGGAAGATCACCGGCATGGAGGTCTTCTGGCGAAGCCGCTGCAACAGTTCCATCCCGTCCATGCGCGGCATCTTGATATCCAGAACGGCCATGTCCGGCAGACGCTTGTTGAAGGCGTCCAGCGCGGCCTGGCCATCATTGTAGGTTTCGACTTCGTATCCCTCCGCCTCAAGCGTCATGGATACGGACGTCAGGATGTTCCTGTCGTCATCGACGAGCGCGATCCTCGACATGTTCGGCTTCCTCGTTCTGCTCTTGTTTGCCTTGATTTTTCACACATAGTCCAATTTCCCCGCGTCAGAAGCAACTGATAAGTGCGAATCACTCCGCCGACCCGAATCAGAAGCATCGAAAATTGCGAAGCTTTGACTAATTTGCCTCACTTCCGACGATCGTTGCGGTTTCGCCGCCGGGTTTGTCGGCATGGTTGCGCTAAACCGGCAATGGTGGCGCTAACCGCGACAGAGCCTTCTATTCCAAGATTCTGGCGGCATGATATAGGGGCCGTGCCGGCCCCGGTGCGGGGGCACGGACGGCGTCCCGCGCAGTCGGGGCGGTGCATTTGAACCCTTGAGGAGCCGCGGACCGCGGCATCGGGAGCATGAATATGACGAATGGACGGGTGAACCCTTCGCAGCGCTTGGAAGATCAGGGTATCGCAGGGCCGGCTCACGTCTCTTACAACCTCAATGAGGCCGCATTGGTGGAAGCTGCCATCAAGCGCGGCGAGGGCACGCTGGGCCAGGGCGGGGCTTTCCTGGTTTCGACGGGCAAGCACACGGGCCGTTCGCCGAAAGACAAATTCGTTGTCCGCACACCGTCGGTCGAAGACACGATCTGGTGGGAAAACAACGCGCCTATGGCCCCCGAGGCCTTTGATCGGCTCCATGCGGACATGCTGGCGCACATGAAGGGCGGCGACTATTTCGTGCAGGATCTTTTTGCCGGCGCCGATCCCGAACACCGTCTGGACGTGCGCGTGGTGACCGAACTGGCCTGGCACGGTCTTTTCATCCGCCATCTGCTGCGCCGACCCGAGCGGGCGGAACTTGATGATTTCATTCCCGAATTCACCATCATCAACTGCCCGTCGTTCAAGGCCGACCCTGAGCGTCACGGCTGCCGTTCGGAAACCGTGATCGCCCTCAACTTCGAAAAGAAGCTGATCCTGATCGGAAATACCGCCTATGCGGGCGAGAACAAAAAATCGGTCTTCACCCTCCTGAACTACATCCTGCCGGGCAAGGGCGTGATGGCGATGCATTGCTCGGCCAACCACGCGATCGGCGACCCCGACGACGCGGCCGTTTTCTTCGGCCTTTCGGGCACCGGCAAGACGACGCTGTCGGCCGACCCCTCGCGCACGCTCATCGGCGATGACGAGCACGGCTGGTCCGAGAAGGGCACCTTCAACTTCGAGGGCGGCTGCTACGCCAAGACGATCAACCTGTCGGAAGAGGCCGAGCCGGAGATCTACGCGACCTGCTCGATGTTCGGAACCGTGGTCGAGAACATGGTCTACGACGCCGAGACGCTGGAACTGGACTTCACGGACAACTCGATCACCGACAACATGCGCTGCGCCTATCCGCTCGAAGCGATCTCGAACGCCTCGGAGACCAGCCTCGGCGGGCATCCGAAGAACGTGATCATGCTGACCTGCGACGCCTATGGCGTGCTGCCGCCGATCGCGCGTCTGACGCCGGCACAGGCGATGTACCACTTCCTGTCGGGCTTCACCTCGAAGACCCCGGGGACCGAGGTCGGCGTGGTCGAGCCGATCCCGACCTTCTCCACCTGCTTTGGCGCGCCTTTCATGCCGCGCCGGCCCGAGGTCTATGGCAAGCTCCTGCAACAGAAGATCCGCGACCACGGCGCGACCTGCTGGCTCGTCAACACGGGCTGGACCGGCGGCGCCTACGGCTCGGGCTCGCGCATGCCAATCCGCTCCACCCGGATCCTGCTGACGGCCGCGCTTGACGGGTCTCTCGCCAACGCGACGTTCCGCAAAGACCCGAACTTCGGCTTCGACGTGCCCGTCTCGGTTCCCGATGTCGCTGACGTGCTCCTCGATCCGCGCCGGACCTGGGAGGACGAGGCGGCCTATGACGTGCAGGCCAGGAAGCTCGTGAACATGTTCGCCGACAACTTCGCGCCGTACGTGCCCTATATCGACGACGACGTCCGCGCGGCCGCGATCGGCTGAGGCCAGCATGGCGATTTCGGACAGGGCCGCCTTCGGGCGGCCCTTTTTGTTCAGAGCGTCAGCGCCCGACGCACGAGGTTGAAGCCCGTCAGAACGAGAAGGATCAGCGTCCAGCGGCGGAAGCGGGCAGCGTCGAGCCGGTCCTGCATCCTGAAACCGGCCCATAGGCCAAGCGTCGCCGGCACAACCATGAGCGCAGAAAGAGGCAGGCTCTGCGCGTTCAGGACGCCCGAGTTCAGGTGCGCCGCCGTCAGCACCACCGCGCCGATCAGGAAGACGACGCCCTGCACACGCACCGTCTCGCGCTTCTCGGCGCCGATCGAGATCAGGTAGATGATGAGCGGCGGCCCCCAGATGCCGGAGATACCGCCATAGAGCCCGCCGATGACGCCGAGCACCGTTTCCACCCGCGCACGATGGTCGATGTGAATGGCAAGGCTGCGGCCGGAGAGCTGCCAGAGGGCGAAAGCGAGGATCGGCGCCCCGAGAAGGAAATACATGAGCGACTGAGGAATCACGGTCACGAATTGCGCCGAGATGATCAGGAAGATCACCACCATCGCGATGTGGCGCCGGTAGACGACCACGCTGCCCCAGGCGGCGCGCCAGCCCTGCCGGAAGGCCTGGGCGACGTTCGTCACCAGCGTCGGCAGGATGACGAGCGCGAGCGCAGTTTCCTTCGGCAGGAACGACCCGAAGGCCGAGATCATGATCATCGGCATGGCGAAGCCTACCGCGCCCTTGACGAAGCCGGAAAACAGCGTCACCGCCGCCGCCAGAACGATCTCCCAGGTCTCCAGTCCGAACATGCTGCACCCTTTTGGGCCGGTCATAGACGCTTCGCCGGGCGAGGGGCAGGGCGAAAATCGCGGCGACATTTTTGTTCCGGCGGCGCTACGTAAACGAATTAATATTGCGCTGCATGTGCAAAATCGCTACGACGATGCGACCGCAGAAAAGGAGCCGATTCATGGCGCATGATGGGGCTGAGATGCCGAATTCCGTGATCCTTCCCGACCTTCTTTCGCTGACTCAGGCGGCGCTTGCTCCGGTCGATGCGCTTCTGGCCAATGCGCAATCCTCGCTGCGGACCGCGGTTGACACGGGCGGCAAGGTTTCGGGCGCGGCGCTGGAGACGCGGCAATTCGAGGCGCATGCGCTCTCATGGCTCGCCACCTATGTCGAATCGCTCCGTCAACTGCACGGCTGGGCCGGCCGTATCGCCGAGGCGGGTGCGCTCGGCGAGATGGAGCAACTGATCCTCCAGATCGGCTTCGGCGAATACCTGTCGCAGATCGCCGGCGGCATCCCGATGAGCCAGGGCGAGGTCGCGCGGCTTTCCGACCTTGGCCTGTCCTGGGCGCCCGATGGCGCGGCGGCGCAGCTCATCGGCGGAGGGAACATCCCGGCGGCGCGGGCGCGGCTTGTCGCGCTGATGCGCGAAAACCACGGGCGCGCGACCGTCGGGGCGACGGGGCTCGACGATGACCTCGAGATGATCCGCGACCAGTTCCGCCGCTATGCGGAGGAGCGCGTCGTGCCGAACGCCCACGACTGGCACCTGAAGGACGAGCTGATCCCGATGGCAGTCATCGAGGAACTCGCCGAGCTCGGCGTCTTCGGCCTGACGATCCCCGAGGAATTCGGCGGGCTCGGCCTGTCGAAGGCCTCGATGGTCGTTGTCAGCGAGGAGCTGTCGCGGGGCTATATCGGCGTGGGGTCGCTCGGGACGCGCAGCGAGATCGCGGCGGAACTGATCCTCTGCGGCGGCACGCCGGAGCAGAAGGCGCAGTGGCTGCCGAAGCTCGCAAGTGGTGAGATCCTGCCGACAGCGGTCTTTACCGAGCCCAACACCGGATCGGACCTCGGCAGCTTGCGCACCCGCGCCGTGAAGGTGGGCGACGACTGGGAGATCACCGGGAACAAGACCTGGATCACCCATGCCGCGCGCACCCATGTGATGACACTCCTCGCGCGGACCGATCCGTCGACGACCGATTATCGCGGCCTTTCGATGTTCCTGGCCGAGAAAACGCCGGGCACCGACGAAGACCCGTTCCCCACGCCCGGCATGACCGGCGGCGAGATCGAGGTGCTGGGCTACCGGGGAATGAAGGAATATGAGCTTGGCTTCGACGGCTTCAGGGTGAAGGGCGGGAACCTGCTGGGCGGCGTCGAGGGGCAAGGCTTCAAGCAGCTCATGCAGACCTTCGAGAGCGCCCGCATCCAGACCGCGGCGCGCGCCATCGGCGTGGCGCAGTCGGCGCTTGAGGTCGGCATGAAATACGCCGAGGACCGCAAGCAGTTCGGCAAGTCGCTGATCGAGTTCCCCCGCGTCTCGGGCAAGCTGGCCATGATGGCGGTCGAGATCATGATCGCCCGGCAGCTGACCTATCACAGCGCCTGGCAGAAGGACCACGACAAGCGCTGCGACCTCGAGGCCGGCATGGCGAAGCTGCTGGGCGCCCGTGTTGCCTGGGCGGCGGCGGACAATGCGCTGCAGATCCACGGCGGCAACGGCTTCGCACTCGAATACCAGATCAGCCGGATCCTCTGCGACGCGCGCATCCTCAATATCTTCGAGGGTGCGGCCGAGATCCAGGCGCAGGTCATCGCGCGCCGTCTGCTCGACAGCGGGAACTGATCGTCGTTCCATCCCGGCGTCGCGAATTTTTTTTCGGCGCCGGGACTGACCTGTATCAAGACCCTGACAGGAACCGGCCCCCATCCTTCCCGGCAGGGTCGGGCAGGATCGAATCCCGCAACAGAATGTTGCCAAATGAAGGTTTGACCTGACCATCCCGATTTCATCACCCTTGTCCCGGGGAACGTGCCGGGCTGATGTGGGGTTTGGCAATGTCGGGAAAGCGATCAAGATCGCGGTGGCTCGCGTTGAGCCTCATGACGGGCGGCGTGTTGCTGTTCGGGTTCGTCGCGGGCATCTCTGCAGAATTTCTGATCGAACCCTCGGCCATCATCCGTCGGGCCGCGCTCAAGATCGCGCCGCCACCGCCGCCGGAGCCGGTGACCGACCCCGATGTCGAAAGCATCTTCCTGACCTTTCACCGCGAAACCATTCAGGTTCCGATCACCCGCTACGGGCGCGGCGGCGGCCTTACCGTCGTCGACGACACCGCCGTTCTTGCGACGATCGACGGCAAGCTTTTCCTCGCAAGCGCGCCCGATGACGTGCGTCCGCTGTCGATCGGCGTTCCCGATTACGGCTTCGAGGCCTACCGCGACTTCGCCAAGGATCCCGCCAACAGCGACTACCATTTCGAGCTTTGGGCCTATCGCTACTTCGATATCCTTGCCTATCAAATGAACGGCGGCAGCCACCTTGCCCTGTCCTTCATCCGCTTCGAACCTGAGCGGCGCTGTTTTCACACCATCGTCTCGGTCCTCGACATCCCGTCCACCGCGCCCGAACTCGCCGCGTTCACGGCAACGGCAGACGATTGGCACACCGCTTACGTCACCGAGCCTTGCCTGCCTCTGAAGAAGAAGGAGAGCGCGATCGAGGTGCAGATTGGCGGCGGTCGCATGGCCTACGATGGAAACGGTCGGCTTTACCTCGGCAGCGGCGACTTCCATATCGACGGCGTCTTTTCGGAGATGCCGGCCATCGCGCAGGATCCGGCCTACGATTACGGCAAGGTGATCGAGATCGACCTCGTCACGGGCGAGAACCGGCAGATCGCGCAAGGATTGCGCAACATGCAGGGCATTACGTTCGACGCCGAGGGGCAGCTCTGGACGGTTGAACACGGGCTGAGGGGCGGGGACGAACTCAACCTGATCGAGGATGGCAAGGATTACGGCTGGCCACACGAGAGCCTCGGCACTCTCTATAACCGCCTGCCGATCCCGAGCACGCTGTCCTACGGCCGTCACGACAGGTTTGAGCCGCCCATCTACGCCTTCCTGCCCTCGGTGGCTATTTCCAGCCTCGAACTCCTGCACGGCTTCAATCCGGCCTGGGATGGAGACATCCTGATGGGCACGCTCAAGGACCAGTCGCTCTACCGCTTCCGCATCGTCGACCGCCGGGTCATGTTCGCCGAGCGGATCCCGATCGGCGAACGCATCCGGGCGGCGCGGCAGCTGGATGAAGACCGGCTGGTTCTTTTCACCGACGACAACGAGTTGGTGTTCCTGACCGAGACCCCGAACGGGCAGGCGATGAGCTTCCTCAGTGCCTATCTCGACCAGCCGACCCTCGACGCCCATGTCCGGGAGCGGCTGGAATCGAACCTCAACACCTGTCTCAAATGCCACTCGCTCGATCCCGATGTGAACGACTTCGCGCCGAGCCTCGCCACCATTGTGGGCTCGCGGATCGGCGGCACGCGCTACGCCAGCTATTCGGACTGGATGCGGGCACAGGAAACGACGTGGACCACCGACCGGCTGGCGACCTTTCTGGAGGCGCCGGAGGTGGCCGCGCCCGGGACGACGATGCCCGATCCGGGAATCCATGATCCGGGCGAGATCGGAGCGGTGGTGGAGTTCCTCGCCGCGATGTCGTCGCCGCTCAACCCGGCGGCCGAGTAGGAGCGTATCAGGCGGGCTGGTCCGACCTTGGCCCGCGCTTCTCGCCCATCCTCGGATGCATGAGGCCGGCAACCGCCGTCATGGCCGCGAGCCCCGCCGCACAGGCGAGGAATACCCCGGATATGGGCGACACGATGAGAACCAGCCAGGCGACGCCGGGCGTGAGGATGCCCGAGACGTCGCGGAAGCTTGAATAGACCGCCGACATCTCCGTCCGTTCCGCTGGACGCACCGACATGAGAAACGGCAGCCCCCCGAACGTGTCGAGCATGACAAGGAAGACCGAGCCTGTGAGGAGCGCGATCACCGCGATGGGCGGCCAGAACTGGCCGAGGCCGGCTGCAAGAAAACAACCGGCACAGGCCGCGAACGAGATCTGCACGGCGCGTCGCAATCCCCGCCTCTGCATCCAGCGCAGCATGAAGGGGGCGAGCAGCAACATTGCGTTCGAGAACGAGAAAGCGACCGAAGCCACCCGGTCGCCAAGCCCCGCTTCGATGCAGAAGATCGGCAGGTAGACCACGTAAACCCACCACCCCGCGGAGCGCAGGACCGCGAAAAGCCAGCCGGCGATGAGCCTTGGCTGACGAAAGAACCGGCCGAGATAGGCCAACGGGTTCGGCGCCGGCGCCCGCGCCCGCGTGATCAGTTTTCCGTTGCCGAGCCTCAGCGCCCAGAACGTGGCCAGCAGCATCAAAGCGAAGGCCATCGCCAGGAGGAACGGCAGCGGTTCCCAGTATTTCCAAAGGAACACCCCGAGCATCGGCCCGACCGCCCATGAGATCGCACTGTAGAGAAGCTTCAGAGTCTCGTTCTTTCCCAGTTCGTGCCGGGCGATGTAGTCCATGATGTAGGCATTGGTGCAGATGAAGACCGTCACGGTGGCGAGACTGTTCATCGCCATCGCCACCGGCGTCAGCACCGGCCCGCCCCGTATCGCGAGAAGCGAGCCCGCGATGTAGAAGCCGACCCCGAGCGTGTAGACCCAGCGGCGCGGCACGAAGCGGCTTGTCCACGGTACCATCAGCCCCCAGCTGAGCGACGCGACTCCGACGACGAAATAGAGCAGGCTCACATGCGCGGCGTTCTCGCCGAGCGCCCGGTACATGACGAGCGGCCAGACCGAGATCAGGATGCCGCGTAGCGACGCTTCGATCCCGGCAAGGATTGCGAAGCCCTTGACGCCTGGTGTCGGCGCATGGCGCAGGAATTCGGGGATGTTACGACTGAGCATCTGGCCTCCGCTCCCGAGAAATGACCGCGCGCGAATCCAAGTCGCGACGGTTTCCGACCCCGTTTGTCGCAACGGGACGCCGGCGGCGGTTTTCCCTTGAATGCGACTGGCCGGCATGGTCGGATAGGTGCCATGCGCCGCATCGCCCCGCTCGCCGCTGCCCTCTCCACGACCGTCGCGCTCAGCGCCTGCGCAGGCGACGAGACGCTACGGGGCTTTGTGCCGGAAGGCTCGGTCTGGCGTTTGACCGAGATCGACGGCACCGCCTTCGCCGCGCGGGCGACGATCCGTTTTCCCGCGCCGGGAAAGATCGCGGGCGATGCGCCCTGCAACCGGTACAGCGGCAATCAGACCGCACCCTATCCCTGGTTCCGGGCTGAACGGATTCTGTCGACAAAGCGCGCCTGCGCCGATCTTTCGGCCGAACAGCTTTTCTTCACCGCACTCGGTCGCGTGACATTGGCAGAGGTGCAGGGCGACGTTCTGATCCTCTCCTCCCCGGACGGGCCGGTGATGGTCTTCACGATTCAGCCCTGACGGGCCACCATCGCGGCAAAGCGCCGGCGCGCCTCTGGAAGGGGGCGCGTACCGAGGTCGGGAAACAGCCGGTGTTCGAGGAAATACCCGGTCGTGGTCATCCCGGCGGCAAGTTCGACCGGGTCCGCCGGTCCCTGGCCGAGCAGGCAGGGCGGCAGCGGCAGCAGCCGGTCCGCCCATTGACCCGCCGCGCCCCGCGCTACCGCGCGGCCGGATTTCGGACTGACATAGGCGAGGTCCTCCCGGCTGCCGGTGACGGCGCAGGAGGTAAGGTCGAGCCCGTAGCCAAGCTCTTCGAGAAGCATCAACTCCCAGCGGAGATAGGCCAGAACCCATGCAGTCGGCGCCCCGAGAGAATCGAGAAGGCCCACCGTGGCCGTGTAGAGGCCGGGATGCGGTTCGCGTTCCGGGAGGGTCGCGTGCAAGAGCGCGCAGACCGAGTTGAGCGCCGCAAGCGCCAGCCGGTCGGACAGGACGCCGGCGCGGGAGCGCAGGGGCTCCACCGTGAAGGTACCAATATGATCGTCGAGCCTGGCCCGCCAGGTCAGGTCGAGCTGCGCGCCCGGCTGCAGAAGCGGCGCGACTTTCCGCGACGCCCCGCCCCGGACGACGCCGGCATGGCGTCCATGCGCCGCGGTGAAGACCTCGACGATCGCCGACGTCTCCCCGTGTTGTCGCACCGTCAGAAGTGCGCCTTCGTCCCGCCAGTCCATGCCCCTAACCCTCGTACCGGTCGAACTATCCCCGCCACCGGCGAGATTGTCCATCGCCGGACGGGGGCGCCGCCCCCGGGCCGCCGGGCGAAGCCCGGCGACCTCCCCCGAGGTATTTCGGGCAAGATGAAAGGGGATCAGTCGGAAAGTCCGTCCTCGTCGAGAAGCGTCCGACCTTCGCGGCTTTCGATCTCGATCACCCAGAGGTCGGGGTCGGTCCGCCGCTGGCGCAGGATCGCCGCGTCAACATCGGCCTCCGCCCCCTCGGAGAGGACCACCCAGGCGCGTGCGCCGGTCGTCAGGTCGAAACTCCGCTGGAAGAGCCGCGCGTGTCCGTCGAGTGTCGCGAGTTTCACCAGCACCGCGCCCGCCGTCGGATCGCCCTTTGCGGTCACGTATGCCGGGATATGCGCCGCCTGGAGCCGGGCGAGATAGGCGCGGACCCAGAAATCGGCGGTCAGGCGCGCACTCATCTCCCAGCCCTTTCACCTTGGCGGAAAATACCTCCGCCGGATGCCCCCGCAAACGCCGGCGCCGGGACGGGCAGCGCCTCAGTCGCCATCCTTGAAGTCGAGCCCCATCTCGGAATAGCGCTCCTTCTCCTCCAGCCAGTTCGGCCGCACCTTGACCTGAAGGAAAAGATGCACCGGCCGTCCGAGGAACTCCGCGAGTTCCGCCCGCGCCGCCTGGCCCACCGCCTTGATCGTGTCGCCCTTGTGGCCGAGGACGATGCCCTTGTGGCCATCCCGGGCGACATAGACAAGCTGGTCGATGCGCACGGACCCGTCGGGCTTATCCTCCCAGCGTTCGGTCTCCACCGTCAGCTGGTAGGGCAACTCCTCGTGCAGCCTCAGCGTCAGCTTCTCGCGGGTGATCTCGGCCGCGATCATCCTGAGCGGCAGGTCGGCGATCTGGTCCTCGGGATAGAACCAGGGGCCTTCAGGGAGTTCCTCGCCAAGCCAGGTCTTGAGGTCCTCCACCCCATGGCCGCGTTCGGCCGAGATCATGAAGGTCTTTTCGAACGGATAGGCCTCGTTCAGCTCGGCCGAAAGCGCCAGAAGCGCCTCGGCCTTGACCCGGTCGATCTTGTTGATGGCGAGCGCGACGCGCTGCCCCTCCCCGATCCGTTCCTTCAGCGCGGCGAGGATGGCTTCCACCCCCGGCGTCAGACCGCGATGCGCCTCGACCAGAAGGACGACGATATCGGCATCCGCCGCGCCGCCCCAGGCGGCAGCGACCATCGCCCGGTCGAGCCGCCGGCGCGGCCGGAAAAGACCCGGCGTATCGACGAAGACGATCTGCGCCGCCCCTTCCATCGCGATGCCGCGGATCCGGGCGCGCGTCGTCTGCACCTTGTGGGTGACGATCGAGACCTTGGCCCCGACCATCCGGTTGAGGAGCGTCGACTTGCCCGCGTTCGGCTCGCCAATCAGCGCCACGAATCCGGCGCGGGTCTTTCCTTCGGCCTCAGCCATTCGATTTCTCCATCCGCGCCAGAAGCGCCTTTGCCGCCGCCTGTTCGGCCTGGCGTTTGGCCCCGGCCTTCGCGGTTTCCGCCTCGCCGGTCGCCAGCCGGACCTCGATGGTGAAGACCGGCTGGTGGTCGGGGCCTTCACGCATGCGTTCGGTATAATCCGGCGGCGGCAGTCCGCGCGCCTGTGCCCATTCCTGAAGCGCGGTCTTGGCGTCGCGGGCATCGGCCTCGACCGCGCCGATGCGCTTTCCCCAAAGCCGCAGGATCACACCGCGCGCCGCCTCGAATCCGCCATCGAGATAGACGGCCGCGATCACGGCCTCCATCGCGTCGCCGAGAAGCGCATCCTTGCGGCGGCCGCCCGACATCATCTCGGACCGGCCGAGTTTCAGGACATCGCCAAGCGCGATCTCTCGCGCGACGGCGGCGCAGGTTTCCTTGCGCACCAATGTATTGAAGCGGGGGGCAAGCTGGCCTTCGGAGGCGCCCTTGTCGGCGGCCAGCAGCGCCTCGGCCATCACGAGGCCAAGAACCCGGTCGCCAAGGAATTCCAGCCGCTGGTTGTCGGGCCGCGTGGCCGTGGCGATGGAGGCATGGGTGACAGCGCGCACCAGAAGGTCGGGGCGCGCGAAGTCATGCCCGATCCGGGCCGAGAAGGCCTGAAGGTCGGCGCCGAGCTTCACTCCACCGCCTTGAAGAAGCGGTCGGACCGCCAGGTCCAGAAGAAGAAGAGCGAGCGGCCGGCCGAGGAGAACATGATCCGGTCGGCGCGGCCGATCAGGTATTCCGCCGGCAGCATGCCCACCCCGCCCGAGGAGACCGCGAAACGGCTGTCCTGGCTGTTGTCGCGGTTGTCGCCCATGAAGAAGTAGTGCCCCTCGGGCACGGTATAGAGCGGGGTGTTGTCGGCCGGGACATTGGCGATGTTCAGGATGTCGTGCCTCACACCGTTCGGCAGCGTCTCGATCTTGCGTTCCTTCACGCAGGCGCCGCCGACCCCGACCGGATCGTTGGCGCAGCGCGGCATGTTGCGCTGGGAGCCTTGCGGGGCCTTGATCTCTTCGAAGAGGCCGCCATCCTCCTGCGGCACCGGCTGACCGTTCAGGAAGAGCACGCCCTCCTTCACCTGTACCGTATCGCCGGGAAGGCCGATCAGCCGCTTGATGAAATCGGAACCGTTGGCCGGGTGGCGGAAGACCACGACGTCGCCGCGCTCGGGCTCCGACCCGAAAAGGCGGCCGCTGATCGGGCAGGCGGAGAACGGGCAGGAATAACGCGAATAGCCGTAGGCCATCTTGTTGACGAAGAGGAAATCCCCGATCAGCAGCGTGTCTTTCATCGACCCCGAAGGGATCCAGAACGGCTGGTAAAAGAGAGTGCGGAAGACGCCCGCGATCAAGAGCGCATAAACCACCGTCTTGATCGTCTCGACGATCCCGTCCTTCGCCGTCGTGGCCATGTTGATCCCTGCCCCTGCTCGCTCTTTGGCGCTACATGCTCGCCCGAAGCCGGGGAGTCAAGTTGCGCGGGGGATCGGTCGGGCTTCGATCACCACGAAAGCCTGCGCCCAGGGGTGATCGTCGGTGAGCGTGACATGGACGATGGCCTCGTGCCCCTCGGGCGTCATCGCCGCCAGCCGCTCCGCCGCCCAGCCGGTCAGATGCATGACGGGCTGGCCGGTGCGGAGGTTGGAGACCGCCATGTCCTTCCAGGAAATCCCCATTCGCAACCCGGTGCCCAGCGCCTTCGAGCACGCCTCCTTCGCCGCCCAGCGCTTCGCATAGGTGCCGGCCGCATCCTTGCGCCGTTCGGCCTTGCGCTGTTCGACCTCGGTGAAAACCCGATTGCGAAAGCGGTCGCCGAAGCGGTCGATCGTGGCGGCGATCCGCTCGATATTAGCAAGGTCGGTGCCGATGCCGAGGATCATCGGCTCAGGTCCAAGACCACGGTGCCGAGCTTCTCACCGGCCTCCACGATGCGGTGGGCACTTGCGCAGTCGGCCAGCGTTCCGCCCGGCACGACGGCGTGGCTGAGGGCGCCCGCCTCCAGCCATTCCGTCAGCTGCGCTTCGCCGCGCCTGTGGGTCTCAGGATCAAGCTGGTAGACGATCAGCATCCGAAGCGTCACGTTGCGGAACATGAAACCGTAGAATTCAAGTTCCGGCTTCATCTTCGAGGCCGACGCGTAGGAAGCGACCACCCCGCCCGGCTTGAGGATCGCCAGTGATGCCTGCTGGTTCGCCGCGAAGTCGACCTCGACGATCCGGTCCACGCCCGCGCCGCCGGTCAGATCCATCACCGCCGCCGCCACATCGGTTTCGCGGTAGTTGATCCAGTCTTCTGCGGTGGAATGTGCAGTCTTTTCGGGCGACGAGACGGTCGTGATCACGCGCGCGCCGCCGAGCCGGGCCATCTGGCAGGCGTAGCGACCAACGGTGCCGGCCCCGCCGGTCACCAGAACGGTTTTCCCGGCGATGGGGCCATCCGCGAAGAGGGCATACCATGCCGTCATTGCCGGGATGCCGAGACAGGCGGCCTCGGCAAAGCTGGTACCATCGGGCAGGCGCACGGCCTGCGCGGAGGGCAGCGCGATCAGTTCCGCCGCCGTGCCGAAGGGGCGCTGCCACTGGCCGTTCCAGATCCAGACACGCTCTCCGACCCTCGCCGCGTCAACACCGGCGCCAACCGCCTCGATGACACCCGCGCCGTCGGAATGCGGCACAATGCGAGGCCATGCCATAACGGCACCTGCGCGGGCACCCGCCCGCAATTTGACGTCCGAAGGGTTCACGCCAGAGGCACGAAGTCGTACCAGAACCTCACCCGGACCCGGCGTGGGGTCGGGCAGATCGCCGAAGGTCAGGACGTCATCGGCGGGGCCGAACCCCTCGTACCAGACCGCCTTCATGGGTTCGTGCGCGCGGCGTCCATCAGGCGGCGCATCTCTTGGATCGCTGGCTTGAGACCGGTGAAGATCGCCTCGCCGATCAGGAAATGGCCGATATTGAGTTCCCGCACCTCGGGAAAGGCCGCGACCGGGCCGACCGTATCATATGTCAGGCCGTGGCCGGCATGCACCTCGAGCCCGAGGGAGTGTGCGAAGGCCGACATCTCGCGCAGCCGTGCAAGCTCGGCATCGCGTTCGGTAAATTTTCCTTCCGCGTGAAGATCGCAGTACGCCCCGGTGTGAAGTTCCACCACCGCAGCGCCGATGCGGGCGGCCGCCTCGATCTGGGCAGCATCGGCGGCGATGAAGATCGAGACACGACAGCCGACCTCGGCCAAGGGCGCGATGAAATGCGCAAGCCGGTTCTCCTCACGCGCCACTTCAAGCCCACCTTCGGTCGTCCGCTCCTCACGCTTTTCCGGCACGATACAGACGGCATGGGGTCGGTGGCGAAGCGCGATCTTCTGCATCTCCTCAGTCGCCGCCATTTCAAAATTCAGCGGCAAGGTCAGAGCCGCCATCAACCGTTCGATATCGTCGTCAGTGATGTGGCGGCGGTCTTCGCGCAAATGCGCGGTGATTCCATCAGCACCCGCCGCTTCAGCCAGTTTGGCCGCCCTGACCGGGTCAGGATAAGCGGAGCCACGAGCGTTCCGCACCGTCGCCACGTGGTCGATATTCACACCGAGCCTGAGATCGTCCAAGGGGTTAACTCCGTTCTGTCGTCGGTCCGCCCGAGATTAAAGGGCCACGGCCGGATCCGTGAAGGGCGAAATCGTCACGGGTACAATTGCGGCCTCAGCCCTTTTCACGGGCCTGCTCATTACGTGCGTGAAGCCGTGCCCTGAGTTTTTCGAAGCGGTCTTTCAACCGCTTCCGGCGGTGCTTCTGATAGGCCGCGATCACCGGCGCCGAAAGGTAGTAGGACAGCACCCCGGCGATGATCCCGGGCAGGAATCCTCCCACGAGGTAGGGCAGAAAGACCTCGTTCCAGAAGTTGTAGAGATTGACCCACTGCGTCGTCTCATCGGTGAACAGCGCGAAGAAGTTGTGCTTCAGGTCATGGCCTGCGCCAACGAACTTGCCGAAGAGCGTCGCGTGCTGGCTTTCGTCGAAACTCGTCCCGAGGATCAGGTGCCCGAGCTTCATCGAGGTGAAGGCGATGATCGGGAAGGTCACCGGGTTTCCGAAAAACGTGCCGAGGAGCGACGCGAGGATGTTGCCGCGCACGACCTTCGCCGAGATCATCGCGGAAATGAAATGCAGCCCGAAGAGCGGCGTGAAGCTGATGAAGACGCCGGCACCGACGCCACGGGCGATCCGGTGCGGATCATCCGGCAGCCGCCGGATGCGGTGCTTGACGTAGTGGAACGCGCGCGTCCAGCCGCCGCGCGGCCAGAAGGCCTCGGCCAACATTTGCAGATAGGTCCGCGGGTTACGCCGCTTGAAGACCACGTCGCGTTCCCTTCCCGCCCGTCAGGGCTTGCGGCTGAGGTCGCGGTAACGCTCAACCTGTGCCACGTCGCTTTCCGCCTCAAGGGCGGTCAGCACCATATGGAGATGCTCCGCATCCCGGACATCAACTTCCACGATAAGACGGTAAAAATCCGGCTTTCGGTCGACGAAAGTAAGGTCGGAGATATTGGCCTTCTGTTCGCCGATCAAGGTGCATATCCGCCCCAGAACCCCGGCATCGTTGGTGATGGTCATGTTGAGGCTGACCGTGTGAACCGGCGCATGCCGGCCTGAATGCCAGTGCAGGTCGACCCAGCGGGCCGGCTGTTCCTCGAATTCCGCGAGGGCCGGGCAGTCGATCGCATGCACGACCACGCCCTGACCGCGATAGGTGATCCCGACGATGCGTTCGCCCGGCACCGGCTGGCAGCAATTCGCGCGCCGGAACGATTGGTCGGCCGTCAGGCCGACAACCGACCGGCGGTGATCCACCTCCTCGACCGATTGCTGTGTCGCAAGCTCGGGGTAGATCGCCTCGATCACCTCGCGCGCCGTCAACTCGGCGCTGCCCAACCGCGCAAGGACTTCGGTCTCGTCACTGAGGCCGAGCGTCTTCGCGGCGGTCCTGAGCGCCTTGTCCGAAACCTTGCGGCCGACATGTTCGAAGGCCACCCGCGCCAGCTCCTGGCCGAGCTTGACGAAGCGCTCGCGGTCCTCCTCGCGCAGGGACCGGCGGATGGCCGATTTCGCCCGGCCGGTGACGACGATGTCGATCCAGGTCGCCTGCGGGCGCTGCCCGGTCGCGGTGATGACCTCGACCGACTGGCCGTTCTTGAGGCGGGTCCAGAGCGGCACCCGGATGCCGTCGACCTTGGCGCCGACACATGAATTCCCGATCCGGGTGTGGATCGAATAGGCAAAGTCGATCGGCGTCGCCCCTTTCGGCAGCTGCACCACATCGCCCTTGGGCGTGAAGCAGAAGACCTGGTCCGAATACATTTCGAGCTTCACGTTCTCGAGGAACTCGTCATGATCGTCGGCGGTATCGAAGCGTTCGGTCAGCGTCGCGATCCATTTCGCCGGATCGACGGCGAAGGGGTTCTGGGCGCGTTCGCCATCGCGGTAGGACCAGTGCGCGGCAACGCCGGCTTCGGCGACCTCGTGCATCTGCCGGGTGCGGATCTGCACTTCAACCCGCTTGCCGTCCCGGCCCGACACGGTTGTATGGATCGAGCGGTATCCGTTCGACTTCGGCTGGCTGATATAATCCTTGAACCGCCCCGGCACCGCCCGCCACCGGCGGTGGATCGCGCCAAGAATGCGGTAGCAATCCGATTCCGTCCGGCAGATGACGCGGAACCCGTAGATGTCGGACAGCCGCGAGAACGCCAGCTGCTTTTCCTGCATCTTGCGCCAGATCGAATAGGGCTTCTTGGCGCGGCCCCAGACGTCGGCGTCGATCCCTTCCTTCTCAAGCTCGGTGCGGATATCGGCGGTGATCTTGTGGATCACGTCGCCGGTTTCCTTTTGCAACGTGATGTAGCGCCGGATGATCGAGGCGCGCGCCTCGGGGTTGATCACCCGGAACGACAGATCCTCCAGTTCCTCGCGCATCCACTGCATGCCCATGCGGCCGGCGAGCGGCGCAAAGATATCCATCGTCTCGCGCGCCTTCCTGACCTGCTTTTCCATCGGCAGCGACTTGATCGTGCGCATGTTGTGAAGCCGGTCGGCAAGCTTGACGAGGATCACCCGCAGATCCTTCGACATCGCCATGAAGAGCTTGCGGAAATTCTCCGACTGCTTGGTCTCGGTCGAAGAAAGCTGAAGATTGGTGAGCTTGGTGACACCATCGACCAGTTCCGCCACCTCGTCGCCGAACTGGGCGGCAATCTCGGTATAGGTGGACTTGGTGTCCTCGATCGTGTCGTGCAAAAGCGCGGTGATGATCGACGCGTCGTCGAGCCGCTGCTCGGTCAGGATCGCGGCGACGGCGACGGGATGGGTAAAGTAAGCCTCGCCCGAATGACGTTTCTGACCCTCGTGCATCCGGCGGCCATAGTCGTAGGCTTTCCGTATCAGGTCTTCATTCGTGCGGGGATTATAGTTGCGGACCAGTGCGATCAGGTCTTCGACGTCGATCATTCCGGTCCGCGCGCCTCGGTGTTCGTGGGCTTAACCCTGGCCCTGAGCTTCCATCAGCGCCCGGAGCAGCTTCTCTTCCGACATGTCGTCGTCCTGCGGGCGGTCGACCTCGGCCCCCATCAGAAGCGCCATCGCGTCGTCCTCGGGCTCATCGACCTCGATCTGGGTCTGGTTGCTCTCGATCATGCGCTCGCGCAGATCGGCAGCGGCCTGTGTCTCGTCGGCGATCTCGCGGAGCGAGACGACGGGGTTCTTGTCGTTGTCGCGGTCGATGGTCAGCGGAGAGCCGGCCGCGATCTCGCGTGCACGATGGGCGGCAAGCATCACCAGCTCGAACCGGTTCGGAACCTTGTCAACGCAGTCTTCGACCGTCACGCGGGCCATCGGCGAACTCCAATCGGCTTGGGAGATATGGAACCCGCTATTTAGGCCCTTGGAAATCCCTTGACAAGCGGGGATTCTCCGTCAAATCGGGCAAATCGCCGCTTTGTCGGCCTCGGGAAGCGCTTCGAGCATCTTCGCGACGCTGCGCCCGGTAACGGGATGGCGCCAGCCGGGGGCGATCTCGGCCAAGGGAATCAGCACGAAGGCGCGGTCCTGAAGCCGCGGATGCGGCAGGATCAGGCGATCGGGCGTCTCGACGGACTGGCGAGCGGGAGGCAGCGTCCTCCAGTGCTCCTCGGTCGCCGGATCGGGCAGAACCGCATCGCCAAACGCGACGAGATCGAGGTCGAGCGTCCGCGCACCCCAGCGGAGGTCGCGCTTCCGCGCGAAACGCGCCTCGATCGCATGCAGGCCGGAGAGCATGGCGGACGCATCGAGATCGGTCGCGACCAAAGCCGCCGCATTGACGAAGTCGGGCCCTGATCCAGGTGGATAGGCCGGGGTGCGGAAAAATCGCGATACCGAAACGATCCCGCCGATATCTTGCGAAATTGCGCGTAATGCGGCAACAAGAGTGGCTGCGGAATCGCCTTCCGGCGACGGCTGGTTGCCGCCTAAAGCGACGGCTGCTAGCCTGTTCTTTCGGACAGATTCCCAAAGCTGTGGCAATTTGCGTATTCCTGTATACTCTCGCCTGACTGTCGGGTGCTTTAGTTTGTCCACCCAAACACTGAAAGAAGCATTCGGCAGAACATTTTTTGAAAGGAACCATTAATGTTCTACAAGGACGAACGGCTTGCGCTGTTCATCGACGGGTCGAATCTCTACGCAGCTGCGAAGGCGCTCGGATTCGATATAGACTACAAGCTCCTTCGGCAGGAGTTCGAGCGGCGCGGCAAGTTGCTGCGGGCATTCTACTACACTGCGCTGCTGGAAAACGACGACTATTCGCCGATCAGACCGCTCGTCGACTGGCTGCATTACAACGGCTATTCGATGGTCACGAAACCGGCCAAGGAATACACCGACAGTCAGGGCCGGCGTAAGGTCAAGGGCAACATGGACATCGAGCTGACGGTCGACGCCATGGAACTGGCGCCGAGGGTCGATCACATCGTCCTGTTCTCCGGTGACGGGGATTTCCGGCCACTGGTCGAGAGCCTTCAGCGGCAGGGCGTGCGCGTTTCGGTCGTCTCGACCATCCGTTCGCAGCCGCCGATGATCGCCGACGAACTCCGACGCCAGGCCGACAATTTCATCGAGCTTGACGCCCTTCGCGACGTGATCGGCCGACCGCCGCGCGAGCCGCGCTTCGACCGCGAAGAAGAGACGGCCGGCGGGAACTGACCGACAGGTGAACGCGGCGCCGGCATGACAGAGGCCCTGTCGCTCCTCGGGCTCTTCTTGGCGGCGTTCGGCGCCGCCACTCTCTTGCCCTTCCAATCCGAAGTCTTCTTCGTCGCGGTTCAGGCCGGGGCGCTGAGCGGCCTGCCGCTGATCGTAGCCGTGGCGTCTGTCGGCAACACACTCGGCTCGGCGGTGAACTACGCGCTCGGCCGCTGGGTCGAGCGCTTCCGCGACCGGCACTGGTTCCCGGTTCGCCCGGCACAGCTTGCGCGCGCGCAGGTCTGGTATGCCCGCTACGGCGTCTGGACCCTGCTGCTCAGCTGGGCGCCGCTTGGCGACGCTTTCACGATGGTAGCGGGAATGATGCGCACCCCGCCCTGGCTCTTTCTCGGCCTCGTCGCGCTGGCCAAGACCGGCCGCTACCTCGCGCTGGCGTGGGTGACGGCCGGCCTGCTCGGGGACTAGACGCCCGCGGCCCGACGGCTTACAGCATTCCACGCAGACAGGAGAACGCGATGGATCGGCCCCGCCTCATCCTCTATCTCGCCGCCCCGCGCGGCTTCTGCGCCGGCGTCGACCGCGCGATCAAGATCGTCGAGATGGCGATCCAGAAGTGGGGGGCGCCGGTCTATGTCCGCCACGAGATCGTGCACAACAAGTTCGTGGTGGACGGGTTGCGCGAAAAGGGCGCCGTCTTCGTCGAGGAGTTGGACGAATGCCCCTCCGACCGGCCGGTGATCTTCTCGGCCCACGGTGTGCCGAAGGCCGTGCCGGCCGAGGCCGCGCGGCGCGAGATGGTCTATGTCGATGCGACCTGTCCGTTGGTCTCCAAGGTGCATATCGAGGCCGAAAGGCACCACGAGAACGGCCTGCAAATGGTGATGATCGGCCATGCCGGTCACCCCGAAACGCTCGGCACGATGGGGCAATTGCCGGAGGGCGAGGTGCTTCTGGTCGAAACGGTCGCCGATGTCGCGGAGATCAGTCCGCGCGATCCCTCGAAGCTCGCCTTCATCACCCAGACCACGCTGTCGGTGGACGATACCGCCGATATCGTCGCGGCACTCAAGGCGCGCTTTCCGGCCATCGTCGGCCCGCACAAGGAAGATATCTGTTACGCGACGACGAACCGTCAGGAGGCGGTAAAGGCCGTTGCCCCGAAGATAGACGCGCTCCTGGTGATCGGAGCACCGAATTCGTCGAACTCCAAACGCCTGGTGGAAGTCGGGCAGGCGGCAGGCTGCGCCTATGCCCAGCTTGTCCAGCGCGCGGACGATATCGACTGGCGCGCCCTCGGCGCCGCGAAGGCAGTCGGTGTGACCGCAGGCGCCTCGGCCCCCGAGATCCTCGTGAACGAGGTGATCGACGCCTTCCGCGCCCGGTTCGACGTGACGCTGGAACTGGTGGAGACGGCCCTGGAGAATGTCGAATTCAAGGTGCCGCGCGTCCTGAGGGAACCGGCGTGAGCGCGGATGCCCGCACGATCGCCGTCTACGACGCGAAGGCGCCGGATTACGATGACCGCTTCCGGACCGTGAAGCCCGACCGACACCTTCGCGCCTTCGTCGAGGCGCTGCCGCAGGGCGCGCATGTCCTCGACCTCGGCTGCGGGCCGGCCAATGCCTCGGCGTTCCTGCGCGCGGCCGGGATGGTGCCCGACCCGGTCGATGCCTCGCCCGCGATGGTCGCACTCGCCAACCAGCGTCACGGGGTCGGCGCCCGGCTCGGCACTTTCGACGATATTGACGCGGTCGGGGCCTATGACGGCGTCTGGGCGAATTTCTCGCTCCTCCACGCGGCCCGAGCCGACCTGCCGCGCCATCTCGCGGCATTGCACCGGGCGCTGAAAGCCGGCGGGCTTTTCCATATCGGCATGAAGACCGGAACCGGCGAGGCGCGCGACGCGCTTGACCGCTTTTATACCTATGTCGGTCGCGAAGAACTTCTGGGCCTGCTCGAAGCGGCAGGGTTCACCGTTATCTTCGAGGCGGAGGGGACGGAGGTTGGGCTGGCCGGAACGTCCGATCCGTTCCTGATCCTCCGCGCCCGCGCCTGCGCGGCGGTTGACCGCGCTGGCTCTGGCACCTAGACCGGGCTGACGCCCGCCTGCGGAGACCAGATGCCCGAGCTATTCGCCTATACCGACGGAGCCTGCTCCGGCAATCCCGGCCCGGGCGGCTGGGGCGTCCTGATGATCGCCCGCAATGGCGACGAGGTCGTCAAGACCCGCGAGATGAACGGGGGTGAGGTCGAGACGACGAACAACCGGATGGAGCTTCTGGCGGCAATCTCGGCGCTGGAAGCGTTGAAGCGCGACAGCGCGATCACCGTCGTCACCGACAGCGCCTATGTGAAGAACGGCGTCTCCACATGGATTCACGGCTGGAAGCGCAATGGCTGGAGGACGGCGGACAGGAAGCCGGTCAAGAACGTCGATCTCTGGCAGCGCCTCGAGGCCGCGCAGTCGGGCCACAAGGTGCGGTGGGAATGGATCAAGGGCCATGCCGGCCACCCCGAGAACGAACGCGCGGACGAACTGGCCCGGGCGGGCATGGCGCCCTTCAAGCCGAAGAAGAAGCCCCGCGCCGATGACGCTGCTTGAGCTTCTCGACTACGCCTCGGTCTTCGTCTTCGCGCTGACCGGCGCGCTGATGGCGAGCCGTGCGCAGCTCGACATCGTCGGTTTTGCCTTCGTGGCAAGCCTGACGGCCGTTGGGGGCGGCACGCTTCGCGACGTGCTTCTGGACCGCAACCCGGTTTTCTGGGTGGCCGAACCCGCCTTCATCGCGGTGGCGGTCGCGGCGGCGGTGCTGGTCTTCTTCACCGCGCATCTTTTCGAAAGCCGGCTCCGCGTTCTCACCTGGCTCGACGCTCTGGCGCTTGCGGTCGCGGTGCCCGCCGGAGTGGGCGTCGCGCTCGCGTCCGGCCAGCACTGGGCGGTCACGCTCATCATGGGGATCGCCACGGGCTGCTTCGGCGGGCTGATGCGCGACGTTGTCTGCAACGAGGTGCCGCTGGTCCTGAAACAGGGGGAGCTTTACGTCACCGCTGCCTTCGCAGGCGCCGGCGCGGCACTCGTCGCGTCCGCCGTCCTGCCGACCGGCGCGGCCCTCACGCTCTGCGCTTTCGCAACCTTCGTCCTCAGGGCCGGAAGCCTGATCTTCGGCTGGCGCCTGCCGGTCTACCGGTCTCGCCCGCCGCGCCCCTAACGGCGTTTCGGCCCGTACCTCTCCCAGAGCCAGATTAGCGCCATCGCTCCAAGGACCGCTCCAACGAAGCCCGCCGCGAAGCCGGTGATCGCGAGAAGGAGGCGCAGGACCAGCCCGCCCACCAGCGCGCCAAGTATCCCGATCGCGATCGTGGTAATCAGATCGGTTTCGAGCTTCATCAACCGCGTGGCAATGAACCCCGCCGCCGCGCCGATGATGATGAGGGCGAGAACCGCCATGGCCGCCTCCTGATGCCTACACCCTCAATATGGGGGAGCGGGCCCGGTTTGGAAACGCTCAGCCGAGTCGGCCCGGCAATTCGAGCCCGCGCAGAACCTCGGAGGCCGGCATCGGTCGCTTGCCCTCGCGCTGCGCCTCGGTGATCTCGACCGCGCCGGCGCCGCAAGCGACGGTGAAGCCGGTCAGAACCTTTCCCGGCATTCCCGCGCCCGATGCGACGCGCGAGCGGAGGAGCTTCACCCGCTCGCCCGCGACCTCCGCCCATGCCCCCGGAAACGGTGAAAGCCCCCGGATCTGCCGGTCGACCTCTGCCGCCGGGCGCGTCCAGTCGATCCGCGCCTCGGCCTTGTCGATCTTCGCGGCATAGGTCACGCCCTCTGCCGGCTGCGGCACCGGGATGAGACCGTCGAGTCGCGCCAGCGCATCGACAATCGCACGCGCGCCCATCGCCGCCAGCCGGTCATGGAGGTCGGCCATCGTCTCCTCCGGCCCGATCGCGGTCCGCGCGCAAAGCAGCACCGGCCCGGTATCGAGCCCCGCCTCCATCCGCATGATGCAGATGCCGGTCTCGGCATCGCCGGCCATGATCGCCCGATGGATCGGCGCCGCCCCCCGCCAGCGCGGCAAAAGGGAGGCATGGATGTTAAGACACCCTTTCGCCGGCGCATCGAGGACGGCTTGCGGCAGGATCAGCCCGTAGGCCACCACGACCGCCACGTCTGCCTTGAGCGCGGCGAATTCCGCCTGCGCCTCGGGCGTCCTGAGACTGACCGGATGGCGAACGGGCAGGCCCAGCGCCTCCGCCCTCGCCTGAACCGGGCTCGGCCGGTCCTTCTTGCCGCGCCCCGCCGGGCGCGGCGGCTGGGTGTAGACGCAGACCACATTATATTCCGCCGCCACCGCGTCCAGCGCCGGTACCGAGAACTCGGGCGTCCCCATGAAGATCACGCGCATCCCTTGTCCTTCTTCTTGGCGCAAATACTCCGCGGGGGGTCCGGGGGGCGCGCAGCCCCCCGGTCGCTATCCGCGCTTGCGCAGCTTCTCCGCCCGTGCCACCAGCATCTTCCTGCGCACCGGCGAGAGGTGATCGACATACATCTTTCCGTTCAGATGGTCGATCTGATGCTGGACGCTCGTCGCCCAGAGCCCGACGAAATCCCGGTCTTCCACCACGCCCGCCTCGTTCAGAAACCGCACCGTCACCGCGCGGGGCCGTTCGATCGTGGCCGAGACGCCGGGCAGGTTGGGGCTCGCTTCCTCATGCCGGCGCATCTGGATCGAGGCGTGCAGAACCTCCGGGTTCGCCATCTTCACCGCTTGCCCGCGCTTGTCGGAGCAGTCGACGACGGCAAGGCGCAAGCCGATCCCGATCTGCGGCGCGGCGAGCCCATAGCCCGGCATCGCGTCCATCGTCTCCACCATGTCGTCCCAGACCATGCGCACCGTCTCGGTGACCGCGGCCACCGGCTCGGCCGGGGTTCTCAGGCGCTTGTCGGGATAGGGAACGAAGGGGCGGACCGTCACAGACGCGCCCGTTCGCGCTTCAGCTTGGTCATCCTGCGGGTGATGAGCTGACGTTTGAGCGGTGTCAGATAGTCGATGAAGAGCTTGCCGTTCAGGTGGTCGATCTCGTGCTGCACGCAAGTCGCCCAGAGACCGGCGAAATGCTCCTCCTGCGTGACCCCGTCGAGGTCGATCCAGCGTACCTTCACCTCCGCAGGCCGCGTCACATCGGCATATTGCTCCGGGATCGAGAGGCAGCCTTCCTCGTAGACATTGGTCGCCTCCGAGGCCCAGGTCACCTCGGGGTTCAGAAGCACCATCGGCCGGGGGGCGGCCTCGGGATCCTTCACGCAATCCATCACCAGAATGCGGCTCATCAACCCGACCTGCGGTCCGGCGAGGCCGACGCCGGGTGCGTCGTACATGGTTTCGAGCATGTCCCCGGCGGCCACGCGCAGTTCCTTCGTGATCTCGGTCACGGGATCGCAGCGCTTCTTCAGGCGCGGGTCGGGATGGATCAGGATCTGGCGGAGCGTCATGCGGGTGATTTAGGCGATGGGCCGACGCGACGCAATGCCCCGCCGACCGGACTTGCGCCTGCCGTAAAGCTATATACGTTCGCGGTGAATTCGGGAGGCACCATGAGCTTTGACGACCTTATCGACCGCCGCGGCACCCACTCGTCGAAGTGGGACTTGATGGAAAAGCTCTTCGGGGTCTCGCCGAAAGATGGCCTCGCCATGTGGACGGCGGACTCCGACTACGCCACCGCGCCTTGCGTCAGGGACGTGGTGCGCGAGGCTGCCGAGCAGGGGGTCTTCGGCTATTTCGCCGATTACGGTCCCTATCATGAGTCAATCTGCTGGTGGATGAAGTCCCGGCACGATTGGCAGATCGACCCTGAATGGATTCTGACCACGCAGGGCCTGGGAAATGCCATTGCCCTATGCATCGACGTCTGGAGCGATCCCGGCGACGCCGTCGTGGTCTTTTCGCCGGTCTATCACGAATTCGCGCGCAAGATCACGGCGGCCGGCCGCGTCGTGACGGAATGCCCCCTCGCAAGGGTGGGCGACCGCTATGAGCTTGACCTCGACGATGCCCAGAGCCGCCTGACCGGGGCGGAGAAGATCCTGATCTGGTGCTCTCCGCAGAACCCGTCCGGTCGTATCTGGTCGGTCGAGGAACTGCGCGCCGTCGCGGAGTTCGCCGCGCGCAACGGGCTGATTCTGGTCTCCGACGAGGTGCATCACGACCTGATCTTTCCCGGCCACCGTTTCGTGCCGATGGCCGTCGCCGCCCCCGAGGCGCGCGACCGTCTGGTGAACGCCACGGCCGCGTCGAAGACCTTCAACATCGCGGGGCAGAGAACCGGCAACTTGATCATCGCCGATCCCGCATTGCGCCGAGACATGGCGACACGCCTCCGGTCGCTCGACTTTGGGGCGAACGGTCTGGGGCTGAAGATGGTGACCGCCGCCTATTCCCCGGAAGGTGCGGCCTGGGTCGATGCGCAGATCGCGCATCTCGACGCCGTCCGGCAGATTTTCGACTCAGGCGTCAATGCCATACCCGGCGTAAGATCGCTTCCGCTGGACTCCACCTATCTGGCTTGGGTGGATTTCTCGGGCACCGGCATGGATGCCGCTGAAATCAACGCCCGGACACGCGATATCGCGCGGATTGCTGCAGCCCCCGGTCCGCAATTCGGCACGGGCGGCGAAACCTTCCTGCGCTTCACGCTCGCGACGTCGCGGGCGCGCGTGACCGAGGCGGTCGAGCGTCTGCAAAAGGCTTTCGCGGATCTGCAATAGGGTCGTCGACACTCTGTTTAGGGTGTTCTATCCGGCCGATCACCGGCGACCGGGGTGGTCAGCATCGCGCCCGGAAGGCAACGATTCTCAACCTGGCGCGGCAACCGCCCGGCCGGTCAATCGCGCGGCAGATAGCCCACCGGCGCGTTGTCGTCGCGCACGTAGTCGAGCGGAACCTTGTCATGCGCCATGGTCGACCGCTTCATCGTGCAGATCAGTTCGCCCTCTTCGATGCCGGACGCGACGATTAGCGACTGATAGAGATGCCGCGTTCCGTCGTAGATATCGACGAGCCCGCGCAAATGCTGAACCTGATCGGCATCGAGCGCGAAACCCGTCTCCCAGAAGCGCAGGATCGGATAAACCTCATCCCCCGCGATCACCCGAAGCCGCGAGCGGCGTTTCAGATCGCGTTTGCGCGCCTCTTCCAGCCCCGCGCGCACTTCCTTCGGCAAATACTCAGACATCGCACCACTTCCCCCCGATCAAAGCATGAGCCGATCATGGCGAAAATCAAGTTAACCTTTTGGATTGAAATGCATCCATGCCCAATCCGTTCCCGGAATGTCACTCTATGCGCCGATCTGCAACAATGCCGGCCGCCGGCTCAAGTCGCCGTACCGTAATGTTCCACCACGGCCGCCAGGTCCTCCGGGGGCATCCGAGAGGGCAGGAACGCGCAGGCATTGGGGATGTGCTGAAAGATCGAACCATCCGAAAAGAAGGTCGTGTTGGTGACGAAGATGACCTTCGCCTGCGGATGCCGGTAACTCGCGTAGTCGGCCACCGCGATCGCGCTGCCTTCGCCGAGGATCAGGTCGAGCACGATGACCTCGACCGCCTCACGTTCGAGAAACGCGACCGCGTCCTCCTGTCCCGAGACAAGATGCACGCTGGCCGAGAACCTCTCGAGGTGACGTTTCCACAGCCAACCGAGGTTCGCGTCACTCTCAACGATCAGAACACGCATGTTAACTCCCGGAAGCGGCGTGAAACCTACGGTTCTACACTTCTTGTTGTTTTGTTAGAGAATCGTCAACAATGCTTAAGCAATTGTTAATACCCGCCAAGACCCGCGGGAAAATGCCCGCTGCGCCGGCCCGCGATCGATCCGGCCCGGGCCCGAATGACCGGAGACCGACATGCGGCACCTGACCGCCATCCTCGCCCTCAGCCTCGCCCCTCATGCGGCTTTCGCGTCTTGCGGCGGCAATTTCGCCGATTTCGTCGCCGGCCTGAAGGCCGAGGCCCGGGCCGGGGGCCATCCTGCGGACCGGGTCGAGCGCTTCTTCGCAGATGCGCGACAGGATCCGAAGGTGCTCAAGGCCGACCGGGCGCAGGGTGTTTTCCGCAAGAGTTTCATCGAGTTTTCCCGCGCCGTGATCAGTGCCAACCGGATGCAGAACGGTCAGCGCAAGGCAAAGGAATACGCAAGCACCTTCCAGAAGATCGCGCGCGATTATGGCGTCTCGCCCGGCGTGCTGCTGGCATTCTGGGCGCTGGAGACCGATTACGGCGCGGTGCAAGGCGATTTCAACACGCTGAACGCGCTTGTCACGCTCGCCCACGACTGCCGCCGGCCGGACCTCTTCCGTCCGCAGATCTTCGCGGCGCTGGAGCTTTACGCGCGTGGCGATTTCGACCCGGCACGGACAAAGGGTGCATGGGCGGGCGAGATCGGCATGGTCCAGATGCTGCCTGACGACATCCTGAGGAACGGCGTCGACGGGGACGGCGACGGGCATGTCTCGCTCAAGACCTCCGCACCCGACGCGCTCATGTCAGGGGCGAAAATGCTGAAGGGGCTCGGCTGGCAGGCAGGAGAACCGTGGTTGCAGGAAGTCGTGGTGCCGGAGGGACTCGACTGGTCGAAGACCGGGCTCAACCACGAATTGCCGGTGTCCGATTGGGCACGGATGGGTGTCAAGGGACGGTCGGCGCCTCTGGCGGCCGGGCTCAGGGGGGCGATCCTCCTGCCGATGGGGCGAAAGGGTCCGGCCTTCATCGCCTACCCGAATTTCCGCGTCTATTTCGAATGGAACAAGAGTTTCGTCTACGTCACGACCGCCGCCTATTTCGCGACGCGGCTCGAAGGCACGCCGGTCTACGATCCGGGCAATCCCGAGCCTGGCCTCACCGATGGCGAAATGAAGAGCCTGCAGAAGGCGCTCGCGGCGCGCGGGCATGACGTTGGGGCGATCGACGGCATCCTCGGCGAAAAGACGCGGGAAGCGGTGCAGAAGGAACAAGCGCGTCTCGGCCTTCCGGCCGATGCCTGGCCGACGCGGGCGCTTTTGGGCAGGCTCTGAGCCCGCGAGCCCTCAGCAAGTTTCCAGCGACACGGCGACAAGCCCGGACTTACACATCTTCGTCACCTGCGCATGGCTCGGCTCGATACCCGCGACGGCGAGAAGGAGGAACATGGTGGCGATGGAAAGGAGTTCACGCATGACGGATACCTGGACGTTCTGTTCACCTCCCGTTCTATCTGTTAACCATTAATGCGCGGTTAGCGCAGCGCGCGGAATATCCGGGGCCAATCGGGCGAATACCGGCCCGACGAGGCGTCAGGCGACCAATGCCTCGGCCTTCTTGAGGTCGACGCTGACCAGCTGGCTCACGCCCTGTTCCTGCATCGTGACGCCAAAAAGGCGGTCCATCCGCGCCATCGTCACCGCATGGTGGGTGATGATCAGGAAGCGCGTATCGGTGCGGCGGGTCATCTCGTCGAGGAGGTCGCAGAACCGCGTCACGTTGGCGTCGTCAAGAGGCGCATCGACCTCGTCGAGGACGCAGATCGGCGCGGGATTCGCGAGGAAGACCGCGAAGATCAGCGCGAGCGCGGTTAGCGTCTGCTCGCCCCCCGACAGAAGCGAGAGCGTCGCGAGCTTCTTGCCCGGCGGCTGGCACATGATCTCGAGCCCCGCCTCAAGCGGGTCGTCGCTTTCGACCAGAACCAGGTTGGCCTCGCCGCCGCCGAAGAGATGGGTGAACAGGAGGCGGAAGTTGGCGTTGACCTGTTCAAAGGCGGTCAGAAGTCGCTCGCGCCCCTCGCGGTTCAGCCCCGCGATGCCGGCACGAAGCTTCTTGATCGCTTCTTCGAGGTCGGCCTTCTCCATGACCAGGGTGTCATGCTCGGTCTGGACTTCCTTCGCGTCCTCCTCGGCCCGGAGGTTGACCGCCCCAAGCGCGTCGCGCTGGCGGCGCAGGCGGTGGACGTCGGTGTCGAGCGCTTCCGCCGAAGGCATCCGGTCGGGATCGGCGTCAAGGCTCTGCAAGAGCCCGGCAGGATCGGTCTCCGTCTCCTCATGGATACGGGCGACGGCATGGGCCACAGTTTCACGCGCGGCCTCGGCGCGCGCCTCGGCGCGGGCACGGGCCTCGCGCGCCTCGGACGCCGCGCGTTCGGCCTCGCGCTCCGCATCGGTCGCCTGCCGCAATGCCGTCTCGGCCTCGGCAAGCCTGTCGGCGCTGGCCCGGCGACGCGCTTCCGCCGTGTCAATGGCATCGGTCAGTTCCGCGCGCTTGGCGGCGATCTCGGCGGGCGCCGCGGAGGCCCCCTTCAGGTCCGCTTCGCTTTCGATCTTGCGTTCGGCAAGCTCGGCCATGCGCTTCTCTGCCGTCTCCAAGCGATGTTTCCAGCCGGAGATCTCCTTGGTGATCTCCTGCCGGCGCTTGGTCCGCGCCTCGCCCTCGCGGCGGATCTCGTCATGGGCGGAGCGTTTGGCAAGCATGGTCATCCGCGCTGCCTCGACGGTGAGCTTGACGTCCTCCACCTCGGCCCGGGCGGCGTCGAGATCGGGGAGCGCCTTCACAGCCGCCTCGGCGTCGCGCAACCGTGTCCGGGCGGCAAGCGCCTCCTCCTCATAGCGGGCGACCGCCAGCCGCGCGCTTTCAAGCTTGCCGCCAGCGATGGAACGATCCGCCTCGGCCCTCGACAGGGCGCGCGAAGCCTCTGCCATGCGGCGGTCCGCCTCGCGCCGCGCATCGCGGGCGGCTCGGTCGGCCTCCGTCGTCTCGGCCAGCCGCCGCGTCAGAAGCTCGTGTGCCTGCCGCGCGCCGGTCGCACGGGCATTGACCTCTTCGAGGTCGCGCTTGAGGTCGGTGAGGCGGTTCAACTGCTGAAGCCGGAGCGCGGCCGCGGACGGCGCGTCCTCGGCCGCGGCCCGAAAACCGTCCCAGCGCCAGAGATCGCCTTCGACCGAGACAAGACGCTGGCCGGGCTTGAGAAGCGGCTGCAACCGCGCGCCATCGGCCTTGGCGACAAGTCCGATCTGACCGATGCGGCGGGCGAGGACGGCAGGCACCGCGACGTGGTTCGAAAGCGCCGCAACCCCGTCCGGCAGGGTCTGGGCCTGACCGTATCCCGGCAGCGCCGCCCAGCCTGACCCGGCATCCGCAGCCACTTCGGGGGCGCGAAGGTCGTCGGCGAGCGCAGCGCCCAGCGCCTTTTCGAAGCCCTTCTTCACCTCGACCCGGTCGAGGAGCTGCTTGCCGGTGGCGGCTTCGCGTTCGACCAGTTTCAGGAGCGCCGCCGCCTCGGCCTTCAGCGCGCCCGCCTCGCCCTCGGCCGCGGACCGCGCCGCGCGGGCCTCCGCCTCCTTCGCCTGGGCTTCGGTCCGGGCGTCATCGGCGGCGACGAGCGCGGCCTCGGCCGCTTCGGCTGCCCGGCTCGCCTCCGCCTGCGCGGCCTCTGCGCCCGCAAGATCCGTGCTGGCTTTCCTGAGCGCGACCTCGGCCTCTCCGGCGGCGGATTTCGCGCGGGCGGCCTCGGCTTCGGACTTGTCCAGCGTCGCGCGGTTGTCAGCCAAAAGCCGGTGCGCCGACTGGTGGCGGGCCGACAGGCGGGCCACGTCCTCGGCCAGTTCGGATTGCGCCGCCTCCCGGCCCGACAGCACCCTTGCGGCATCCTGCGCGGCCTCGAGCGCTTCGGCCAGCCGCGCCTCGTGGCCTTCGGCGGCCTTCAGAATCTGCGCCTGCTCCCAGTCGAGCCGCTGGATCGTCTCGCCCGCATCGCGGTTGAGGCCGGCCTCACGCTCCATGTCGCGCGCAAGCTGATCGATCCGGCCCTTCAGCGTCTCGATGGTCTGGAGCGCACGTTCCTCCTGATCCTTCAGCGTGTCGCGCTGAACCTGAAGACGCTGCAAGACGGCCGCCGCGATCGCTTCCTCCTCGCGAAGGCGCGGCAAGGCCGCCTCACGCTCGCCCCGGGCCCTCGACGCCGCACGGGCGGCCGCCTCCCCTTGGGCCGCGAGCTTCGTCCGTTCGGTCAGATCGCCCTCCGCCACGATCCGCGCCTGATCGGCCTCACGCCAGCGACGATAGAGCAGCATGCCCTCTGCGCGGCGCAGTTCCTCGCCGATCTCGCGGTACCGGGCGGCCTGGCGCGCCTGCCGGGCCAAAGTCGCCAGCTGCTGGGCGAGTTGTTCCACCACATCCTCGACCCGGGCGAGGTTCTGTTCGGTGCCGTTCAGCTTCAGTTCGGCCTCGTGCCGCCGCTGATAGAGGCCGGAAATCCCCGCCGCCTCTTCGAGGATGCGGCGGCGGTTCTTCGGCTTGGCATTGATCAACTCGGAAATCTGACCCTGCCGCACGAGCGCGGGCGAATGCGACCCGGTCGAGGCATCCGCGAACAGCATCTGAACATCGCGGGCCCGCACGTCCTTGGTGTTGGCCTTGTAGGCGGAGCCGGCGTCGCGGGTGATGCGCCGGACGATCTCCAGACTGTCCTGATCGTTGAAGCCCGAAGGGGCGAGCCGTTCGGAGTTGTCGATGTGGAGCGCCACTTCGGCGAAGTTCCGCGCCGGTCTGGAGGCGGCGCCGGCGAAGATCACATCCTCCATCCCGTCGCCGCGCATCGCGGTGGGGCGGTTCTCGCCCATCACCCAGCGCAAGGCTTCCAGAAGGTTCGATTTGCCGCACCCGTTCGGACCGACGACTCCCGTCAGCCCCTCGTGAATCATCAGATCCGTGGGGTCCACGAAGCTCTTGAAGCCGTTCAGTCTGAGCCGCGTGAAGCGCAAATGCGGGGCCTTTCCCGTGATTCCCAAGGGTCTGCAATCCTTGGGCCGGCAAGGCCGCGAGTCAATGGCGATGCCCTGCATATGGGCGGTGAGCGGCGGTTTTCCACAAGATATCGGGTCATTCGCCCGCATCGAACGGATGATGCAGGGGACGACGTTGTTCTCCTTTCGCGGAAATCGGGCGCGCTTGGCCGGGTTTTTCCCGGTCGTGCCGATCGTGCGCGACTCACCGAGCAACCCGCGACGAGCACGTCGCCGCCGCCCGTACAAGTGCCGGGTTGACGCTGTACGGCTGACGGGGCCAAATCGGGAGGCTCGGAAAGCGGAGACGGAGATGAACGGCGGATCGGGACGGTGCCTCTGCGGCGAGATTCGATATGCGTTCGATGGCGCGCCGAACTGGCAGGTCCATTGCCACTGCGAAAGCTGCCGCCGCGCCACCGCGTCGCCCTTCACCAGCTTCCTCGGCGTGAGCAGGGACAAGGTCAGATGGTCCGGCAAGGCGCGCGCCAGCTACGCCTCCTCTCCCGGCGTTACCCGGTCCTTCTGCCCGACCTGCGGCACGCCGCTTGCCTATGAAAGCGCTGCCCGCGCGCATGAGATCGACCTTTATGCCGCCACGCTCGACCAACCGTCCTCGTTCCGTCCTGAACGCCATGTCCACTGGAACGAGCACCTGCCCTGGATCAGTCTCGCCGACCGGCTGCCCGTGCACTACACCCCGCGCCGCCTGACCGGAGAGGAGGCGATGGAACCGATCCTGAACCTCGTCCGCGCCGCGTTTGCCTATATGGATGGCGTGGTCGATCCGCCCTCGTCCGTCCACCGGCTGACCGAGACCGGGATCGCCGGCGCGGCGCGCGAAGGCGAGGTCTGGGTGCTGGAGGAACTGGGTCGCCCGCTCGCCTGCCTGTTCCTCACGCCGAAGCCGGGCCGACTTTACATCGGCAAGCTCGCGGTGGCCGAGAGCCATCGGCGCAAGGGGCTCGCCCGGCAGTTGCTCGCCCATGCCGAGAGCCGCGCGCGGGACCTCGGCCTGCCCGCGCTGGAGATGCAGAGCCGGGTGGAACTGACCGGCAATCACGCTGCGTTCGAGGCGATGGGGTTCGTGCGAGCGGGCGAGACCGCGCATGAGGGTTACACCCGGCCGACCTCCTTCACCTTCCGCAAGGCCGTGAGTGACCGCGCGCCATGACCGGCGCGGAAGAATATCGGAAAGAGCGCCTCGACCCCGAACGGGCCGAAGCCCTTGCGGCCACGCTCGGGCGCGACTTCGATCCGGCGGCACCGCTGATCCCCTTCGGGCACCAGATCTATTTCTGGACCATCGCGCCCTCCGGCGCGCTTGGCCGCGATGGTCATCCCGCGACCGGCGGCTTCATCCCCGATCTCGGCCTGAAGCGGCGCATGTGGGCCGGCGGGCGCCTCGCGTTCGCCGCTCCGATCGAGATCGGCCGGGAGGCTGAAAAGCGCTCGGTGATCGAGCGTACGGAGCGCAAGGAGGGAAGGTCAGGCCCCCTCGCCCTCGTGACAATCCGGCATGAGATCCATCAGGAGCGGCGGCTTTGCGTGACCGAATGGCAGGATCTGGTCTACCGCGCGGATCCTGAACCGGGCGCACCCGCTCCGGTGCCGCCGGTCGCCCCGGATAACGCGGAGGACGAGACGTCCCGCGCCTTCTCTTCCACGGATCTCTTCCGTTATTCGGCGCTGACCTTCAACGGGCACCGCATCCACTACGACCCCGACTATGCACGGCAGGTCGAGGGTTACGCGGGCCTCGTCGTCCACGGCCCGCTTCTGGCCCAGCATCTGATGCTGATGGCCGACGATGCGCTCGGCCCGCTCCGCCACTTCCGCTTTCGCGCGACCTCCCCGCTGATCGCGGGAGAACAGGCGCGGTTTTGCCGGGCCGGATCGCGGTTCTGGGTGGCCGGGCCGGACGGAAGGATGTGCATGGAGGCTGACGCCGCGTGACCTGACGGTCGGTCGTCAGAGGCTGTCTTCGACCCGAAAGCCCGGCGGGATCGCATCGCGCCCGTCCAGAACCAGATCCGCGATGACCTCGGCCACTTTCGGCGCCATGCCGAAGCCGATCTTGAACCCGCCATTGGCGATGAAATGCCCCGCGCGACCCGGCCAGCGCCCGAGCATCGGCGCGCGCGTCCGCGCCCGTGGCCGCACCCCCGCCCATCGCTCGATCACCGGCGCGCCGCGCAGGGCCGGGCAAACCGCCCGCGCCGTATCGATCAACGTGTCCAGCTGCGCGTCGGTCGTCTCCGGGGCGTCGAACGTCCGCTCCGAGGTCGAGCCGACCGCGACCGTCCCGTCGTGATGCGGCACGATGTGCAGCCCGCCCGCGAAAAGCTGCGGCCTGTCGCGCGCCTCGCAGGCAAAGAGCGCCGCCTGTCCCTTGATGCCCGTGCCGACCGGCCGCCCCAGATCCTCCGACAGGGCCGAAAGGCCCGCCGCACCGGTGGCCCAGATCACCGCCCCCGCGCGTCCTTGCCCCGATACCTCCGGCGGAGGCTCCGAGGCCCCTACCTCCACCACGCCGCCCCGCGCGCGGATCGCCGCGACCAGCGCCTTCGCCGCGTCTCTCGGATGAAGCCGCGCGGTCAGGGTATCCTCGATCACAAATCCCGTCGGGCTCGCCGGCGCCCAGTCCCCTGCCGGGGCCGGCACCACCCGCCAGGCGGCCTGCCCCCGCCACAGCTCCGCCGCGCCTGCCTCCCGCTCCCGCGCGAGCGCGACGGCGGCCGCGTCGGCAAGGGGCTGCCACCGGCCCGTCCGCGCATAGCCCGGCGCGATCCCCGACGCCTCCTCGACCTCGGCCCAGAACGCCGACGCCATGAGGAGACTTTCCAGCTGAAACGCCTTCTTCGGATTCCAGTTTTCGGGCACATGCGGCGCCAGCGCGCCGACGAGGCCGCCGGACGATCCCGCGCCGATCCGGTCGCGTTCAAGCAGCCGGACCCGCGCACCGCGGCGCAGACAGGTCCAGGCGACGGCCAGACCGAAGATCCCGCCCCCCATCACCGTCACGTCCGCCGTTGCCATTGCCCCTGCCCTTCGCCTATCTGCCGCCAAAGGGGTAGACGAGATGGCAGCCGAGAACCAGACCGACCCGGTGGCATGGAAGGATGGCACGCCCGTCTCCTCGCGCTTCGACGATCCCTATTTCTCCCTCGCCGGCGGGCTGGCCGAAACGCGCCACGTCTTTCATGCCGGCAATGATCTGCCTGCGCGATTCCGCGACGGCTTCCGTATCGCGGAACTCGGCTTCGGCACCGGGCTCAACCTTGTCGCGACGGTGCTTGCCTGGCAGCGCGCCGGCGCCACAGGCCGCTTTTCCTACACGAGCTTTGAGGCCTTCCCCATGCCGCCCGACGACATGGAAGCGGCCCTTGCGGCCTTCCCCGAGGCGCGGGAGGCGGCCAGTCCGCTCCTGGATGCCTGGCGCGCGGGACGCCGCGCCTTCGCCTTCGGCCCCGCCGAGGTGACCGTCGTCGTGGGCGACGCGCGCGAAACGCTTCCGCGCTGGTCCGGCCTTGCCGATGCCTGGTTCCTCGACGGTTTCTCGCCCGCCAAGAACCCCGAGCTGTGGGATGAGGGCCTGATGGCCGAGGTCGCCCGCCACACCGCCCCCGGCGGCAGTTTCGCGACCTACACGGCGGCGGGATTCGTCCGCAGGGGCTTGGCTTCGGCGGGATTTCGGGTAGAGCGGGTCAAGGGCTACGGCTCCAAGCGGCATATGAGCCGCGGCATCCTTGGCGAGGCGCAATGACCGACGACAACTTCCGCCTTGGCGCGATGCTGATGATCGCGACGAGCTTCGTCTTCGCGATGCAGGACGGCATCTCGCGCCATCTTGCCGGGGAATACAACGTCTACATGGTGGTGATGATCCGCTACTGGTTCTTCGCCGCCTTCGTGATGGCGGTAGCCGCGCGGAAGGGCGGCGGCCTTCGCGCGGCGGTAAAGACGCGCTATCCGGCGATCCAGATATTCCGGGGCATTCTCCTTGCGGCCGAGATCTGCGTGATGGTCACGGCCTTCACCATCCTCGGCCTTGTGGAAAGTCACGCCGTCTTCACCTGCTATCCGCTCCTCGTGGCCGCGCTTTCCGGCCCGGTCCTCGGCGAGAAGGTCGGCTGGCGGCGCTGGACGGCGATCGGTGTCGGGTTCCTTGGCGTCCTCGTCATTCTCGAACCGGGTTTCCGTGTCTTTTCGCCCGCCGCGCTCATCCCGCTGATTGCGGCACTGATGTTCGCGCTTTACGGGCTTCTGACCCGCTATGTCGCGCGGGGCGACCGCTCGGCGGTCAGCTTCTTCTGGACGGGGATCAGCGGGGCGGTGGTGATGACCGCCGTCGGGCTTTTCCATTGGGAGCCGATGACCGGGGGCGATTGGGTCTGGATGGCGGTCCTATGCTGCACGGCCGCCACCGGGCACTGGCTGATGATCCGGGCGCTCGAAGTGGCCGAGGCGAGCGCGATCCAGCCCTTCGCCTATCTCCAGCTCGTCTTCGCCTCGGCGCTCGGCATGGTCGTCTTTGGCGAGGTGCTGGAGCCGAACGTGGCCGTTGGCGCGGGCATCGTCGTGGCGGCGGGCCTCTTCACGCTGTGGCGGGCCCGGAAAGCGGAAGCCGCGTAGGCCGCGGGCTGATGGCGTCCGGCTGGACCAGTCCCGACCGGCGCCACATCCCGCCGCGCAGCGTCCTACCGCCCCTTCAGTTCTGCCGTGAAGTTCAGTGGGCCGGCACTGCCCGACAACCGCGCGCGGTAGATCGGCAGGCTCTCGGCCACCCGCATCACATAGGTCTGGGTCTCTCGGAACGGGATCGCCTCGATCCAGTCGATCGGATCGACGCCGTCCGCTCTGGGATCGCCAAGCTGCGCGATCCACTGCCGCGACCGTCCCGGCCCCGCATTGTAGCCGGCGGCGACGAGAAGCGGTGAATTGCCGAACTCGCGCACCAACTCGTCGAGATAGGCCGCGCCGAGACGGGCGTTGTACTGCCAGTCGGTCGTGAGCTTGCCGGGTTCGTAGCTAACCCCGATCTTCTTCGCCATCATCTTCGCGGTGCCCGGCATCACCTGCATCAGCCCCTGCGCGCCGGCATGCGAGACGACGGCCGCGTTAAACTCGCTTTCCCGCCGCGCGATGGACAGCGCAAGCTCGGGCCGAACGGGCAGGTCGAGGCCCGAGAGCGCGGGCACCGGGAAATAGGCCGAGGGCCAGATCACCCCCTTGTCCGCCGCCGCCTTGGCGAGCGAGAGCGCCACGTAAGACTCCTTCTCCTCCATCGCCATACCGGCGAGCGCACCGATTTCGTAGCCGGATAGCCCTTCGCCGAGATGCAGAAGGAACCGCGCCGCGAGCGTCTCGTCCCCGGCGGCCATCAGTTCGCGCGCGGCGAGGAAGACGGTGGATTTCGCCACCGGCAACGTGCGCCAGTCCGGATAGGCCTCGCCCCCAGCCATCGCCGGCGACAGCGGCAGGCCGACCTTTTCGGCCGAAAGAAGGCCGTAGAACGAGGTCGGATAACGCGCGCCTTCGGCATAGGCGGCGCGGGCATTCGCGACATCACCCAGCGCCTCATAGGCGCGGCCGCGCCAGTAACCCGCACGGGCGAGGCTGATCGGCCCGTTCACCGCCTTGGCGAAGCGGTCGAAATGCGTCAACGCGGTCTTCGCCTCGCCGAGCTTGCGGAGCGCGATATATCCCGCGAGCCATTCGAGATCGGCAAAATCGTCGCCACGCGTAAGGTGGTGGTTCGCCGCCATCTTGTAGGCCAGGCGCGCGTCGCCCTCGCGCATTTCCTTCCGCGCCAGCCGCCGGCGCCAGTCGGCCCATTGTGCGGGATCGCCCAGCGCTTCCGCGCTCGTCGAACGCTCGAGCAGAAGCTCATCGGCGCTGTCGTAAAGATCCTTGCGGATGCGCCAGCGGAAGCGGTCATAGGCAAGGCCACCCGAATTCACCGCCTTTTCCGGCAGTGCCGCGATGAGCGCGTCGATGCCCTTGTCGTCGGCCTGAAGCGCCACACGCGCCTCGGCGACACTGCGGGTGTAGGACCCGTTGAGGGGCAGCATCCGGCGCACGTCCGCAATGTTACCCGCCCTGAGCATCGCCGCCGTGCGCCCGTCGTGATGATCAGCGAGAAGCGCACCGTGGCGGGCGACGAACAATGCATGCTCGCCCTCGTTCATCGCAAGGTTACGCCAGGCGCGCGCGGCTTCCTCGGCCGCAGCCTGGTTCTGCCCTTTCGCCTGCAAGGCGGCGATGAGCGCGAGGCTGCCGGTGCCCGTCTGCGGTTTAGTGCTGGAAAAATAGCCGATGACGGCGTCTGGCGGTGTTCCCTCGGCGATCACCGACTCGCCTCTTTGGCGCAGATAGGGCAATCCGGGCCAGTCCGGATAGCGCGACAGGAAGGTGACGTATTCGTCGAACACCCCCTTGCCGTCACGCAACCGTTCCCAGTCGATCACGGCTGCGGCGAGCGGCCCCGAAGCGCGCGCCTTCGCCACCGCCGTGGACCAGTCGCGTCCGTCGGCGGCCGCAAGCGCGGCCCGGAAAGCGCCGGGATCATCGGCACGGGCGGCCGGGCTGAAACTGAAGGAAAGGACCAGCACCAAAGGCGCCGACCTGACTAGGAGTCCGAACATGGTTTTGCACTGCCTCGACGTGTTTTTTCCAAGGATAGCGGTCTTGGCCGCGCCCGCAACACACAAACTTGGCAAGACCGCCCGATCCCTATAGGTTCCGCGCGATTTCAACCGGCCGAGTCTCGGCCAACCATCAAGGAGCGTGTCATGTTCAAAGGGTCCTACGTTGCCCTCGTCACGCCGTTCAAGGACGGCGCGGTGGATTGGAACGCGCTCAAGAAACTCGTTGAGTGGCATATCGCCGAGGGAACGCACGGTCTCGTCCCGGTGGGCACCACGGGCGAAAGCCCGACGCTGAGCCACGAGGAACACGGGCAGGTCATCGAGGAAGTGGTGAAGGCGGCCGCCGGCCGCATCCCGGTCATCGCGGGTGCGGGGTCCAACAACACCGCCGAAGGCATCGCCCTGATCCAGCACGCCGAACGCGCCGGGGCGGATGCCGCGCTCGTCGTGACGCCCTATTACAACAAGCCCACGCAGCGCGGACTCTACGCCCATTTCAAGGCGATGCACGACGCCTGCACGCTGCCGATCATCATCTACAACATCCCGCCGCGCTCGGTCGTCGACATGACGCCCGAGACGATGGGCGAGCTTGCCAAGCTCCCCCGCATCGTCGGCGTGAAGGATGCGACGGGCAAGATCGAACGTGTGAGTCAGCAGCGCGCATCTTGCGGCAAGGATTTCATCCAGCTTTCGGGCGAGGACGCGACAGCGCTCGGCTTCAACGCTCACGGCGGCGTTGGCGCCATCTCGGTCACCGCGAACGTGGCCCCGAAGCTCTGCGCCGAGTTCCAGGAAGCGACACTGGCCGGCGACTTCGCCACCGCGCTCTCTTACCAGGACCGGCTGATGCCGCTGCACGAGGCGATCTTCATCGAACCGGGCCTTGCCGGGGCGAAATACGGGCTTTCGAAGCTCGGCCTGTGTTCGGACGAGGTGCGCTCGCCCCTGACGACGCTCCTGCCGGAAACCAAGGCGAGGATCGACGCCGCGATGCGCCATGCCGGACTGATCAACTGAACCGGACGGACGCCTGAGGCCAAGGCAACTTTTGGGACCGCCGGCCGGCGGGTCGTGTTAACCTTCCCCGGAGATTGAAAGATCCGGGGGAGGTGGCGGTGCATATCTACGCGAGCCCGTTCGGCAAGATCGACCTGCGCGACATCACGGTCACGCAACGCCTGTTCGAAGGGCTCGGCGACCGTTCCCGTGATACGATGATCGAGGGCTCTTCCGGCAGGCGCTGGACGGCGGGCGAGATCGCCGATGGCATCAAGAGCGTGGCCGGCGGCCTCGCGGCGCGCGGCATCGGCCCCGGACATTGCGTGGCGATCATGCTGCCGAACCTGCCGGAGTTCGTCCTCGCCTTCCACGGCGCGGCCTGGGCCGGAGCGACGATCACCACCGTCAACCCGACCTACACGGCGCATGAGCTGAACCATCAGCTCAAGGATTCCGGGGCCGACATGCTCATCACCATCGACGCCTTCGCCGAAACCGCGAAAGACGGGGCGGCGGGCACGGCGGTGACGGAGATCGTGACGCTGGACGGCACCCCCGGAACCACGCCTTTCGCCGACCTCAAGGGGGCGCCCCTTGCCGAACAGGTGCCTGTCGATGTCGTGAACGACACGCTCGTCATGCCCTATTCCTCGGGCACGACCGGCCTGCCCAAGGGCGTGATGCTGACCCACCGCAACCTCGTCGCCAATGTCGATCAGATCATGGCGTCGCGCCCCGTCGCGCCCGGCGAATGGACGGTGGGCTTTCTGCCCTTCTTCCACATCTACGGCATGACCGTTCTCGCGAACCTGTATCTCGGCGCGGGCGGCGGCGTCGTAACCATGCCCCGCTTCGATCTGGAGCTGTTCCTCAGGCTTATCCAGGACCACCGCACCAGGCAGGCCTTCTGCGTGCCGCCGGTCGTCCTCGCACTCGCCAAGCATCCGATGGTCGACAAATTCGACCTCTCGGGGTTGAAATATGTGTTCTCCGGCGCCGCCCCTCTCGGCGCGCCACTTTCCAACGCCGTCAGCGAACGGCTCGGGATCCTCTGCGAACAGGGCTACGGCATGACCGAGATGAGCCCCGTGAGCCACATCAGCGCCGCCGGCAAGGGCCGCCCCGGCGCGGCGGGCCAGACCGCCCCCGGCACCGAATCACGCATCGTCGGGATCGGCTCCGGTCAGGATCTCGGACCGGGGCAAGAGGGCGAGCTTTGGGTCCGTGGCCCGCAGGTTATGAAGGGCTACCTCAACAACCCCAAGGCCACCGCCGAAACGCTGACCGAGGACGGCTGGTTGATGACCGGCGATATCGCGTCCTTCGACGCGGACGGCTACCTCTTCATCCGCGACCGGCTGAAGGAACTGATCAAGGTGAAGGGTTTCCAGGTCGCCCCGGCCGAGGTCGAGGCGGAACTTCTGGGTTGCCCCGGTATCGTCGACGCCGCCGTGGTCGGTCAACCCGACGACGATGCTGGCGAGGTGCCCGTGGCCTTTCTCGTGCGCGGCCCGGGCGCCGCGACGACCGAAGGGGACGTCGCGAATTACCTCGAAGACCGGCTCGCCCACTACAAGCAGGTCCGACACATCTATTTCGTCAACGCGATTCCGAAATCGGCCTCCGGCAAGATCCTGCGACGTGTGCTGAAGGCACAGATCTCTGTTTGAGCCCGGCAAAACGACACCGCATGTCGGCTGGGGGCTGTTCAAGTCTCCGGCAGCGGGATAGCAATTTGATCATATCCCGGACGGAGAGCCCGCCATGACACCCGACATGATCCTCACGAATGCCCGCGTCCTGACGATGGACCCGGCCCACCCGCGCGCCGAGGCCATCGCAATTGCCTCGGGCCGGATCGCGGCCGTGGGCTCAAGATCCGAGATCGAACCTCTCGCGGGCGCCGCGACAGAGGTCGTCGACTGCATGGGGGCGACGCTGCTTCCGGGTTTCGTCGAAAGCCACCTGCACCTCGTCCTCGGCGGGGCGGAACTTGCGCATCTGCAACTCCACGGCATCGACGGCGCGGCCGCGCTTGCCGGTGCCTTCCGCGACTTCGCCGGACGCCATCCCGACCGGCCACTTCTGATGGCGCAGGGCGGGCATTACGCGATGCTCGACCATCCGATGTCGCGGCATGACCTCGACCGGATCATCGCCGACCGACCCATCGCCATCACGGCGCATGACCATCACACGGTCTGGGCCAATACCGCCGCATTGAAAGCCGCCGGTATCCTTGAGGGCGCGACCATGCCGCACGGGCATGAAGTCGTGATGGGCGCTGACGGCCTGGCCACCGGCGAACTGCGCGAATTCGAAGCCTTCGCGCCGGTGATCGCGCTTGGCGGAGAGGCGCGCCTCAATCTCGGCATCGCGACCGGTGGCGAACCCTCGCCGTGGCCTTCCGCCACGGAACAGGCCATCGACCGCGCCAAGGTCGCCGCCGGCCTTGCCCATTGCGCGAAGCACGGCATCACCTCGATGGTGAACATGGACGGCAACCGCTACACGCTCGAGCTTCTGCGGGGCTTGCAGAACGCCGGCGGGCTGACCGCGCGGGTCAAGGTGCCGTTCCATTTCAAGCCCCACATGGACCTGTCGGAACTGGACCGCGCCGACGAAATGACCCGCGACTTCGATGACAACTGGCTGTCGTGCCGCTTCGTGAAACTGTTCATGGACGGTGTCGTGGACAGCCGCACCGCCTATATGCTGAACGACTATCCCGGTCATCCCGGGCACCGGGCGGAGCCGCTCTTTCCCGGCCCGCGCTTCAACGAGATCGCGGCCGAGATCGACCGGCGCGGTCACCAGATCGCCGTCCACGCCATCGGCGACGGTGCAGTCAGGACCACGATCGACGGTTACGAGGCCGCGCAGAAAGCCAACGGCAAACGCGACAGCCGCCACCGGATCGAACATATCGAACTGATCGACCCGAGCGATATCCCGCGCCTTGGCGCGCTGGGGATCACGGCTTCGGTGCAGCCGCCGCATGCGCCGGGGGCGATGGATTTCGCGCTCTATCCGACCGTCGACGTGATCGGGCGGGACCGGCTCAAGGACGCCTATCTCTGCCGCAGCCTGGCCGAGGCCGGCGCACCGCTCGCCTTCGCCTCGGACTGGCCGGTGACGGATGTCTCGGTCCTGCGCGGCATCGGCGCGGCACGGACGCGGAAGCCCTATGACGCACCGGGGGCGCGGGACGAACGGGTCGACCTGATGCGCGTCCTGCATGCCTATACCGCCGGCGGCGCCTGGGCCGCGCATCTCGATCACCTCACGGGAACCGTGAAGCCGGGACTGGCGGCGGATTTCGTCGTCCTTTCCGGCGATATCGAGGCGGCCGCGCAGGACGCCGTCGCTGCGATGGAGGTCGCGCTCACGATCTGTGGCGGGCGGGTGACCTATCGGCGCTGAACACGATCGACCAGGGGGCCTGAAGTCACCCCGCCCTATTCGTGTCAGCGCCGGCCCTTCTTGCCCTCGATCTGGCCGATCCGCACATGGCGCAGGACCTCGACCATCATCGCGGTCAGAAGCCCCATGCTCAGCAGCCCGTTCGCGGCGGCCATCCCCCCGAGCAGTCGCCATTGATGCGGCAAAAGGATATCGCCGAAGCCGAGCGTGGTGAACGCGACGAGCGAGAAATAGACCGACGCCTCCATGGTCACGAAAACACCGAGCAGGCGGAGCGCAACGGCCCAGATCCATACGCCCGCCGTCACCGTGCCGAGCACCCAGACCACCGTCACGGACATCACAAGCGCCAGTTTCGGCCGGTGCGGTTCGCGCAGCAGCCAAGGCCGCGAGCGCATCAGCAGCACCTCGAGCGTCCAGAACGCCAGCCCCGATATCAGGATCGTCAGCAGGATCAGAAACGTGCCAAGCGCGATCTGAATGAACATGGAGCCTCCTCACCTTCGTCCCACACGGTATTGCCTCACCGCTTGCCGGCAGAAAAGCCCCGACTGGACAGCGCCCCGCCGCTCGCCTATCTCGGGCAGATCATGGCCGAGAAATCAGACCCCAACTACAAGGTGATCGCCGAGAACCGCCGCGCGCGGTTCGACTACTTCATCGAGAGCGATCTCGAGGTCGGCATCGTGCTGAGCGGTTCCGAGGTCAAGTCGCTGCGCACCGGCCAGTCGAACATCGCCGACAGCTACGCCTCGGTCGAGGAGGGCGAGCTGTGGCTGATCAACGGCTACATCGCACCCTACAAGCAGGCCGGCATTTTCGGGCATGAAGAACGGCGAAAGCGCAAGCTTCTCGTCTCGAAGCGGGAATTGTCGCGGCTCTGGCAGGCCGTGGGGCGCGAAGGCATGACGCTCGTGCCGTTGGTCATGTATTTCAACCACAAGGGTCGGGTGAAGCTGAAGATCGGCATCGCCAAGGGCAAGAAGACCGCCGACAAGCGCGCAACGGAAGCGAAGCGCGACTGGAACCGGCAGAAGGAACGGCTTCTGAAACAAGGCTGAGGCCCGGAACGCCGGATTGCCCGCCAAAGCCTTGTTTGTTGCCGAGTCGCGATCCGGGGCGTCGCCCGCCTCTGGCTTCGGTCAGCCCCCCAATCGACTTGCACCCGCCTGCCCCTGCCGGTTATTGCAGATCAGGCAGGAAAGGGACGGTCATGGCACTCGACGATCCGAAAACTCTCGTCTCCACCGATTGGCTGGAAATGCATCTGAAGGATCCGGATCTGAGGATCCTCGACGCCTCCTGGTACCTGCCCGACATGGGGCGCGACGCGAAGGCGGAATACGCGGCCGCGCATATTCCCGGTGCGCGTTTTTTCGACATCGATGAGATCAGCGACCAGCGGTCAAGCCTGCCGCACATGGCGCCGCCGCCGGAAAAATTCGTGAGCCGCATGCGGGCGATGGGTGTCGGGGACGGCCATCAGGTCGTGGTCTATGACGGCGCCGGCCTCTTCTCGGCCGCGCGGGTCTGGTGGACCTTTCGGCTGATGGGCAAAACCGATGTCGCGGTGCTCGACGGCGGCTTCGCGAAATGGCAGGCCGAAGGGCGTCCGGTCGAGGACATGCCGCCCGTTCTGCGGGACCGCCACATCACGGTCAGCCGTCAGGCGCATATGGTCAAGGACGTGACACAGGTCGCGGCGGCGGCGAAGCTTGGCGATCACGAGATCCTCGACGCCCGCAGCCCCGGCCGTTTTACCGGCGACGAGGCCGAGCCGCGACCCGGATTGCGCTCCGGTCACATCCCGAATTCGAAGAACGTGCACTACCGGACGCTCCTGAACGCCGACGGCACGATGAAATCGCCCGATGCGCTGCGCGCGGTTGTCGAAGCCGCGGGCGTCGACCTCGGCAAGCCGGCGATCACCAGCTGCGGGTCGGGCGTCAGCGCCGCGATCATCAACCTCGCGCTGGAACGGCTCGGCAAGCACGACCATTCGCTCTATGACGGGTCCTGGGCGGAATGGGGCATGTATAACGACCTCAAGGTCGCGAAAGGATAGGAGCGCCCATGTTCGGCAACCTGAAGACGCAGCCCGCCGACAAGATCCTGCAGCTCATGGGCCAGTTCAAGGCCGATCCCCGCACCGACAAGATCGACCTCGGCGTCGGTGTCTACAAGGACGCGACCGGCCTGACGCCGGTCATGCGCGCCGTAAAGGCTGCCGAAAGGCAATTGTGGGAGACCGAGACGACGAAGACCTATACCGGTCTTGCGGGCGATCCGGACTTCAACGCGGCGCTCTCGTCGCTGGTGCTGGGCGATGCCCTGGCGGCGGACCGCCTGTCTTCGGTCGCGACCCCCGGCGGGACCGGCGCGGTGCGGCAGGCATTCGAACTGGTCCGCATGGCATCGCCCGAAGCGCGGGTCTGGGTCTCCGACCCGACCTGGCCCAATCATCTCTCGATCCTGAAATATCTCGGCCTGCCGGTCGAGCCCTACCGCTATTTCGACGGCGACACGCGGGCGGTCGATTTCGGCGCGATGATGGCCGACCTCGCGGTCACCAAGCCCGGGGACGTGGTCCTGCTGCACGGGTGCTGCCACAACCCGACGGGTGCCAACCTGACGCTTCCGGAATGGGCGGAGGTCGCCGCGCTTCTGGAAAAGACCGGCGCGATCCCGATGATCGACATCGCCTATCAGGGATTCGGCGACGGGCTCGATGCCGACGCGGCCGGGATGCGGCTCATCGTGGAACGTCTGCCCGAAGTTCTGATCGCCGCGTCATGCTCGAAGAATTTCGGAATCTACCGGGAACGGACTGGCGCGCTGATGGCGCTTTCGGATCCGGCGAAGCGCGAGGTGACGCAAGGCACGCTCGCGTTCCTCAACCGGCAGAACTATTCCTTTCCGCCCGATCACGGCGCACGGCTGGTGACGATGATCCTGACCGATCCGGCCCTGCGCGCCGATTGGCAGGCGGAACTGGAGGCGGTGCGGCTTGGCATGCTTGCCTTGCGCGAGCAGCTCGCGACCGAGTTGCGGACTCTTTCAGGCTCCGACCGTTTCGGCTTTCTCGCCCAGCATCGGGGCATGTTCTCGCGCCTCGGCGCGAGCCCCGAACAGGTGGAGCGGTTGAAGATGGAACACGGGATCTACATGGTCGGCGATTCGCGGCTGAACATCGCCGGGCTGAACACCAAAACCGTGCCGGTGCTCGCCCGCGCCATCCTCGCCGTAGGAATCTGAGCGCGGCGCGATACGCAAATGGCGGGGCCGGAGCCCCGCCGTTTTTCTTGGCTGTTCCCGCAGATCAGGAGTGATAGGCGCTTTCGCCGTGCGCAGTGAGGTCGAGCCCCTGCCGTTCGTCGTCGGTCGCAACCCGGATGCCGGTGATCGACTTCGTGATGTAGATCAGGATGGCCGACCCGATGCCCGACCAGAGCAGCGTGATGACCACGGCCTTGATCTGGATCATCACCTGAGAACCCATCGCGAAGTCTTCCCCACCCATGCCGCCGAGCGAAGGGGCGGTGAGGATACCGGTCGCGATCGCGCCGACGATCCCGCCGATGCCATGCACGCCGAAGACGTCCAGGCTGTCATCATACCCGAACTTCGACTTCACGCTGGTGACGAAGAGGTAGCAGATCGGCGAGACGGCGAGTCCAAGGACGATCGCGCCGACCGGACCGATTGTGCCGCAGGCGGGGGTGATGGCGACGAGACCGGCAACCATGCCCGAGGCGGCGCCGAGGCCGGAAGCCTTGCCACGGGCGAACATCTCGACGAGGGCCCAGCTTACGATCGCGCCCGCCGTCGCGACAAACGTGTTGATCATCGCAAGCGTCGCGCCCGAAGTCGCCTCAAGGTTGGAACCGGCATTGAAGCCGAACCAGCCGACCCACAGCATCGCCGCGCCGACCATCGTCAGGGTCATCGAGTGCGGCGCCATGTTGTCCTTGCCGAACCCGACACGCGGTCCAAGGACAAGCGCCCAGACCAGCGCCGCGATCCCGGCATTGATGTGAACGACGGTGCCGCCGGCGAAGTCGATCGCGCCCATGTTGAAGATCAGGCCCGCGCCATCCCAGACCATGTGGGCGATCGGGAAGTAGATGAACGTGACCCAGAGGACGGAGAAAAGCAGGACCGCCGAGAATTTCGCCCGTTCGGCGAAGGCGCCGATGATGAGGCCCGGCGTGATCGCCGCGAAGGTCATCTGGAACGCGATGAACACATATTCCGGAAGCACCACGCCGTCCGTGAAGGTCGCCGCCGTGCTGTCGGGCGTCACACCGGCCAGGAAGAGCTTGCCGAAACCGCCCCAGTAGGGAGAGGTTCCGCCACCGAAGGCGAAAGAGTAGCCGTAGAGAACCCACACGATCATCACCACGGCGGCGATCATCGTGCACTGCATCAGCACCGACAGCATGTTCTTGGAGCGGACCAGGCCGCCGTAGAACAACGCGAGGCCCGGGACCGTCATGAACAGGACGAGCGCCGAGGAGGTCATCATCCACGCGACGTCACCCTTGTCGATGATCGGCGCGACTTCCGCCGCCGCCCCGGCGGCAGCCTCTTGTGCAAGGGCCGGCAGGCCCGAGAGCAGGGTCGCAAGACCCGCCCATCCCAATGTTTTCTTCATCATCATCCCCCGATGGTTTGTCCCGATCACAGCGCGTCCTCCCCGGTTTCCCCGGTCCGGACCCGCAATACCTGCTGAAGATCGAGCGCGAAAATCTTGCCGTCGCCGATCTTTCCGGTCTTGGCGACCCTGGCGATCGTGTCGATTACATCGTCAGCAATCGCGTTGCTCACGGCGATCTCGAGCTTGAGCTTCGGCACGAAGTTCACCGCATATTCGGCACCGCGATAGATCTCGGTATGCCCGGACTGCGTGCCGAACCCCTTGATTTCACTGACCATCATCCCACGAACCCCGATCAAGGTCAGCGCTTCGCGCACCTCGTCGAGCTTGTAGGGTTTGATCGCCGCTATGATGTATTTCATCTTGCCCCCTTCCGGCTGGGTCGCCATTTCTGGTCGTCCAGCGAAAGGAGCGCCGGGCGGGGCTCGGACTCAATAGGACTCGGCCTTTTGCCAATGCAGTTCGCGGACTATATGCATATTTTTTGTGCAAATAGGTAGTTGTATATTAATTTTTAGGCATGCTGCGATGCAGAAGAGTCGATAATCGACGGCCCGGACACTCGCCCGGACCCTTTCAGACGGTCGATGGAGACAGGCCCTTGCCGAGATCGCGATAGGCTTCCATCCTAGGCTCGGCCTTCTCGGGCCCAATGATCTCGCGCTCCTCCATCACGCGGATACCCAATGTGACCGTCAGGCCGCCCGACCCCGGACGCGCTTGGTTTGCGCATGTTTCCCGGATTGCTTGCTTCTCCGTCATCGGGCGAAAGGAAAACGTGATCGGCTTTGGCTCCACATTCCCCTGGCAAGCCTGTATTGTCGCGAAAAAGAGCAGGCATCGGATCAGGACGGATGAAAGAAACGGGCGGCAGAAAGACTCCGCTGGTCGCGGAACGGCGTTACGCAGCGGCGCCGAAAACGGCGCCGAAGCCGAAAGCCGCGCGGAAACCGAAAGCGGCGAAGCGCCGCCCGGCGGCCCGCAAGGCAGCGTGGCCGATCCGCTTGGTGACGGGGCTGTTCCGGCTGATCTGGCGTGCGGTCTGGGGCGTCGGCTGGCGCCTTGGTGCGATGGGGGCCATCGTCCTTGGCCTTGCCACCTTCTATTTCTATGCCCAGCTACCGCCGCTAGAAACGCTGATCGACGCACGGACCAAGGGATCGGTGACGATGCTCGACCGCGATGGTCAGGTCTATGCTTGGCGCGGCGAAACCTTCGGCGGCCAGATCACCGCCGACACAGTCTCGCCGAATCTCAAGAACGCCATCGTCGCGACCGAGGACAAGCGCTTCTACAACCATTTCGGCATATCGCCACGCGGCATCGCCAGCGCGATCCGGATCAACCTGGCGGAAGGGCGCGGTCCGCTCGAAGGGAACGGCGGCTCCACCATTACCCAGCAGGTGGCAAAGCTCATCTGCCTCGGCGTCCCCTACGATCCGACTCAGTGGAAGAGCGAGGCGGATTACGAGGCGGACTGCCGCGTCTCGTCCAAGTGGCGCAAGATCAAGGAAGTGCCGTTCTCCTTCGCGATGGAGGCGAAATACGGCAAGGACAGCGTGCTGACCCTCTATCTCAACCGCGCCTATCTTGGCGCCGGCGCGCGCGGCTTCGAAGCCGCCGCACAGCGGTATTTCGGCAAGTCGGCGAATGAGGTCACCCCCGCCGAGGCCGCGATGCTGGCCGGGCTTCTGAAGGCGCCGACGCGCTATGCGCCCACGGCGAACCTCGAGCGCGCGCAGGGTCGCGCCGCGGTGGTCTTGGGCCTGATGCACGATCAGGGCTACCTGACTGACGCCCAATACGCAGACGCCAAGGCGCACCCGGCGCGGCTGTCGCCTGCGGCCGAGGCGCGGGCCGGCGGCTATTTCGCCGACTGGGTCATGGAATCCGGCCCCGCTTTCCTGACGGAAGATACGACCGAGGACGTCGTCATCCGCACGACGCTGGATCAGGACATCCAGAAGAAGGCCGAGGAAGCGCTCGACTACGTGTTCGAGAACAAGGTCAAGGCAGGCTCCACGGCGCAGGCGGCCATCGTCGTCATGTCGGCGGACGGCGCGGTGCGGGCCATGGTCGGCGGCCGCAAGAGCCAGGTCAACGGCGCCTTCAACCGGGCGACGCAGGCACTTCGGCAGACCGGGTCCACCTTCAAGCCCTTCGTCTATGCCGCCGCGCTCGACATGGGCTACACGATGAACTCGGTGGTCGAGGACGCGCCGCTCACCCTTTACGTCAAGGGCTCGGGCGAGTGGTCGCCAAAGAACTACACGCCAAAATACCGGGGGTTTATCACTCTCGCCGATGCGCTGACCAATTCGGTCAACACCTCGACCGTGCGGGTGAGCCAGGCGGTTGGCCTCGAGGCGGTGCGGCAGGTCGCCTCTGATTTCGGGCTTCAATCGGAGTTGGCGCAGGGGCCGGCGATTGCCCTCGGCGCGTCCGGCGCGACGCTTCTCGACATGACCGGCGCCTATGCCGGCATCCTCAACGGCGGCTCCTCGGTCCACCCCTACGGGCTCGTCGAATTGCGCATCCAGGGCGATGACGCTGCCCTCATCGGCCAGGAAGGCGGCATGGGCGAGCGCGTGATCTCGCAGGATGCCGCGCGCCAGCTCACCTACATGATGACGCAAGTGGTGGAGCGCGGCACCGGACAGCGGGCGCGGCTCGACGGGTGGCAGGTGGCTGGCAAGACCGGCACGACATCGGACTACCGCGATGCCTGGTTCATCGGCTTCACGGCGGATTACGTGACCGGGGTCTGGATGGGGAACGACGACAACAAACCTTTGACCGGCGTGACGGGTGGCGGCCTGCCCGCCGAGATCTGGCACGAGGTCATGACGCGGGTCGAGGCAGGCGTTCAGCCGACGCCGCTGCCGATGATCCGGCCAAACGAGGTTCCCGCCCCCGCCTGGCCCGGCCAGAGTTACGAGGCCGGCGCGCAAAATTTTCCGGGCGCTCAGGCAGAACCCCGGCCGCAACCGGCGCAAGCGCCGAACGATCAGACGATTCTCGATATTCTCGGCGCGATCCTCGGCCGCCGCAACTGAGCGGCCGGGGGCCAAGCCTGCCATTGGCGCCTGAGGCGGTTCAACCAGCGTTTCTGAGGTCTGCCGTCAACGCGGAAATATCGCCCCGCCGGCGGTCGAGCATCGCGCCGATCTCGGTGCGTTCGGCGGCGAGCATGTTCACGCCTTCGATGATGATGTTGAAGAAAAGATCCTTGCCGGACTTGTCAAAGACATGCCAGCGCACCTCGAACGGGGCCTGGCCTTTCAGATGGGCGACAGAGATCACCTCAAAAAAACTCTTCAGCGGCCGGGCATCCGTCACGACGATCTTGCCGCCGATGAACTCGCGGAATCGGCGACCGTATTTACGAGAGATATAGCCCTGGAACGCCTTAACGTAGGCGTTCATCACCGCGGCATTCGCCCCCCGTCCCGCCGGCCCGAGCGCGCTTTGGGCGATGTAGCGGACATCGGCATAGCGCACGAAGATGCCCTCGAAGGATTTGAACATCGCGGCCTCGGGCGTACCCGAGTTGATCACGCCATTCACCTCGTCGATCGCACGGCCGATCAGGGCCCGCGCCTCGTTGACGTTCAGCGCCATCGCTGTGCCCGGCAGGGCCGCCAGGGCAAGGCCCGCAGGAACGGCAGCGATAAGGTGGCGGCGAGAAAGCTTACTGTCCATAGGGATCCTCGTACGGGTCGAACACCTCGGCCTCGATACCGAGTTCGAAATGGCGGTTCTGCAAATAGAGAAGCCTCATCTGCGCGTAGCTGTCCGCGCTTTCATATAGGATCGAGTCGATTGTATCGCTATAGCGCTGCCGGTCCGCTAACTTGCCGCCCAGCTTCGCTGCCGCGACGTAATATTTTTCGGGCTCGGGGAAGACACCACCCATCGGATCGATGACGAAATCGACGACTTTCCCGGCCAGATCGCGCTCCGTCGTCGGGCCGGCGATCGGGACGACCAGGAAAGCCCCCTCGGGTGCGCCCCAGACATGCAGCGTCTCGCCGAAATCGGTATCCTCTTCATAAAGACCGATTGCCGTGGCCGGATCGAAGAGACCGCCGATGCCCACGGTCGTATTGACGACAAACCGCGCGGTATTCTGGAGCGCCGGGCCGGGGCGGGCTTGCAAGAGGCTGTTCACCACCGCGGACGGCATCCCGAGGTTGTCGGAGAAATTGGACAGGCCCTCCGCAACCGGCTGCGGCAGAAGCGGCTTCTTGTCCGGCTTTCCGCCGCCGAGCATCCGGTCGATGGCGACATTGTCGGCGTGAACAGCGCGGTTGTGCGCCTCGAAAGGATCATTGAACTCCGCGCCCGGTTCGGGCTTCGAGCAGGCGCCAAGGGCGAGCAGCGTCAGAAGAAATGCCTTTGTTGCCTTCCGGTGAAGTGAACTCGCCAATGGATTTCCAATCATTTTCTACTTATCGTCCCGCAAAATGACCGGCAGGGGCGCCGCAATCGCGATAAAGGCTTAAAAGCCAAGCGCGACAGACGCAAGTCACAGTCGGGAAAGCGGTCCCGATCGGCGGAAGATCGGCCGAGGCAGGAGTGGAACGATGACGAAGAACGAGCTCGGCCGGGGACGCGAGGAGCTTCGCGCGGCGCGCGCCGACGGGCGGGGCCTGCTGTGGGCCGTGGCGCTTTTTTCCGCCTTTGTGAACCTCCTGATGCTGGTCGGGCCGATCTTCATGCTTCAGGTCTATGACCGCGTTCTCGGCAGCCGCTCCGAGGAGACGCTCCTGGCACTTTTCGCGCTCGTCGCCTTCCTCTTCGCGATGATGGGGCTTCTCGACCTTGCGCGCGGCCGGGTGATGGCGCGGCTCGCCGCCGGGTTCCAGTCGCGTCTCGACAGGCGGGTCTTCACCGCTGCCATCGCGCGAAGCGCGCTTGTACCGGGCGATCAGGCGGCTGCGGCGGGCTTGCGCGATCTGGAAGCCATCCGCCAGCTTCTGGCGTCGCCGGTCTTCCTCGCGCTCTTCGACATGCCGTGGGCGCCCCTCTTCCTCGCCGCCGTTTTCATTTTCCACCCCTGGCTCGGATGGCTCGCCCTTACCGGTGGTGCGGTGCTGGTGTGCGTGACCGCACTCAACCAGACCAATACGCGCCGCGCAGTCCTTGCAGCACATGCCGCGAACCAGCGGGCAGAGCGGATGTCGGACCAGCTTCGCGACGAAGCCGATCTGGTGCAGAGCATGGGGATGCGGGGTGCGAGTTTTTCCCGTTGGGCCAGGGCGCGGGGCGAGGCGCTGACGGAATCGATCGCCGCCACCGACCGGTCCGGCGTCTATACGGTCTTCTCCAAGACGTTCCGGCTGTTCCTGCAATCGGCAATGCTGGCGCTCGGGGCACTTCTGGTCCTAAAGGGAGAATTGACGCCCGGCGCGATGATCGCCGCGTCCATCCTGATGGGCCGTGCGCTCGCCCCCGTCGAACAGGCGATCGGCGGTTGGGCGGCCGTACAGCGGGCGCAGGAAGGCTGGCATCGGCTCGCCACCCTGCTCGCGACGGTGCCGGCGGACACCCCACGCACGGCCTTGCCGAAGCCGCGCGCGATCCTGGAGGCGAACCAGCTGACCGTGGTTCCGCCGGGTCAGACCCAGGCAGCGCTCAGAATGGTGTCGTTCCGGATCGAACCGGGTCAGGCCGTCGGGGTGATCGGCCCTTCCGGCGCCGGAAAATCGACGCTGGCCCATGCGCTGACCGGGGTCTGGCGCCCCGCCGGCGGTTGGGTGCGGCTCGACGGGGCGACGCTTGATCAGTACGACCCGGACATGCTCGGCACCTATATCGGATACCTGCCGCAGCGGGTGACGCTTTTCGACGGAACCATCGCCGAAAACATCGCCCGCCTCGCGCCCCGGCCCGACGATGCGGCCATCGTCGCCGCAGCCCAGAAGGCGGCCGCGCATCAGATGATCCTCGACTTGCCCGAAGGCTACAACACCCGCGTCAGCCAGACCGGCGGGCGGCTGTCGGGCGGCCAGATCCAGCGGATCGGCCTCGCCCGCGCGCTTTACGGCGATCCGGTCATCCTCGTCCTCGATGAACCGAACTCGAATCTCGACAACGACGGCTCGATGGCGCTGAACGCCGCGATCCGGGCGGTGAAAGCCCAGGGTGGCTCCGTCCTGATCATGGCGCACCGGCCGGCGGCAATCCAGGAATGCGATCAGATCATGGTGCTCGACGGGGGCATCCGCCGCGCTTACGGGCCGCGCGACGAGGTCCTCAAAAGCATGGTCCGGAACGCGAGCGAGATCGCCCGCGCGCCCGGGCCCGGAGGTGTGACATGACCGACCCCGCATCGCCCCCCTCGGCGCGCGCACCGCTTCTCCTCGGCGCCATCGCGCTGGTGCTTCTTGTCGGCGGTTTCGGCGCGTGGTCGGTGACGACCGAGATCGCCGGAGCGGTCGTCGCTGGCGGGCAGGTCGAGGTCGAGCAGAACCGCCAGGTCGTGCAGCATCCCGACGGGGGCGTTGTCGCCGAGATCCTCGTCAAGGACGGCGACCTCGTTGCCGCGGGCGCGCCGCTGATCCAGCTCGACGGAACGCTTCTGAAGTCAGAACTGACCATCGTCGAGGGCCAGTTCTTCGAAATCCTCGCCCGGCGGGGCCGGCTGGAGGCGGAGCGTGACGACGCTGACGCAATCGCCTTTCCTGCCGAACTGAGGGACTTCGCCGAGGCACGCCCCGAGATCGCGGCACTGATGAAGGGGCAAGAGCGGCTCTTCGTCGCCCGTGCCGAGACCGAGGCTAACGAGGTCGACCAGCTTCAGCGACGGCGCGGCCAGATCGCCAACCAGATCGAGGGGATCGTCGCCCAGCGCGCCTCGACCGACAGCCAGCTAAGTTTCATCGACGAGGAACTGGCGGACCTTAAGACGCTTCTCGACCGGGGACTGACGCAGGCCGGACGCGTCTTGGCGCTCGAACGTGAAAAGGCCCGGCTCGAAGGACTGGCGGGCGAGCTCGACGCCACCCGCGCCGAGGCTGAAGGCCGGGTCACGGAAATCGATATCGAGATCCTCAAGCGCGGCAGTACGCGGCGCGAGGACGCGAACACCCAGCTGCGCGACCTCGGCTATCGCGAACTCGAACTCGCCGAGCGGCGCCGGGCACTGATCGAACAGATCGACCGTCTCGACATCCGTGCGCCCGTGGCGGGCATCGTCCATGCGCTTCAGGTGACGACGCCACGCTCGGTCATCCGCGCGGCCGAACCCGTTCTCTATCTCGTGCCGCAGGATCGCCCGCTGGTCATTGCCGCCCGCGTGGCCCCCATCCATGTCGACGAGATCGGCATCGGTCAGGAAGTCACCCTCCGCTTCGCCGCATTCGACACGCGCACCACACCGGAACTCTTCGGCCAGGTGGCGCGGATTTCGGCCGATTCGCTCGTCGACGAGGCAACCAAAGCCTCTTACTACCGTGCCGAAGTGGTGCTGGATGCCGGAGAGCTCGCCAAGCTCGACGGTCACCCGATCATTCCCGGCATGCCGGTGGAAGTCTTCATCCGCACCGGCGAGCGCACCCCGCTTGCCTATCTGGTCAAACCTTTCGCCGAGTATTTCAACCGTGCCTTCCGGGAAAGCTGACAGCATCGTGATCGTGCGGGCCGCGCGGGCCGTGGAACTGGCGGAACTCTCGCTTCTCTGCCTGCGCTCGAAGGCTGTCTGGGGCTATGACCCGGAATTCATCGCCGCCTGCCGTGCGGAGTTGACCGTGGCGCCCGACGACCTTCCAACGACGCTCGTGGCCGAACGGCGGGGCCATCCCGTCGGCGTCGTTCAGGTAACGACAGAAGGGACGACTGCCACGCTGAAAAAACTCTTCGTGGAACCGCACGAGGTCGGCACGGGCATTGGCGCGATGCTTTTCGCCAAAGCGCTGAAGATGGCTTGTGCGGCCGGGGCCGTCGAGTTGATCATCGCCGCCGACCCCGCCGCCGCGGGCTTTTTCTCCCGTATGGGCGCCCGTTCCGCGGGCGAGGCGCCGTCGGGTTGTATACCCGGCCTCAACCTTCCACGTTTCGTCCTCAACCTCTGACGGTTCCGGCGGACCCTCTTTCCCCCACCGGGCCACGCGGCTAACGTCCATCCCGAACCGGAATCGCGAGGAGATTGAAATATGGCCGGAAAGATTGACGCACGCCTTGACGAACTGGGGATTACCCTGCCCGACGCTCCCGCGCCGGCGGCGAACTATGTGCCCTTCGTGCAGGCCGGGGACCTTGTCTTTGTCTCGGGCCAGATTTCGCAAAGCTCTGCGGGCCTCATCAAGGGCAGGCTCGGCGACACGATGGACGTGGCGGAAGGCGCGGAAGCCGCCCGGCGTTGCGGGATGAGCCTTCTCGCCCAGGCGCGCGCGGCGCTCGGCGGCGATCTCGACCGGATCGTGCGGGTGGTCAAACTGACCGGCTTCGTCAACTCGACCCCCGAGTTCACCGATCAGCCGAAGGTGATCAACGGCTGCTCCGACCTCATGGTCGAGGTTCTGGGCGATGCCGGCCGCCACGCCCGCGCTGCCGTCTCGGCTCCCGCCCTGCCGCTCGGCGTCGCGGTAGAGATCGAGGCGGTCTTCCAGGTGAAGTGATGGCGCCGAAGCCGGTCCCGCTTCCCGAGGTCTTTCTGACCAAACCGATCGCGCACCGCGCCTATCACGATCGCGCGGCCGGACGGCCGGAGAATTCGCCAGCGGCCTTCCGCGCGGCGATCGAGGCGGGTTATGCGATCGAAACCGATATCCAGCCGTCTGCCGATGGCGTCCCGATGGTTTTTCATGATTACGACCTGAAGCGTCTGACCGGCGCTCCCGGCCGCATCCGGGGACGAACCGCGGAAGAGTTGGGGCGGATCAGGCTTCTTGATGCCGAAGACGGCATTCCGACGCTTGCCGCGATTCTGGCGCTGGTCGCCGGAAAGGCACCCCTGCTTATAGAGATCAAGGACCAGGACGGAACGATGGGGCCCGAGGTCGGGCCACTCGAACGCGCCGTGGCAGCGCTTCTCGAAGACTATCCGGGGTCGGTCGCGCTGATGTCGTTCAACCCGCATTCGGTCGCCGCCCTCGCCGAAGCGGCGCCCGGCCGTCCGCGCGGGCTGACCACCTCCGCCTATACCGCCGAGGGCTGGCCGCTCCTGCCCGGCCATGTCCGCGACCGCCTGCGCGACATCCCCGACTACGAGAGGGTCGGCGCGAGCTTCATCTCGCACGAGGCCGCCGACCTCGACCGCCCGCGCGTGGCCGAGCTGAAGGCGAGGGGCGCGGCGGTGCTGACCTGGACCATCAAGTCGCCCGAGGCCGAGGCGGAAGCCCGCCGGATCGCGCAAAACGTGACCTTCGAACGTTACGCCGCGCGGCTGACGGCTTGACGCGCCCCGCCCTCCCTCCCCAAGTCAAGGGAATGGATCTGGTGCGGCATGGATGATATCGCTCTCGACGTCAGCGTCCTGTCCGGCCTTGGCGATATTGCCGCGGCCGAATGGGATGCCTGCGCCTGCCCCGAGGCGGGGTCGGGGCGACCGCGAGATCCGTTCACGACATATCGTTTCCTCTCCGCCCTCGAACGCTCGGGTTCTGTCGGCAAGGACACCGGCTGGCAACCCCGCCACCTCATCGCCCGCGCGGCGGGCGAGGTCATCGCCGCGATGCCGCTCTACGTGAAATCCCACAGCCAGGGTGAGTACATCTTCGACCATGCCTGGGCCGATGCCTATGAGCGGGCGGGCGGGCGTTATTACCCGAAACTCCAGGTCGCGGTGCCGTTCACACCTGCCACTGGACGCCGCTACCTGACGAAGCCGGGATGGGACGTCACGGGCCGCGCCGCGCTGACCCAAGCCCTGGTCCAGATCGCGTCCGACAACGGCCTTTCCTCGGCCCACGTCACGTTCTGCACCGCCGAAGAGGCGGAAGCCGGCGCGGAAATGGGCCTTCTGCACCGCGTTACCCAGCAGTTTCACTGGGAAAACCGCAGCTACGCGGATTTCGACAGTTTCCTCGCCGATCTTGCCTCGCGCAAGCGCAAGGCTATCCGCAAGGAACGCGCCGGCGCGGCGGGGTTCGGCGGCCGGATCCGGCACTTGACCGGCGATGCGATCCGCCCTGAGCACTGGGACGCGTTCTGGGACTTCTATCAGGACACCGGCAGTCGCAAATGGGGCCATCCTTATCTGACTCGAGGCTTCTTCGACGAGGTGCACGCAACGATGCGGCACGATGTCCTCCTGATCCTCGCGGAACGTGGCGGGCGTCCGGTCGCCGGCGCGCTGAACTTCATCGGCCGCGACACACTCTACGGCCGCTACTGGGGCGCGATCGAAGACCACCCGTTCCTGCATTTCGAATGCTGCTACTATCAGGCCATCGACTATGCCATCGCCCACGGCCTCTCGCGCGTCGAGGCCGGGGCGCAGGGGGAACACAAGCTCGCCCGCGGCTACCTGCCGGTCGAAACCCATTCGCTGCACTGGATCGCCGATCCCTCGTTCCGGACCGCCGTCGCCCGATATCTCGACGCCGAAGCCCGCGCCGTCGGCGAAGAGATCGAGGTGCTCACGGACTACGGCCCGTTCCGCAAACCCCCTGCCCCCTGACCACGGCATGCACCTTGCCGAAAATATCCCCGCCGGAGGCATTGAAAGTTTTCACCCCCGGCGGGAATATTTCACTTGAAAGGAAACGGAGACCGCGCATGCCCGAAACGCTAACGCTTTACTCGAACCCGATGTCGCGCGGCCGGGTTGCGCGCTGGATGCTGGAAGAAGTGGGCCAGCCCTACGAAGTGCGGTATCTCGACTACGGGCCCGCGATGAAGACGCCCGACTATCTGAAAATCAACCCGATGGGCAAGGTTCCCGCACTCGTTCATGGCGACCGGATCATCACCGAATATGCCGCGATCTGCGCCTATCTCGCCGACGAGTTTCCCGAGGCCGGCCTCGCCCCGAAGGAGCGTTCCGCCTACTACCGCTGGCTCTTCTTCGGGGCCGGCCCGTTGGAGGCGACGGTGATCATCAAGGCGCTCGGCGTCGAGGTGCCCGCCGACAAGCGCGGCATGGTCGGGTTCGGATCGCTCCAGACCACGCTCGACGCGCTGGAGATCGCGCTGACCGAAAGTCCCTACCTCGCCGGCGACCGGTTCTCGGCAGCCGATGTCGCCACCGGGTCGCAGATCGGCTGGGGGCTCCGCTTCGGAACTATAGAACCGCGCCCCGTTCTTCAGACCTATTGGGACCGGCTGAGCGAACGGCCCGCCCTGCAGCGGGCAAACGATGCCGACAACTCGGCGATGCCGCCGAAGGAGGAATGATGGCCAACCTTCTGACCGAAGCCGAGCGCACCGCCGACCTGCCCGCCCTTGGCGACACCGGCTGGGCCGCGGTCGACGGCCGCGACGCGATCCGCAAGATCTGGAAGTTCCGGAGCTTTTCCGAGGCCTGGGGCTTCATGTCCCGCGCCGCGCTGCAAGCCGAAAAGCTCAACCACCACCCGGAATGGACCAACATCTACAACGTCGTCGACGTTACGCTGACGACCCATGATTGCGAGGGGCTATCGGCGCTCGATGTGACGCTTGCGCGCCGGATGGACAAGATCGCGGGCGATGCCGAAGTACAGCGCGACCACGGCGAGCCGGTCGCCTGCCTTTGCCAGATCCACGCCCGCCGCTGACGCTGTCAGAGCCGCTCCAACACTGCGTCTCCGGTCGAGAGGCTGCACTGGCCGAGCGGGTCGAGTTCGAAATCCGTGACGATTCCGTCCTCGACAACCATGGCGTAACGACGCGACCGGTCGAACATGCCGGCGGCCGGGGCCGAATAGGTCAGCCCCACCGCCGTCGTGAACCCCGCATCGGAATCGGCGAGCATGGTGATGCCCGCTGCCGTGGCACCCGTCGCTTCGCCCCAGACCCGCATCACATGCGCGTCGTTGACGGAAAGGCAGATGATCTCCTCCACCCCTTTGGCCCGCAACGCATCCGCGCTACGGATGAAGCTTGGCAGATGCGCGCTGTCGCAGGTGGGCGTAAAGGCGCCGGGCACGGCGAAAATCACCACCTTGCGTCCCGACAGCCGCTCCGACAACTGCACCTCCTCAGGCCCCCCGGCGCCAATCCGGAGGAGACGCGCCTCCGGCAGGCGCTGCCCCACTAAGATCACGTCAGATCTCCGCCAGAAGATGCTCACCTGTCGAGATATTGCACTCGCCCGGCTTGTCGATGCTCGCCGCGGTGATCACGCCGTCGTCGAGAACCAGCGCATAGCGGTTCGACCGGCCGATCAGGCCCAGATGCGGCGCGGTGAACGCCATGCCGAGCGCCTTGGTGAAACTGCCATCGGCATCCCCGAGGAAGGTGATCCCGGCGCCCGTCGCGCCGGTCGCCTCGCCCCAGGCTTTCAGGACGAAGGGATCGTTAACGGAGATGCAGAGGATCTCTTCGATGCCTTTCTTGCGGAAGTCCCCGGCCGTGCGAATGAAACTCGGCACGTGGATCGTCGAACAGGGACCGGTAAAGGCGCCGGGAAGCCCGAAGACCACGACCTTGCGTCCCTTCAGTCGTTCGGACAGTTGCACCGTTTCGGGGCCGTTCGCCCCCATCGTGACGAAGCTCGCTTCCGGCAGTTTGCCGCCTTTCGAAAGTGTCATTTCTCGGTCCTCTCGCGTTGCGTTTTCCTGACCCCACGATATAGGGTCCGGGCGGGTGTCGGCCAGAGGGAGAATGCGGATGCGCGGGATCGTCATCGTCGGCGCGGGGCAGGCCGGGGCCGCGTTGGCCGCGAAGCTCAGGTCGCTTGGCCATACCGGCCCGATCACAATGATCGGCGAGGAGCCGGTCCCGCCCTATCAGCGCCCGCCGCTTTCCAAGGCATACCTTCTGGGCGAGATGGAGTTGGAGCGCCTTTACCTGCGCGCACCGTCTTTCTGGGAGGAGCAGTCGGTCACGCTTCGCCTCGGCGCGCGGGTCGAGGCGATCGATACGGCCGCGAGGACGGTCACGCTGGAGGACGGCGAGATCATCGCGTTCGACGATCTCGCTCTGACCACCGGCTCGCGCCCCCGCCGCCTGCCGGCGGCGATCGGCGGCGATCTCGGGCGGGTGTTCACCGTGCGGACACTTGCCGATGTCGACCGCATGGCGCCGGAGTTCCGCGCGGGCGCCCGCGCGCTGATCGTGGGCGGCGGCTATATCGGGCTGGAGGCGGCGGCGGTCGCGGCGAAACTCGGCCTCGACGTGACATTGATCGAGGCCGCGCCGCGCATTCTGCAACGCGTCGCCGCGCCCGAAACCTCGGACTATTTTCGAAAGTTGCACACCGCGCATGGCGTGACGGTCCGCGAAGGCATCGGTCTCGACCGGCTTGTCGGCAAGGACGGCAACGTCAGCGCGGCGATTCTTGCTGACGGCACCGATCTTGCCGCCGACCTCGTTATTGTCGGGATCGGTATCCAGCCCAATGCCGAACTCGCCGAAGCCGCAGGGATCGCGCTTGAAAACGGTATCCGCACCGACGCCTTCGGACGCACCTCCGCCCCCCATGTCTGGGCCGCCGGCGATTGCGCGTCGTTTCCCCATGCCGGCGGGCGCATACGGCTCGAAAGCGTCGGCAACGCCATCGACCAGGCCGAGATCGTGGCAGTCAACATCCTCGGTGCCGACACGCGATACGAGGCGAAACCGTGGTTCTGGTCCGACCAGTATGACGTGAAGCTCCAGATCGCCGGGCTGAACACCGGCTACGACCGGATCGTGACCCGGAAGGGCGACGGCGATGTGGTCAGCTTCTGGTACTACCGGGGCGACACGCTCCTGGCGATCGACGCGATGAACGATGCCCGCGCCTACATGATCGGCAAGCGCCTGATCGAGATGGGGAAATCCCCCGACCCGGCGGTGGTTGCCGACGCCTCTGCCGATCTCAAGCCGCTCCTGAAGGCATGAGGATCATCGGCGGCGCCAGACGCGGGCTTAAGCTCGCCGAGGTCGGCGCAGGCGACGCCGCCGCGCATCTGCGCCCCACCTCCGACCGTGTGCGCGAGGCGATCTTCAATATTCTGATGAATGGCCCCTACGGTAATCCGGTTGAAGGCGCCCGTGTCCTCGACCTTTTCGCCGGAACCGGTGCGCTCGGCCTCGAAGCGCTGAGCCGCGGTGCCGCGCGCGTGGCCTTCGTCGATGACGGCACCGCCGCGCGGGCCCTTCTTCGACAGAATATCGAGAAGATGCAGGCGATGGGCGTGACCGATGTCTGGCGCCGCGACGCGACCAGGATGGGGCCGAACCGGGGCCCGGGCTACGACCTCGTCTTCCTCGACCCGCCCTATGGCAAGGGCCTCGGCGAAGCCGCGCTCGCCTCGCTCTTGGAAGGCGGCTGGCTCGCCTCGAATGCGCTGATCGTGTGGGAGGAGAGTACGATCCCGCCTCCGCCCGCGGGATTTGCACCGCTCGACCAGCGTCGCTATGGCGACACGATCATCACGATACTGAAGGCCCCCGCATGACACCGGCTGCCGTTCTTTTCGACTGCGACGGGGTTCTCGTCGACAGCGAGCCGATCACCGATCGCGTCATCGCCGCCAACCTCGCGCGCCACGGGCTGACTCTGCCGGTTCATGAGATCGGGACGATGTTTCTCGGCGGCACCATTGCCGGCCTGGGGGAGGAGGCGCGGCGGATGGGTGCAACCCTGCCCGAGACATGGGTCGACGACATCTATGCCGAGCTATTTGTCGTCCTCGCCGAAGGCACGCCGCTCATTCCCGGCGTTCCGGCCCTTCTCGACGCTCTCGACGGCGCCGGTATTCCCTATGCCGTCGGCTCCAACGGGCCGCATGCCAAGATGGCGGTCACCCTCGGTCAGCACCCCGAGATCCATGCACGCTTCGTCGGCCGCATCTTCTCGCGCCACGACGTGGATCGGCCGAAACCGGCGCCGGACCTCTACCTTCACGCCGCGAAGGCGCTTGGCGCCGCCCCTGAATCCTGCGTCGTCGTGGAAGACAGCCCCACCGGCGCCCGCGCGGCACAAGCCGCCGGCATGAGGTGCTACGGCTATGCGCCCTCTGGCGACGTCGCCCGCCTGACAGCCGTCGGCGCCCGGCCCTTCCGCCACATGGACGAGCTTCCGACCCTTCTCGGTCTTTAAGGCGGTTCGAGTTCATATCCGGATCTCAAGCGTCAGAGTTCGAACGAGAACCCGTCAAGACATCTTCTGTTCCCAAATACTCTGGGTGTCCGGGGGCAAAGCCCCCGGCGGGTCGGATCGCGTCAGCGATCCGATCACTGCGTCGGGTAGAAACGTCCCGCAGGCGACAGGGTGAAGATCTCGCAACCGTCCGCCGTCACGCCCACCGAATGCTCGAACTGCGCGGAAAGCGACTTGTCCCGCGTCACCGCGGTCCAGTCGTCGGCCAGAACCTTGGTCTCGGGCCGGCCGAGATTCACCATCGGTTCGATCGTGAAGAACATGCCCTCTTCCAGCCGCGGACCGCTGCCGGCGCGACCGTAATGGAGTACGTTCGGCGGCGCGTGGAACACCCGTCCAAGCCCATGCCCGCAGAAATCGCGCACCACGCTCATCCGCTGCGCCTCGACATAGCTCTGGATGGCGTAGCCGATGTCGCCGAACGTATTGCCGGGGCGGACCGCCTCGATCCCCTTCATCAGCGCGTCATGCGTGACCTCGATCAGCCGCTCGGCCTTGCGGCTCATCGACCCGGCGACATACATCCGGCTCGTGTCGCCGTACCAGCCGTCGACGATCACCGTCACGTCGATATTTAGGATATCGCCGTCCTTCAAAAGCTTCGGCCCCGGAATGCCGTGGCAGACGACGTGGTTGACCGAAATGCACGAGGCATGCTGATAGCCGCGATAGCCGATCGTCGCCGACTTCGCACCCGCCGCGGTCACGCGATCCTCGATGAAACGATCCAGCGCCTCGGTCGTCACGCCCGGTTCGACAAGGGCCGCAACATCGTCGAGGATCTCCGCCGCCAGGCGCCCTGCCGCGTGCATCCCGGCGAAATCGCCAGGCTCGTATATCCTGATCCCGTCCTTCGTCAGACGGCCGCGCGGGTCATCCACCGGCTGCTCCTTCCGCTTCATGATCCGACTAGATAGTCAAGGAAACGCGCTTTGGCCAGAGCCGGGGGCTTCCGCCGCGCCCGACCGCGCCCTATACCCTTTCCAGTTGCGGAGGATCCGAGCCATGCCGAACCCAAAAGCCGCCATCCTGATTATCGGGGACGAGATCCTGTCCGGCCGCACCCGCGACGCCAACATGCACTACCTCGCGGGCGAGTTGACGCGGATCGGCATCGACCTGAAAGAGGTGCGCGTGGTGTCCGACGACCACGCCGCCATCGTGACGGCGGTGAACGCGCTTCGCGCCGCCTACACCCATCTCTTCACCTCCGGCGGCATCGGCCCGACGCATGACGACATCACTGCGGACGCCATCGCCGCCGCCTTCGGGATGGCGCTTCATGTCCGCGACGATGCCCGCGCCATTCTTGCCGCGCATTACGACCGCTCCGGGCTGGAGTTCAACGCCGCGCGTCAACGGATGGCGCGCATCCCCGAGGGCGCGACGCTGATCGAAAACCCGATCTCCGCCGCCCCCGGTTTCAGCCTCGAAAACGTCCACGTCCTGGCCGGCGTCCCGAGCATCTTTCAGGCGATGGTCGCCTCGCTCCTGCCGCGCCTCACCGGGGGCGAGCCGCTGCTCAGCCAGACGCTCCGGATCGAGCGCGGCGAGGGCGAGATCGCCGAACGGCTCTCGGCGCTGGCCAGCGAATTCGCCGATCTCAGCTTCGGCTCTTACCCGTTCATCCAGAATGGCGCCTACGGGTCGAACATCGTCATCCGGGGCACCGATCCCGGCCGGGTTGACACCGCGATCTCGCGGCTCGCCGCGCTTTTCCCGGCGGAATGCGGATGACCGACCTCTTCGCCGTGTCCGAGGCCACCTGGCCCGCTGCCGCACGCCACAGGGTTGGCGCCTTCATCATCCGCGAAGGCCGGTGCGGCGGCCAGCGCGTCTCGGCCGCGACCGCAGAGGGGCGCTGGAGCGAGGCCGATATCGACGCTGCCGAGGCGAAGCAGGCTGAACTCGGGCAGCCGCCGCTCTTCATGATCCGCGACGGGGAAGGGGCGCTCGACACGGCACTCGCGGCACGGGGGTACCGGACCAAGGATCCGGTCAACGTTTACGAAGGCGCCATCACGACGGTCGCGGCCGCGCCCGTATCGGGCATGACAGGTTTTGCGATCTGGCCTCCTCTCGCGATCATGCGCGACATCTGGGCGGAAGGCGGAATCGGCCCGGAACGGGTCGCGGTGATGGATCGGGTGACGGGTCCGAAGACCGCGTTCCTCGGCCGGGTGAACGACCGCGCCTCGGGCGCCGCTTTCGTCGCCTGCCACGGCGATACGGCGATGTTGCACGCGCTCCACATCGTTCCCGATCAGCGTCGGCAAGGTTCCGCCGTCAAGATGATGCGAAGAGCCGCGCTTTGGGCGCAAGATCAGGGAATGACGCGGTTTTCTGTCCTCGTGACTGCGGCGAATCAGCCCGCCAACGCGCTCTATGCTTCCCTTGGAATGCGGATTGTGGGACACTATCACTACCGCTCAAAATAAGCCCCGAGAGGCAAGGGGAGCAGTTGAAAGACGACGGCCACAGCCCCACCGCCCTTGATCTGCCAATGGTCAAGCCGCTTCCGGATGCGACCCGGAAGTATTTTGATGTGTGCAATGAAAAGCTCGGCCTCGTCCCGAATGTCCTCAAGGCCTATGCCTTCGACATCGACAAGCTGAACGCCTTCACCGGGATCTACAACAACCTCATGCTGGCCGAGAGCGGGCTGACGAAGCTCGAACGCGAAATGATCGCGGTCTGCGTCTCCTCGCTCAACCGCTGCTGGTACTGTCAGGTCGCCCACGGCGCAGCCGTCAGGGAGCTTTCCGGCGATCCGGTCCTCGGCGAGGCGCTGGTGATGAACTGGCGCGTGGCACCCCTGTCAGCGAAACAGCGCGCGATGCTGGAGTTTGCCGAAAAGCTGACCCTGTCGTCCTCGAAAGTCGAGGAAGCGGATCGCCAGGCGCTCCGCGACGCCGGCTTCTCGGACCGTGACATCTGGGACATCGCCTCCGTGACCGGGTTCTTCAACATGACCAACCGCATCGCGTCTGCGACCGGGATGGAGCCGAACCCCGACTATCACGGGGCGCATAGATGAAGCGCCTCTTCCTCGCCCTCCTCCTCGTCGCCCCCGCCGCACATGCCGCGCCGACGCTGTCATTGCCGCCGTCTTCGGCACGGACCGCCGAGGACCGGAGCGCGATGGGCAGCTACGCCCTGCCGGTCGGCCCCTGGGTCAACGGCAGGATCGAGACGGTGAAGACCGAGGGAGAGGTCACCCAGACCGCTTGGCGGGTCCGTGACGACAGCGTCACCACGATGGGCCTTCTTTCGACCCTGCGCGACCAGCTCGCGCGCGAGGGGTTCGACGTTCTCTTTGAATGCGATACCGACGAATGCGGCGGCTTCGACTTCCGCTTCGCAACGCCCTGCCTGCCGGAACCGGACATGCATGTCGACCTCGGCGACTTCCGCTTCCTCTCGGCCGCGCGTCCGAACGGAGACGCCAAGGACTATGTCAGCCTTCTCGTCAGCCGGTCGGCCGACAGCGGCTATGTGCAGATGACCCGAGTGGGCCCCGCCCTTTCCACCGCGCTGCCGATCGCCGCGGCGAGCTTCAGCCCGCGTGAGACGACGCCCACGGCCGACGCGCTCGGCGACCAGCTTCTGGCGCGCGGCAAGGTCGTCCTCGGCGATCTGAGCTTCGCGACGGGCGCGACCGAGCTTGGCGACGGGCGCTTCAACTCGCTTGCGGCCCTGGCGGATTTCCTCAGGGCGAATCCGGACAAGACCATTGCCCTTGTCGGCCACACCGATGCCGAAGGCTCTCTCTCGGCCAATGTCGCCCTGTCGCGGCAGCGCGCGAAATCGGTTCTGAACCGGCTCGTCAGCGTCTACGGGATCGACCCGGCACAGCTTTCGGCGGACGGCATCGGCTTTCTCAGCCCGCTCGCATCGAACCTCACGCCTGAGGGGCGGACCCAAAACAGAAGGGTCGAGGCGATGATCACCTCGACCCGATAGCCACACAAGCGGCCTAGCTCTTCACACCCGAATTCAGATCACCACTGATCCGGCCCTTTTTCGGCAAAGGATTGGGCCAGGAAGTCGATGAAGGCGCGAACCTTGGGCTGCGTAAAGCGGCCCGGCGGATAGACCGCGTAGATGCCAAGCGTCTCGACCGGCAGATCGGGGATCGCTTCCTCGACCAGACCCTGCTTCATCGCGTCGGCATAGAGGAAGGACGGCAGGTAGGCGATCCCAAGGCCCGAGATCGCGGCGTTCAGAAGCGACTGGCCGTCGTTGACCGTCAGCCAGCCGGCAGTGCGGACCTGACGTTTCTCACCCGAGGGGGCGGTGATTTTCCAGACGTTCCCGGCAGCCTGGTTGGAGTAATGCAGGAGCTTGTGCTCGTTCAGGTCGTCGATCTTCATCGGTCGGCCGTATTTCTGGAAATAGGCGGGAGAGCCGACCATGCGCTTGGCAGTATCGGTCAGCTTGCGCGCGCGGAGCGTCGAATCCTCGAGCTCACCGACCCGGATCGCCATGTCGAAACCTTCCGAGATCAGCTCCACATAGCGGTTGTTCAGCACCATGTTCACGGTGATGTCGGGATATTCCAGAAGGAAATCCCCGAGAATCGGCGACAGCAGATTCACCCCGAAATCCGTCGCGACCGAGATTCGGAGAAGTCCTGAAGGCGCCGATTGCATCGACGTCACAAGCGCGTCGGCCTCTCCGGCATCATTGAGCACGCGGCGGGCGCGATCATAATAAGCCAGTCCGATCTCGGTAGGAGAAACCCGGCGCGTCGTCCGGTTGAGGAGCCGCGCCCCCAGACGCGCCTCCAGCGATGATACGTGTTTGGAGACCGCGGATTTCGAAATCCCCATCTTCTTGGCCGCGTCCGTAAACCCCCCCTGGTCTACGACGGTGGCGAAGGCCTCCATCTCTGTAAGTCTATCCATTGTGCACCCGTCAAATACATTGCCCGCCGTGTTCTGGTATCGCGGTCAATTCGGGCAATATTGCGGAGCTTGGCAGACAAGACTGGGGTATTGTCGGGAACCAAAGTGGCAAGAATCCGCCGATCGGAGCCGATGTCTTAACAAACCGGCTCAGATCGAGGCGGCGAGCCGTGTTCCCTGGTCGATCGCGCGTTTCGCGTCGAGTTCGGCGGCCAGATCGGCCCCGCCAATGACATGGGTCACGACCCCTTTCGCGATGAGGGCATCGGCGAGGTTCCGCTCACTTTCCTGCCCGGCACAAAGCACGACCGTATCGGCCGGAATCAGCCGCGGATCGGTGCGGTCGGGGCCGGTCGAGACATGGAGGCCCTCGCTGTCGATCCGCTCGTAATTCATGCCGCCCAGCATAGTCACGCCCTTGGCCTGAAGCGTCGCGCGGTGAATCCAGCCGGTCGTCCTGCCGAGTTTCCGGCCCGGTTTCTCGGGCTTGCGCTGCAACAGTACCACCTGCCGCGCCGGCGCTTCGGGTTGCGGCGCGACCAGCCCGCCGCGCGCGGCCTCGGGGTCGGCGACGCCCCATTCGGCCAGCCAGTCGCCGAGATGAATCGTCGGGCTTTCGCCCGCCTGCGTCAGGAACTCGGCGACGTCGAAGCCGATGCCGCCGGCGCCGACGACCGCCACGCGCGACCCGGCCTCAGCGCCTTTCAGGACGTCGATGTAGGACAGCACATTCGCCCCGCCCTGCCCCGGAATCCCGGGATCGCGCGGGCGCACGCCGGTCGCGACGATGACCTCGTCATAGCTCGAAAGCATGTCCGCCGTCGCTTCGGCGCCAAGCCGCACCTCGATCCCGCTTTTCGCGACCATCGTCTCGAACCAGTGGACGAGACCGTGGAACTCCTCCTTGCCCGGCACCTGCCGCGCGAGATTGAGTTGGCCGCCGAGCACGTCGGCCTTTTCAAAGAGCGTCACCCGGTGTCCGCGCCCGTCGAGGGCGAGCGCCGCGGACAGGCCGGCAGGTCCGGCGCCCGCAACCGCCACGCGCTTCGCCGTTGTGACCGGGTCGAGCGTGAATTCCGTCTCGAAGCAGGCGCGCGGATTGACGAGGCAAGAGGAGATCTTGCCGGCGAAGGTGTGATCGAGACAGGCCTGATTGCAGGCGATGCATGGCGCGATCTCCGCAGCCCGGCCCGCTGCGGCCTTCGCCACGAAGTCCGGATCGGCAAGAAACGGCCGCGCCATCGAGACCATGTCGGCACAGCCTTCGGCCAGAACCGCCTCGGCGACATCGGGCGAATTGATGCGGTTCGAGGTGATGATCGGGATCGACACCTGCCCCATCAACTTCTTCGTCACCCATGCAAAGGCCCGGCGCGGAACGGATGTCGCAATGGTCGGAATCCGCGCCTCATGCCAGCCGATTCCGGTGTTCAGGATCGACGCGCCGGCCCCTTCGACCGCCTTCGCGAGCGTTACGACCTCGTCCCAACTCTGACCGTCCGGCACGAGGTCAATGAGCGAGATACGGTAGATGAGGATGAACTCCTCCCCCACCGCTTGACGAACCCTTTTGACGACTTCGATCGGCAACCGCATGCGATTTTCCGTCGTGCCGCCCCAGCGATCCGTCCGTTTGTTGGTATGGGTGACGAGAAACTCGTTGAGGAAATATCCCTCCGATCCCATCACCTCCACACCATCATAGCCCGCCTCGCGCGCCCGCGCGGCGGCGGTGGCAATGTCGGCGATCTGCTTTTCGATCCCCGCCTCGTCCAGTTCTTTCGGCGGGAAAGGCGAGATCGGCGACTTGATCGCCGAGGGGGCGACGCAGTCCGGCCCATAGGCGTAGCGCCCGGCATGCAGGATCTGCATCGCGATGCGACCGCCCGCGTCGTGGACGCGATCGGTGACGATCCGGTGATTGGCGATGTCGGCGGGGGTGAAGAGGCCGGCCGCGCCGGGAAACACCCCGCCCTCCCGGTTCGGCGCCATCCCTCCGGTGACCATAAGTCCGACCCCGCCCCGCGCGCGGGTCGCGTAGAACTCGGCCACCCGGTTCCAGTCCTTCGTCTCTTCGAGGTTGGTATGCATGGACCCCATCAGGACCCGGTTCGGCAGCACGATGTGGCCGAGGTCGAGAGGGGCGAGCAGGTGCGGATATGGCGGCATGGGCGGTCTCCTGACGTTGCCGGACGATGGCGCAGAACGCGGGCCGGGTCACTTCAAACGCTGCGTCAGGTCAATACGCAGGCACGAATTCTGGTGAAGTCCCGGCCCCATCGAAATGCATCGCCCCCGATGCACCTGGCCAGCCGCGCTTGAAATATCGCGTCCGCCCTACTGCCCGGACGTTGCGGCGCAATGGAAGCGGAACGCCTTCTTCAGCATGTCGAGTTCGGCCCTGAGCAGGTCGACCTCGGCGCGGATATCGTCCTCAAGCGGCTCCCCCGTGACGATCGTGAAATGACCCAGTGCGCCACCTGTGGCACCGTCGCGGACGAGGAAGGTCTGCACCCCGTCCGACAGAAGTTCTGCGGGAATCGGCACCGAGACGGACCAGCGCGAGGCACCCGCGCCGGTGACGCTGACATTCTCCAGTTGCCGTTCGAGATGCCAGACCTCGACTGCGGGCGCGGCCTCCCCCGGCGCGGCAAGCTCCGCCTCCCACCGTCCGGCCCATATCCTTGCCCCAGACAACAGCGCTTCCGCCATCTTCACCCCCTCAGATTTCCGCCCGCGGCCGGCGGCTCATCGTTACGTCGCGCAACACGATCTGGTTCATATCCGGCCCTTCAAAGATCAGGTCGATCCACGCCCGTTCCACCCGCTTCTCGTTCATCCTTGTATAGGCAAGGTCGAATTCCACCATGACCTCGTCGCTGCCGAGGGGCAGTTCGCGGACGATCTGTTCGCTGTTTGGTCCGTGCTTGATGTTGAGGCGGGCAAAGATTTCCAGCGGCCTTTCCGTCTCGACCGCCGCGTCCAGCCGGATGATATGGGTCAGGCGCAGTCCCCGGACCGCGTCATCCGGCAGGTCGATCACCAGCGAAAGGAACGATCCGTCGAACCGGAACACATCCATCCGAAGCCCGTAAGGTGCGAGATCGGTCGCGCGTCCGTTGCGGACCTGCCGGAGCGTCAACTCGCGCGTCCCGCAATCGTGGAAGACAGTCGTCTCGCTGCCGAAAATCGCCCGGTTCTCCACCCCGGCGATACCGGACGGGCTGATCGGGCCGCACCAGATTTCGGGGCGCCAGGCCCAGTCGGACATCGGTGGCTTGCGGATCGCGCTGGATCCGACGGCTGGACGCGCCAGTCGCCCGTCGGCGACGTGGAGGAACCGGTCGATCTGGCGCCGGATCTGGCGCGCCTGACCGCGCAGGGTTCGCACGTTCGACAGATCGGCCGTTCCTGCCGCGTCCGCCGCGCGCTTCCACCGCGTCAACGCGCGCCGGAACGTCAGCCGGCCGAGAACCTTGTCGAGCTTTTCACCCATCGAACCGCCGCTCTTGCCGATTATTCGGCTCAGGGAAACAGTAAATTCTTATCGTTTCCTTTCCAGCCGCGCGCAAGGCCGGCGGTCGGCGGAAACGCCCGCGCGTTATCCGGCCGGGCCAGGGCCAGCATTCGCCGCCCGCATCTGCGCGACCAGCGCCTCGAGAACGCGCCGTTTTTCAGACGAGGACAACGGCCGGTCCTTCAGGCCCAGCGCCGATAGCGTCACCATCCGCCCGCGCAACGCCAGGACCGCGCGCCAGTAATCGGCGTCGACCGCCGGTCCGGTGGCCGCCGAACTGTCCTTCACGTGAAGGAACAGCACATCATCCTTCGACGTGACGTCAAGCACCTCGACCGCCTCGCCCTTGCCCGACCGGCTCAGGGCCGCGCGGCCGGGCGCCGACCGGAAGAATGCCGCGAGGACGGGAAAGGACGCCGCCAAAGCCGGCGCTTCGGGCGCATTCGGCAGGACCGCGGCGGTCAGCAACGCAGGCCGCGCCGGCTGGCCCGCCGAGGCGGAGCCCGAAAGTGCGGCGCAGGTGCCGAAGAGAACGAAGGCGGCGTCCGGCCGGTCACGGACCGCGCTTCTGTCGATGCAGTAGCCTTGCGGACCCGTGACGACCACGGCACCGCCAGAGACCGCAATCGCCCGCGTCGCCGTACCGCCGGAGAGAAGGGGCGCGCCCGGAACACAGGCTCCGAGCGCGAGACAGACGGAAGCGACCAGCCCGGCCTTACTGATCCATGTAGACATGCCGCTCCGCTTTGCCGCCCGGATGGGTCACCGCGCCCTGCCGCGCGCCACCCACGAGCTGGGCATATTTCCAGAGCGCGCCGGTCGCGTATTCGGTCGCGCGCGGGCCTTTCCATTCCGACTTCCGCTGCGCCAGTTCCTCATCGGAAAGCGTCACCGAAAGCTCCCCCGTGACGGCGTTGAGCGTGATCATGTCGCCGTTCCTCAGAAGGGCGATCGGGCCGCCATGCGCGGCCTCGGGGCCGACATGGCCGACACAGAAGCCGCGGGTGGCGCCCGAGAACCGGCCGTCGGTGATCAGCGCCACCTTCTTGCCCATGCCCTGACCGGACAGCGCGGCGGTGGTCGCCAGCATCTCGCGCATGCCCGGCCCGCCTGCGGGGCCCTCGTTGCGGATGACGATGACCTCGCCTTCCTTGTACTGGCGTGCCTTCACCGCCTCGAACGCATCCTCCTCGCATTCGAAGACCCGTGCCGGACCCTTGAAGACCTGCTCCTCGGCGCTCATGCCGGCAACCTTCACGATGGCCCCGTCGGGGGCGAGGTTGCCCTTCAGCCCGACAACGCCGCCGGTCTTGGAGATCGGCGTCTCGACCGGATAGATCACCTTGCCGTCGACGGCGCGGTCGACGAGGTCGAGTTCCTCGCCCATGGTGCGGCCGGTCGCGGTGATGCAATCCTCATGAACCAGCCCGGCCTTGCGCAGCTCGCGCATCACGACCGGAACGCCGCCCGCCTCGTAAAGATCCTTGGCGACATAGTCGCCGCCGGGACGCAGGTTCACGAAATACGGCGTGTCGCGGAAGATGTCGCAGACGTCGAAGAGATCGAAGTCGATCCCTGCCTCGTGCGCGATGGCGGGCAGGTGCAGGCCGCCATTCGTCGACCCGCCGGTGCAGGCCACAACCCGCGCCGCATTCTCCAGCGACTTCCGCGTCACGATATCGCGGGCGCGGATGTTCTTCTCGATCAGGTTCATCACCGCAACGCCCGAGGCCTCACCATACTGGTCGCGGCTTTCGTAAGGCGCCGGCGCGCCGGAGGAGTTCGGCAGGGCAAGACCGATGGCTTCTGAAACGCAAGCCATGGTGTTGGCGGTATATTGGCCGCCACAGGCGCCCGCGCTCGGGCAGGCTACACGCTCCAGGATATCCAGTTCGGCATCCGACATCTGGCCCGCCTGATGCTTGCCGACCGCCTCGAACACGTCCTGAACGACGACATCCTTGCCATTCAGCTTGCCCGGCAGGATCGAGCCGCCATAGATGAAAACCGACGGCACATTGAGCCGCACCATCGCCATCATCATCCCCGGCAGCGACTTGTCACAGCCCGCGAGCCCCACCAGCGCGTCGTAGCAATGGCCGCGCATCGTCAGTTCGACCGTATCGGCGATCGCATCCCGCGAGGCGAGCGAGGAGCGCATGCCCTCATGTCCCATCGCGATCCCGTCGGTGACGGTGATCGTGGTGAATTCCCGCGGCGTGCCGCCGCCCGCCTTCACGCCCATCTTCACCGCCTGCGCCTGACGGTTGAGCGCGATGTTGCACGGCGCCGCCTCGTTCCAGCAGGTGGCGACGCCGACCCAGGGCTGGTGGATCTCGGCCTCGGAGATTCCCATCGCGTAGAAATAGGACCGGTGCGGCGCGCGCGCGGGGCCCTCGGTCACATGGCGGCTGGGCAGTTTCGACTTGTCGAACTGGCGGTTCTTCATGGGCTTGCCTCCCCTCACTCGGTTCGCTCTGCAATAGGCGAGCCTCGCGCGGGACACAAGCGCCCGGTCGGGCGACATTCGGGCAAAGCCGGCACATGCCTGCCGCCCGCGCCGGAGCGCATTGCCCCCGTCCGCGCCGGAGGCTAGCGTCGCGCCACCATGCCCGACGCTTACGCCCCCCATGACGCCTACATCGCCCCGGCCCGCCGGCGCCGCGAATTCTGGCGGCTGTTCCCCGGCGCCGCGATCATTCTCGCGGTCTATCTCGGCCCGATCGTCTTTCTCGGGATCTACCTGACGGAAACCTACGGCCGCCTCATCACCGGGGCGCTGATGCAGCGCATGGCGCGGGGCGACACGCCGGGCGGCATGCTGATGCTGCTATGGACCTTCCTCGGCCTCGCCCTCGGGCCGATGGTCGCGGTGCGCCTCTTGCACGGGCGCGCGGCGGGGACGCTTTTCGGCCCGTCCCTCAGCCGGGCGCTTGCGGATTTCACCCGCGTCCTGGGACCGGTCCTCGCCCTGAACGGGATCCTTCTGCCCTTCGCGCTCGGCTCCGAGTCCGCGCATCCGGGGCTCGGCTTCGCCGACTTCCTGTCCTATCTGCCCTTCGCGCTCCCCGGCATCCTGATCCAGACCGGCGCGGAAGAACTGGTCTTTCGCGGCTACCTGCAACAGCAACTCGCCGCCCGGTTCAAAAGCCCGCTGATCTGGATCGGCCTTCCATCGGCGCTCTTCGCGTTCGGACACTACCTGCCCGACGAATTCGGGACCAGCGCCTGGGCCGTCGCACTCTGGGCAGCCGTCTTCGGTGTGCTTGCCGCCGACCTCACGGCCCGTACCGGCAACCTCGGCGCGGCCCTCGGCCTTCACTTCGCCAACAACATCGCCGCCCTCCTCTTCGTCGGGCTCGAGAACAACCTCGACGGGCTCGCACTCTGGACGATGTCGATCGATCTTGCCGATCCAAGTGCCGTCCTCCCCGCCCTCGCGGTCGATTTCGCCGCTATGATCACCTCCTGGCTTCTCGCCCGACTCGTCCTGCGGGTCTGATTGCATTTCGCGCCGCCCCGGCTTATCTGGAGGGCCACACCGGCGGCCCTCACCGCCCCGACGGAAGGTTCGAGAGACAATGAACTGGATCACCAACTACGTCCGGCCGACGATCAACTCGCTCTTCTCGCGGCGCGAGGTGCCCGAGAATCTGTGGTCGAAATGCCCCGAATGCGGGACGATGCTGTTTCACCGCGAACTTGCCGACAACCTCAACGTCTGCACCAATTGCGACCACCACCTCGCGATCAGTCCGCGCGACCGGTTCGCGGCGCTTTTCGACGGCGGCGTCTTCACCGAGGTGAAGGTGCCCGAGCCGATCGCCGACCCGCTGCATTTCCGTGACCAGAAGAAATATCCCGACCGGCTGAAGGCCGCGCAGAAATCCACCGGAGAGAAAGAGGCGATGCTCGTCGCCGAGGGCGAGATCGGCCGCACACCCATCGTGGCCGCCTCGCAGGACTTCTCGTTCATGGGCGGGTCGATGTCGATGTATGTCGGCAACGCGATCATCGCCGGCGCCGAACGCGCGGTGAAGCTGAAGCGGCCCTTCGTGCTCTTCTCCGCCGCCGGCGGCGCCCGAATGCAGGAAGGGATCCTCGGCCTCATGCAGATGCCGCGCACCACGATCGCGGTCGAGATGGTGCGCGACGCGGGCCTGCCCTACATCGTCGTCCTCACCCACCCGACGACCGGCGGCGTCACCGCCTCCTACGCGATGCTCGGCGACGTGCAGATCGCCGAACCCAACGCCCTCATCGGCTTCGCCGGCGCGCGCGTGATCGAACAGACGATCCGCGAGAAGCTGCCAGAAGGGTTCCAGCGCTCCGAGTATCTCCTCGACCACGGCATGCTCGACCGCGTCACCCACCGCAAGAAGCTCAAGGAAGAGCTGACGACGATCCTGCGCATGCTCACCCGGCAGTCGCCCGCCGTGAAGGGTGATCTGCCGAAGCCCGAGGCCAAGGCCGAACCGGCCAAGACCGAAGCCAAGTAATCCCTTCATCTTGCCCCAAATATCCTCGGGGGGTGCCGGGGGGCATACAGCCCCCGGCCGCGCGCCCGGGACCAGCGCCACGAGGCCACGATGTCCGACGGTTCCGACCTGATCCTCGCCCGGATGATGTCATTGCATCCGAAAATCATCGACCTCACGCTCGACCGGGTCTGGCGGCTCCTCGACGCGCTCGGCCACCCCGAACGCGACCTGCCGCCGGTGATCCACATCGCCGGGACCAACGGCAAGGGCTCGACCCAGGCGATGATCCGTGCCGGGCTCGAAGCGGCGGGCGACAAGGTCCACGCCTATACCTCGCCCCATCTCGCCCGTTTCCACGAACGCATCCGCCTAGCCGGGGAGCTGATTTCCGAAGATCACCTCACGGACATCCTGGAGGAATGCGAAACGGCGAACGGCGGGATCCCGATCACCTATTTCGAGATCACCACCTGCGCCGCCCTCCTCGCCTTCGCCCGCACCGAGGCCGACTGGACGCTGCTCGAGGTTGGCCTCGGCGGGCGGCTTGACGCCACGAATGTCGTCGACGCGCCGCGCCTGACGATCATCACCCCGGTCTCGGTCGACCATCAGCAGTACCTCGGCGAGACCTTGCCCGAGATCGCCGGCGAAAAGGCCGGCATCCTCAAGCGTGGCGTTCCTTGCGTGGTCGGCCCGCAGGAAGAGGCCACGCTCGATGTGATCGAGGCAAAAGCCGCGAAGCTTGGCGCACCGCTTCTCGTCCACGGCCAGCACTGGCACGCGTTCGAAGAGCGTGGGCGGCTGATCTTCCAGGACGAGAATGGCCTTCTCGACCTGCCGCTGCCGAACCTACCCGGCCCTCACCAGATCGACAATGCCGGCGCAGCGCTCGCCGCGCTCCGCCATCTCGGCGCGTCCGGGGCCGCCTGCGAGGCGGCGGTGACGAAAGCCCATTGGCCAGCACGGATGCAGCGGCTCGCACACGGCCCCCTCGTGGACGCCGCCGGCACGTGCGAGCTTTGGCTCGATGGCGGCCACAACCCGGCGGGCGGCCTGGCTGTCGCCGCTACCCTCGCGCGGATGCCGCAAAAGCCCACCCACCTCATCCTCGGCATGCTCAATACCAAGGACATCGCCGGTTATCTCCGCCCGGTCGCGGCCCGGGCGCAAAGCCTCACCGCCGTGTCGATCCCCGGCGAGGCGAACACGCTCAGCGCCGAGGAGACACAGGCCGCCGCCGCGAAGGCCGGCATCGCCGCCGGCACCGCCGAGAGTGTCCTCGCCGCCGTGCGCGCGATCGCCGAAAAGGATCCCGGCGCCCGCATCCTGATCTGCGGCTCGCTTTACCTCGCCGGCGGCGTTCTCAAGGAAAACGGCTGACCGCCCGGCATTGCGGGGTAGACCCCGCCGCCGCCGGCCCCACCTCTCTCGACATGCACAGCGGCTGAGCGACGCGCGCCCTTCCCCCGGCAGCGAACCGGGACTAGACCAGCCGCACGACCATCAGCGGGAGGCGCAGCATGCAGATCGAATTCGCCCTCGACACATTCGGCGACGTGACCTTCGGCCCGGACGGCAAGCTCAAGCCGCAGGACCAGGTGATCCGCGACGTCGTCGACCAGGCGGTTCTGGCGGACGAGGTCGGGGTCGATTTCATCGGCCTTGGAGAGCACCACCGCGACGATTTCGCGATCTCGGCGCCCGAGACGGTGCTTGCCGCCATCGCCGCGAAGACACGCCGAATCCGCCTCGGCACCGCCGTGACTGTTCTCTCGTCGGACGATCCGATCCGGGTTTTCCAGAGGTTTTCAACGCTGAACGCCCTCTCTTCGGGGCGCGCCGAGGTGATCCTCGGCCGCGGCTCGTTCACCGAGAGCTTCCCGCTTTTCGGCTTCGACCTCGCCGATTACGAAACCCTCTTCAACGAAAAGCTCGACCTCTTCACAAAGCTCCTCCGCGCGCCGCGCGTCAGCTGGTCGGGCTCCACCCGGCCCCCTTTGAAGAACCAGCCCGTCTACCCGACCCTCGCGGCGCCGATGACATGCTGGATCGGCGTCGGCGGCACACCCGAATCGGTGATGCGGGCGGTTCGTTACGACCTGCCGATGATGCTCGCCATCATCGGCGGCGCACCGTCCCGGTTCCGGCCCTTCGTCGATCTCTACCAGCGCGCCAATGCCGAGACCGGGAACGCCCCCCAACCGATCGGCGTCCATTCCCCCGGCCATGTCGCCGACACCGACGAGGAAGCCCGCGATCAACTCTGGCCGCACTACAAGGCGCTTCACGACCGCATCGGCCGCGAACGGGGCTGGCCGCCGACGACCCGCGCGCAGTTCGACCGCGAGGCCGATTACGGCTCGCTCTATGTCGGATCGCCCGAGACGGTCGCCCGGAAGATCGCCGCGACCGTCAAGGCGCTTGGCCTGTCCCGGTTCGAGATGAAATATTCGTCGGGCCCGCTGCCGCACGACAGGCTGATGCGCTCCATCGAGCTTTACGGCACGACGGTCATCCCCCGCGCCCGCGAGATCCTGGCCTAGATCGAGGTCGCCTGTCCCGAAGAGGGATGCCGTCCGGCCGGGCATCGAGCCCGCCCGTCCGGCGTTGCCACGGACCAATCTCAGCCGCCCGCATTGAGCCTGTCGAGCGCCCAGTCCGCGCCTTGCATCTCGCGAAGCCGGCTGGCGGTGCGTTCGAATTCGAACGCCCCCGCACCTTCGACGTAGAGCCGTTCCGGCTCGTCCGCCGCCGAGGCGATCAGCCGGACCTTCGCCTCGTAAAGCGCGTCGATCAGCGTGACGAAGCGCTTCGCCTCGTTGTAGTTCTCCGCCGACAGATGCGGGATCTCCTCGAGGATCAGCACGCGGACGGCGCCGGCGATGGCAAGATAATCGGCGGGACCGAGCGGACGGCCGCAAAGCTCCCAGAACGAGGCGCGGGCGACGCCGGCATGGTAGTTCGGCAGAACCACCTCGCGGCCCTTGATCATCAGCCGCAGCGCGGTGTCCCCGCCGCCGCCGGTCAGTTCGAGCCAGATCTTCTCGATCGCGGCACGGGCGGCGTGACCCGCAGGGGTGAAGAAGACCTCCGCGCCCTGAAGGCGGTGCTGTCGGTAATCGGTCTCGCTTTCGAGTTCGCGCACCTCCATCCGGTCCTTCAGAAGCTGGATGAAGGGCAGGAAGAGTGGCCGGTTGAGGCCGTCCTTGTACAGATCGTCCGGAACCCGGTTCGACGTCGTCACGACAGTAACGCCCTTGTCGAAGAGCATCTGGAAGAGGCGGCCCACGATCATCGCGTCCGCGATGTCGGTGATCTGCATCTCGTCGAAGGACAGGAGCCGCAACTGTCCGGCGATCTTTTCGGCCACCGGGCGGATCGCGTCGTCCACGCCGGTCTTGCGGGCTGCGTGGAGCGCCGCCTGCACCTCCTGCATGAAGGCGTGGAAATGCACCCTCCGCTTGGCCTCGATCGCGACATGGTCATGGAAAAGGTCCATCAGCATCGACTTGCCGCGCCCGACGCCGCCCCAGATGTAGAGCCCCCTGACCGGCTCCGGCGCCTTGCCGAAGAAGCCGTCCAGGAGGCCCTTCTTCCTGCCGTTGGCTTTTTCCAGGGCATCGCGGACCCGCTGCAGATCAGGCAGGACGGCGCGCTGCGCCGCATCCTGTCTGAGGCCGCCCTCATGCGTCATCCGGTCGTAGATCTCGGTCAGGGTCTCGGTCATGGTTTTCCGATAGCCTGTCGGTTCGATAAGGGAAAGGCCGTCGGTAACGGCGGCGGATCGAAGACCGCCACTGTCCGCCGAAGCGTCAGGGCAGCCTTCCCGCGTTTCCCGACGGGCGCCGCGCGGCACGGGATCGCCGGACGGAATTGTTCCGATCACAATTCTCGATTTGACCCGGCCCTTCGGCGGCGCGAATGTCGCGCTCCGAACAGGAGCCATCATGCCCACCCACGCCAAGCTTTTCACCCCGGTCCTGATCGCCGGCCTGCTGATCCTCGTGGTCGGCAACGCCATCCGGTCGAGCTTCGGCGTGTTCCAGATCCCCGTCGCAGGCGAATTTGGCTGGCCGCGCGCCGAATTCAGTTTCGCCATCGCCATCCAGAACCTCGCCTGGGGGATCGGCGCGCCGATCTTCGGTGCCATCGCCGAACGCTTCGGCGACCGGAAGGCGATCGTTCTCGGGGCGCTCTTCTATGCGGCGGGACTGGTCCTCTCCGCCTCGGCCGTGACGCCGGAACAGCATCAGGTGCTGGAGATCCTCGTCGGCTTCGGCATCGCCGGAACGGGTTTCGGCGTCGTCCTGGCGGTGGTCGGACGGTCGGCATCGGACAGCAATCGCTCGCTTGCGCTCGGCATAGCGACGGCGGCGGGGTCGCTCGGCCAGGTCTTCAGCGCGCCGGTGGCGGAATATCTTCTGAGCCTTTTCAGCTGGCAGACGGTCTTCATGATCTTTGCCGCCGCGATCCTGTCGGTGATCGCGGTCCTGCCCTTCATGCGGGCACCGGGGCGGACGCACGCCGCGAACGACATCAGCATGGCGGCGGCACTCCGCCAGGCGCTCCGCGACCCGAGCTTCACACTGATCTTCGTGGGCTTTTTCTCCTGCGGGTATCAGCTTGGCTTCATGGTCGCGCATTTCCCGGCGATGGTGACCGAGATGTGCGGACCGATCTCGCCCGCCGGCCCGCTCGCCGCCTTGGGGATATCGTCGACATCGGCACTCGGTGCCGCTGCGATCTCGCTCATCGGTCTGGCCAACATCGCCGGGACGCTCACCGCCGGATGGCTCGGCAAGCGGTTTCCGAAGAAATACGTGCTGGCCGCAGTCTATACCGGCCGGACGCTCTTTGCCGCGCTCTTCATCCTGTTCCCGATCACACCGCTGACCGTCGTCCTGTTCTCGATCGGCATGGGATCGCTCTGGCTTGCGACCGTGCCGCTGACCTCGGGCCTCGTCGGCCATATCTACGGGCTGCGTTACATGGGCACGCTTTACGGCATCGTGTTCCTCAGTCACCAGATCGGCAGTTTCACCGGGGTCTGGCTTGGCGGCCGGTTCTACGACGCATACGGCGACTATACCGCCGTCTGGTGGATCGGTGTCGCCGTGGGCGCGTTCTCGGCCATCGTGCATCTGCCGATCCGGGAACGGTCGCTGGAGGCCCTGCCGGCATAGGAGCGGCGAGGCCGGGGGCGTCGCCCCCGGACCCCCAGAGTATTTAGAAACAGAAGAAGATGCGGGGGTCAGCCCTTTCGCGCGGTATCTAGCACGTAGCGCGCCGTCATCAGGTCGAGATGCGCGCCGCCGCCGTTCTTCGACAGCGTGATCTCGTCGTCGGAGCGCCGGGCGAAGGCGCCGCCCTCGATGTCGTAAAAATCGGCAAGGATATCGGCCTCGGTGATGGCGCCGCTTTTCAACGGCTCCATCAGTTCGCCTATATGGTGGATGGTGGTCACGCGGGCGTCGACGAAGACACGGGCGCGGCGGAAGGTTTCGTCGTCGGTTTCGCGCATGTCCGGGCGGTAGGCGCCTATGAGGTCGAGATGGGTGCCCGGCTTCAGCCACTCCCCCCGGATCAGCGGCGACGTCGCCATCGTCGTCGTAGCGATGATCGTTGCCTTGCCCACGGCGGCCTCGAGGTCTGGTTCAGCCGTGGCACCGGTTTCCTTCGCGAAGGCGCGAGCCGCGTCGGGATTGCGCGCCCAGACGGCGAAGCGGGCCCCGGGAAAGCCGGCGGAATAGGCTTCCAACATCGAGTGCGCCACGGCGCCGGCGCCGACGATCAGGATGTCGCGCGCGTCCTGCCGGGCGAGGCGCCGCGCGGCAAGAAGGCTGTCGCCGGCGGTCTTCCACTTGGTGACGACCGTGAAATCGACGAGCGCTTCCAACTCTCCGGTCGCATCGGAGAAGAGGTTCACCGCGCCGTTGATCGCGGCCGTGCCGTGCCTGGGGTTGTCGGGGAAGATCGAGGCCGCCTTGACGGCAAGCCCCATGCCGTCGATCCAGGCCGATCGGGTCAGGAGCGTATCGCCCCCGCGACGCAGAAGCGTATCGGCGACCTCCGCCCGTGGCAGGCGGTGGCCCGCTTCCAACGCCTCGGTCAGCGCGATCCAGTCGAGTTTCGGTTCGACCTCCGGTCCCACGATCTCGATCGTCATTGGGCGTCCTCCTCATTCAGAAATCCTTCGGCGACGAGCCGCGCAGCCCAGCCTTCCGGCCCGTCGAAAAGATGGGTGCGCCAGCCGCGCGCCTCGGCGACGGCGATGTTCTCGGCCCGGTCATCCGCGAAAAGCAGGGCCGGGGGCGCGATACCGCAATCGGCTTCCAGATAGGCATAGATCGCCGGGTCCGGCTTTGTCAGCTTCAGCCGGCCCGAGATATAGGCGCGGTCGAACTCGCCCAGGAAGGGATAGTGCAGCTCGGCGAACGCATAGGTGTCGTCGCCGAAATTCGTCAGCGCGAAGACCGGCACCCCGCGCGCTTTCAATGCGCGCAGCAGACGGACGGAATGGGGAATGACGGGTGACGCCATGTCGATCCAGTTGTCGTGCCAGAGGCGGATCTTGTCCTCCCACTCCGGGTAGCGGGCAGCGAAGGCATAGACGGTCTCTTGGAACGGGGCGCCCTTGTCGACCGCCTCGTTCATGCCGTGAAGGTCGATCTCGGCGAACATGCGTTGCCGGTCGGCAGGCGCCATGATCCGGTCGTAGAACCGCTCCGGCTGCCATTCGATCAGCACATTGCCGATATCGAAGACCACAGCCTCCGCCCGCGCCATGTCTCGTCCTCATCACATCGTTCGGGCCGACACTAGCGGGCGGCGCAGGAAAGGAAACCCCGGATCAGCGCCGGGCCCGAGGCGCCTGCGCCAGCGTCCGGGTCCGCGTCTCGCGCCAGAGCGTGTAGAGCCCGCCGCCGACGATCAGCATGATCCCGGTCCAGGAGACCGCGTCCGGCCAGTCGCCGAAGACGACGACACCCCACATGACGGCCATCGGCATGGCGATATATTCGAACGGCGCGACAAGGGCAGCCTCGCACAAACGGTAGGCCTGGCTGATGAGAACCGCGCCAAATCCGCTGGCGAGACCGAGTACGACGAAGACCGGCCAATCCTCCCGCGCCGGCCAGATCCAGGAGCGCAGGAGGAAGTCGAGCGAGGCGTCGCCCGTCCCCGACAACCGCCCGTCGCCGAAGGCCAGTCCCATGGATGCCGAGACGGTGACGAAGGTAATCTGGATGTAGAATGCCAGGGTTGTCGCCCGTTCGGTCCCGCCCATCTTGCGCGTCAGGATATGGAGCATCGCATAGGCCCCGGCCCCGAAGAGCGGCAGAAGGGCCGCCATCCGGAACGCCTCGGTCCCCGGTCGAAGGACAACAACTACGCCAAAGAGGCCGACGGCGATCGCGACCCAGCGCCTTGGCCCGACCGTTTCGCCGAGCAGGAGGACGGAGAGGATGCTGATCAGCAACGGGCTGACGAAGGAGATCGCCACCGCCTCCGCCAGGGGCATGGCCGCGAGCGCGACGAAGAAGAGCATGTTGGCGATCACGACGAAGGCGCCGCGCAACAGATGCATCGGCAGTCGCTGCGTGCGGAGCGCGGCATACCCGCCCTGAAACGGAACGATGACCGTCAGAAGAAGCGTCATGGCGATCAGGGTCCGGATCAGGATCACCTGATGAAGGGCATAGCCGCCGCTCAGGAACTTAATGGCCATGTCGTTGACCGAGAACAGCACCATTGCGCCTGCAATGCAGAGCATGCCCACAAGGCGGTTCCGCGCGGCCACGCTATCACTGTCTTCCATCACGCTCATCGTCTCATTCGACCCTGCCCGGCACAGCCCGTCTGTCCCAGCCGCGACATGACCCTATCGCTCCGCCGTCCGCAAGGCGCGGTCGATGGCCGAAGAAAACCGCGCGCGGTCTTGTTTGGAGAACGCTCGGCCGCCACCCTGCCGGAAAGGGTCGGCGGCACGCAGGTCTGCCATCAGGTCGCGGGTGGCGAGCACGTTGCCGATATTGGCTGCGGTCAGCGCCTCGCCATTGTGTTTCAGAACCTGCGCTCCGGCGGCCACGCATTTCGCCGCCAATGGGATGTCCCCCGTGATCACCACATCGCCGGGGCCTGCGCGCTCGGCGATCCACTTGTCGGCCTCGTCGGGGCCTTCGGTCACGAAGACCGTCTCGACCAGCGGATGGGCCGACGGACGGATGCCGCCGTTGCAGACCATGAAGACCCGCACGCCCAGCCGGTCTGCGGCGCGGATGCATTCCTCCTTCACCGGACAGGCATCGGCGTCGACGTAAAGGCTCATCCGAACAGCGCTGCCGCGTGGAAACCGATATGGTCGGGCATGAAGGTCGAGACGAAGAAATAGCTGTGGTCGTAGCCGGGCTGCATCCGGACCTGGCCGTTCTGCCGCCTCTCCATCATCGCCTGCGCCAGTGCCTCGGGCTTGAGGAGGTCGAGGAACTGGTCCTTCGACCCCTGGTCGATCAGAACCGGCCCGTCGAAGCCGAGACGGCGCATCAGGAGGGTCGAATCGTGGGCCGCCCACTGCGCCTCGTCGGGCCCGAGATAGGCGGTGAATTGCTTGCGGCCCCAATCCGACTGGCTCGGATTCGCGATCGGCGCGAAGGCCGAGACGGAGCGGAACCGCCCCGGCAACCGCATCGCCATCGTGAGCGCGCCGTGCCCGCCCATCGAATGACCGGTGATTGCCTGGCGCTCTTCGTCAAGCGCGAAATTCGCGGTGACGATCGAGGGCAGTTCCTCGGCCACGTAGTCCCACATCTGGTAGTTGAGCGCCCACGGATCCCGTGTCGCGTTCACGTAGAACCCCGCGCCTTGGCCGAGATCGTACGCCTCGTCGTTCGCCACGGCTTCGCCGCGCGGGGACGTGTCCGGGAAGACCAGCGCGATCCCGGCCTCCGCCGCCCATGCCTGCGCGCCGGCCTTCGTCATGGCGTTTTCATGGGTGCAGGTCAGGCCCGACAGGTACCAGAGCACCGGCACGGGTTCGTCCGCCGCCCCTTCCGGCAGGAAAAGACCGAAGGTCATGTCGCAACCGCACACCTCGGAGGCATGGCTGTAAACGCCCTGAATGCCGCCGAAACACTTGTTTTCCGAAATCGTCTGCATGGCTTTTCCTTTGGTCAGACACCGGTGATCCAGGCGATCACCACGGACACCGTGATGATGCTGATCGCCGTCGAGAAGAGAATTGAGGCCGACACCCGATGCGGCGCGACACCGTAATGGCGGGCAAGGATATAGACGTTCCCCGCAACCGGAAGCGCGGCCGCCGCGATCATCACCCCGGCCGCGAAGGGATCGACATCGAAAACGAAGAGCGCCGCGACGGCAACTGCCGCCGGGTGAAGGACGAGCTTGGCGAAGGACAGCCAGAGCGCGACCGACACCCGCTCTGCCGTCTTCGAGGCGAGCGAGGCGCCGATGGCGAAAAGCGCGCCGGGGGTGGCGGCGGCGCCGAGGATGGTCAGGAATTCGTCGGCCGGCGCCGGCAACGGCAGGCGGGTGGCGGACCAGGCGAGGCCCGCGACCATCGACACGATCATCGGGTTCTTCAAAAGGCCGACGGCCAGAACCCTGACGATGCGGGGCGAAAGATGGCCTTCGCGGGCGGCGGTGATGATCAGCGTGAAGAGGCTGGAAAAGACGATGAGGTCGATGGCCAGCACCATCAGAACCGGCCCTGCGGCGGAGGGGCCGAGCAGCACGGTCAGCATCGGCACACCGAGAAATCCGGTATTGCCGATCACCGCGCATTGCGCCTCGATCGAGGCTTCGGGGATCGTGACCTTGCGCGTGAGGGCGACGGCGAAGGCCAGAAGGTAGACGATCGTGCAACCGCTGAGATAGGCGAGCGCAAAGGCCGGATCGAAGATCTCGGCCAGCGACAGGTTGGCCGCGAAGCGAAAGAGCATCGCCGAAAGCGCGAAGTAGAAGACGAAGCGCGTCAGCCACTCCGTTGCCGCTTCGGGAAAGAAGCGCAACCGCCCCGCGCCCCAGCCAAGGCCGATGAGCGCGAAGAACGGAAGGGTCTTGAGGAAGATCACCAGCATCGTTTCGCGACTAGCACGCGGACCTGCCCGATGCTAGGCGCCACGACCGGCGACGGTGCAGGAAATGGCGTTCGTAAACCTGCCGCACCGTCCCCGCCTAGCCGCCGCCGATCAGAACGCCTGCGGCAAAGACCAGCGCCCCGCCCAGAACGACCTGGAACGCCGCGCGCAGGAACGGGGTTTCCATGAAGCGGTTCTGGATCCAGGCGATCGCCCAGAGTTCGACGAAGACGATGGCGATGGCGATTGTCGTCGCGGTCCAGAAATCCGGGATCAGGTAGGGCAGCGCATGGCCAAGCCCCCCGAGCGTCGTCATCACCCCCGAGGCCAGCCCGCGCTTGAAGGGCGATCCGCGCCCCGACAGCACCCCGTCGTCATGCGCGGCCTCGGTGAAGCCCATCGAGATGCCGGCGCCGACCGATGCGGCAAGGCCGACGAGAAACGTGGTCCAGGGATCCTGCGTCGCGAATGCGGTCGCGAAGATCGGCGCGAGAGTCGAGACCGAGCCGTCCATCAACCCCGCCAGACCGGGCTGCACCCAGGTCAGGATGAACTGGCGATGTGCCGCGCGGTCTTCCTCGCCCTTCGCCTCCTCGTCCAGATGCGTGTCGGACAATTCGCCTGCCCTGGCTTCGTGCTTCGCCTCGGCGGCCGCCAGATCGCCGAGGAGCTTGCGGGTTTCGGCATCCTGCGTCGCCTGCGCCGCGCGCTTGTAGAACGCGGCCGCATCGCGCTCCATCGCCTCGGCCTCGCCGCGAATTCGGTCGAGCCCGAGATTCTCGACGAGCCAGACCGGCCGACGCGCATAGAAGCCCGCGACATGTTCACGCCGGATGAGCGGGATCACCTCGCCGAACCGTGCCCGATGACGTTCGATCAGCCAGCGGCGGTGTATGTCTTCCTCCTTCGCCATGTCATCGAAGACGGCGGCGGAGGCGGGATAGTCGGCCCGCAGCCGCTCGGCATAGGTCCGGTAGATGCGGGCATCGTCCTCTTCCGAAGAGATCGCCAGGGCGAGAACTTCCTGCTCGCTCAAATCGGCGAACCGGCGGCGATTGGCGAGACCGGGGATCATGGGAACCTCCACTTGGAATGATTCCAAACTATGCGGCCGGACGGAGGGGGGCAAGTGCGACACCTTGGCGTATATGAACCGATCGGTTCGGTTATCTCTTGAATAAGTAAACCATTCAGTTTAGATATGAGAAACCAAATCAAACAGTTCAGATCGGACAGATCATGACACATATCCGAACCACCCTCGCCGCCCTCGCCTTCGGCCTCATCGCCATTCCGGTCACGGCCGACGCCATGTCCTTCGACCTGCCGCGCCTCAATTTCCCCGCACCGGGAACCGAGACCAGCCGCGACTGCACGATGGTGGCCGTACCGGGCGGACCGAACTCCTGCACGCCCACGGCAAACTGATTTCAACCCGCCGCGCCCCTGCGGGCAACCGACGCGCTTCGCGGCTCTGACGAAACGTCGCAGGGCGGGAGAAATCCCGCCCTTTTTCGCGCCACGCGCTTGCCGGACCGGATAGCGGGCGTCTATCATCGGCGCTCCGAGGAGAGACATGGCCGCAACAGCCGAAATCGTGACAATCAAGCGCGGACGCAAATTCGACCAGGTGCTGGACGGCGCCCGGACGGTGTTTATGCGCGACGGGTTCGAAGGCGCGTCCGTCGACGACATCGCCGCCGAGGCCGGCGTGTCCAAGGCGACGCTCTACAGCTATTTCCCGGACAAACGGATATTGTTCATCGAAGTGGCCAAAAGCGAATGCCGGCGTCAGGCCGACGAAGCCGAGGCTCTTGTGACGCTCTCCGCGCCGCCCGAATGCGTCCTGCCAGAGGCCGCGCGGCGGATCATCGACTTCTCGCTCTCGGAGTTTGGCCGCTCGGTCTTTCGCATCTGCGTGGCGGAAGCCGAGCGCTTCCCCGAGCTTGGCCGCGAATTCTACGCGTCCGGCCCCGGCCTCGTGCGTGAACGGATCGCCGCCTATCTCAACGGCGCGGTCGCGCGGGGCGAACTGAAGATCGACGACGTGTATCTTGCCGCCGACCAGTTCGCAGAGCTGTGCAAGGCCGACATCTTCCCCTGCGTCTGCTTCGGCATCAAGAGCAGCTTTTCCGCCGCGGATCGCGACCGCATCGCGAAGGGCGCGGTCGAGATGTTCCTCGCCCGCTACGGCGTCAAGAAGGGCTGACCTCCTTTTTCCGCGAGTGACGCATGGCGCCCCGGAGCAGTCCTCTTGCCGACCGGATTCAGGCGCCGGGCGCTAGTCTACCCGCCGCACGTAAAGCTGGTTGCCGACGCGCTTCGTCTCGAACCGCTTCAACTCGGCCACCAGATCGCTCAGCTTGCGCTTGCCATAGGTGCGGGTATCGAAATCGGGATTGTCGGCGACGATGCGCTGGCCGATCAGGCCGAGAAGATACCAGTCGTCCTCCTGGTCGATCTTGTCCATCGCCCGGATGATCAGAGGGGTGGCCTCTGCGGGCGGGCGCTTGGACTCTGACTTCGTCACCGCGCCTTTCGCGGGCTCCGCTTCCTCGACGATATTCTCGATGAAGACGAACCGGTTGCAGACATTGCGAAGCGCCTCGGGCGTCTTGGCCTCGCCGATGCCGATCACCTCGAGACCGTCTTCGCGGATCCGGCTGGCCAGCCGGGTGAAGTCGCTGTCGGAGGAGACCAGAACGAAGCCGTCGAACTTGCCGGCGTGAAGGATGTCCATCGCGTCGATCACGAGGCCGATATCGCTCGCGTTCTTGCCCTTGGTATTGGCTGACTGCTGATGGGCAACGAGCCCGAGCGTCCGGGCCTTTTCCTTCCAGGCATTGAGCTGGGGGTTGGACCAGTCGCCGTAGACCCGGCGCAAGGCGGGTTCTCCGTAAGTGGTGACCTCTTTCAGGATCGCCTCGGCATTCCGGGCGAGCACGTTGTCGGCATCGATCAGGACGGCCAGAAGCGGCACTTCGGCGCGGGCCATCAGGCTTTCCTCGCATCGTGGATCATCGGAAACTCCTCATAATGTCCGGTACATGACCAGTGCGTCGACATAACCGTCCTTGGGCGACCTGAAGGCATCGGGAAGCCTTCCGACGATGTCAAATCCCATGTCCCGCCAGATCGCGATGGCCCGTTCGTTGGTCGAGACGACGAAGTTGAACTGCATGGCGAGGTAACCTTCCGCCCTTGCGGTTTCAACCGCATGGGCAAGCATCGCGCGCGCCACACCCCTGCCGCGCGCCGCCGGGGCGGTGACGAAACCGCAATTGCAGACATGCGCCCCGCCGCCCTTCTGGTTCGGGGTGAGGAAATAGCTGCCAACGATATCACCGGCATCCTCGGCGACGAAGACAAGGTGCGGCACGGCGGACCAGTAGTCGAGCGCGTCAGCCCGCGTGATGTCACGGGGTAGGCAATAGGTTTCCCCTTCGCGGAAGACCGGTTCCAGGATCGCCCAGAGACGGTCATCGTCGGCGGGCGCGGCGGGGCGAAGGATCATGGCGGATCGGTCCGTTCTCAGGTTCGGGGCACAGTCGATCACGCCGGCGCGGGAATCAATGGGGCGGGCTCGAAATCCACGCTTTGCGTCGGAGATCGGAGATCCGCGCGTGGCGGCTCAGGGCCGGACTCGACTCAGAGGACGCGGCGGTCTATTTTGGAACAAAAGAAGAACTTTTTCGCCTGCCATGCCCCAACGCCGAATCCTCTCGCTCTGGTTTCCCCGCCTCGGCGCGGAGCGCCACCTGCGCGAGATGCGCGGGCTCATGCCCGACGCCTTTGCCGTTGTCGGGGACGCGGCCAACCGCCAGGTCCTGACCTCGCTCAGCGAGGGCGCGGAGGCCGCCGGGCTTTATCGCGGCCAGCCGCTCCGCGACGCGCGCGCGATGTGTCCCGCGCTGGTGACGGCCCTCTGCAATCCCCGCGCCGAGGCGCGGTTCCTGACCGCCCTCCGCCGCTGGGCCGGCAAGTTCAGCCCCTGGGTCGGCGAAGAGCCGCCCGAGGGTCTGGTGATCGACCTGTCCGGCGCGGCGCATCTTTTCGGCGGCGAGGGCGGCGTCCTGAAGGCGGTGTCGGAGGATTGCGCCGATCTCGGCCTGACAGTCGAGGCGGGCATCGCCGATACGGTCGGCGCGGCCTGGGGCCTTGCCCGCCATGCCGGGCGCGGACCGGTGAGCCTGCGCAACGGCGACGCGGTCGATCAGGAGGCGCGGGCCACCCGGTCGCGCGCGGCCAAGCGCCACTGGGTCAAGGGCGGGGCGGCGCCGCTGCCGGCGTCTCCTCCGCCCCCCCGCGCCCGCATCGCGGCCGAGGGACAGTTGCGCCAGGCCCTCGCCCCGTTGCCGCTCGCTGCCCTGCGGCTGGAGGAGGAGACGCTCACCGGTCTCGCCCGGCTCGGGCTCAGGCATGTCGGCGACATCATGGGCATGCCGCGCGCCGCCCTGTCGCGGCGCTTCGGGCCTGGCCTCGTGCGCCGCCTCGACCAGGCGCTGGGGCTGGAGACGGAGCCGGTCTCGCCCGCGCGTCCGCCCCTGCATTTCGCGGTACGGCTGACGCTGCCCGACCCGATCGGGCTGGCCGAGGATATCATGGCCGGCATCGACCGGCTGCTGCCCGCCTTGTCGGATCGTTTGCGGGCCAAAGGCCGGGGCGCGCGTCGGATACGGCTCCAGCTGTTTCGCGCCGACCAGTCGATGCAGGAGGTTGAGCTTGGCCTCGCCCGCCCCTCCGCCGAGGCGAACCAGATCCGGCCGCTGATCATGCTGAAGATGACTGAGATCGACCCCGGCTTCGGCATCGACATGATCCGGATCGAGGCGCATGTGACCGAACCCGTCCATGCCCGCCAGCATCGCGGGCCGCTCGATACGGCCGGGCCTTCGGAGCGTTACGGGACGGGAACCGCTCTCGACACCCTGATCTCGAAGCTCGGGGCGCGGATCGGGCTCGAGGCGATCACCCGGCTGCATCCCGGCGACAGCCATATCCCCGAAAAGACCGCCCGCGTGATGCCCGCCGCCTGGTCGGAGCCGGCGGGCGACTGGCCGCCGCCGCCACGGCCGCGCCCCCTGGTGATCTTCCGCCCCGAACCCGTGCACGCCCCCGAGGACCCGATGGTGCCCGCCCGCTTCCGCTGGCGCCGGCGCGATCTCGTCACCGCCTCGGCCACCGGGCCGGAACGGATCGCCCCGGAATGGTGGCTGGACGAACCCGAATGGCGCTCCGGCACCCGCGATTACTGGCGGGTTGAGGCGGTAACGGGCGAGCGGTTCTGGCTCTACTACGCGCATGGCGGCACGATGTCGGGCGGCTGGTTCTGCCAGGGCACGTTCTGCTGAGCATCGCCGCATGGCCGGCCCGGAACTTTGCGTGACGACGCCGTATGGGATCGTCCGCGCTGGGTGGCGGGGCGCAACATTTCGCGCCTCGGACCGGCCACGGCAAACCGCCTCAGTTTAGCAACCTGCCAGAAAGAAAAACCCCGCCGGGGCGGGGCAGGTGAACGACACAGTTCCGGCGGTGCGGGCTGGGTGGGGGCTGTTGACCGCACCGCCGGAACCTAGCGTTGTCGCTATGCCCGAGATGTCGTCGACGATCGGGGCGGAGATGCGGAAGCCGCGCGCCTGCGGCAAGGTGATTTTGCGGCCAAAAACGGGCGGCCTTGATTTGCGCCGAAACGGAGGTAACATTTCCCCCATGACGGTCCAGCCACCGACCCCGTTCCGCTCCGCCATCGCCCCGCCCGAGCAGGTCGCCTTCGACCGTGCCGAGCTTGGCGCGATTCTCGGGCTCTACGGGCGGATGGTGGCGGCCGGCGAATGGCGCGACTACGCGATGTCCTTCCTACGCGACATGGCGGTGTTCTCGGTCTTCCGGCGCGCGACAGAACACCCGCTCTACCGGATCGAGAAACATCCCCGGCTGCGGCAGCGGCAGGGCATGTACGCCGTGATCGGGATGGACGGGCAGGTGCTGAAGCGCGGCCATGACCTGCCGGCCGTGCTGCGGATCCTGGAACGCAAGCTCATCCGGCCCGTGGACTGAGCGACGCGGTCAGAGCCGGCGGACCGACGTCACCGGACCTTCCCCCTGCCCCTCGATCCGCGCAATCGCCTCGGCGATGCCCTCATAGCCCACCGCCATGTGGAAACCGTTCGCATGGATCAGCCGGTCCGGCGCGACCGCCATCGCGACATGGCCTTTCCAGAAGAAGAGATCGCCGCGCCGGTAGGGCGCATCTTTCGGCAGAACCGCCCCGAGAGCACGCTCCTGCATATCGCTGTCGCCGGGGCACGGAATGCCGCAGGCGGTAAGCGCGGCTTGAACCAGGCCCGAACAGTCGATCCCCGAGCGGGAATTCCCGCCCCAGAGATAGGGCGTTCCGAAAAACCGCTCCGCCACCCCGGCCGGGTCCTTGGCCCAGTCACCGATCCGGGCAACATGCGGGCGCGGGACAAAGAGACCGTCGGCGGTCTCCATGAACCGCGGATGCTCGGCCACGACAGTAAGCCGCGCGCCCATCGTCAGCGACGCGACTTCCGGCGTCTTGAGATCGGGCGCGCGGTAAAGATGCGTCGCGGGCGCGGCGACCCAATGCGAGGGCGTTAGGTCGGCGCCAACGGCCTCTTCCGGCAGATAGCCGCAGTAACCGTCCTTTTCCGTCTTCACGAAGGCAAACCCCTCATGCCGGTCGAGGACCAGCAGCCGCTCTCCCATCAAGACCTGCCGGTCGCGGCGTCCGCCCGGTTCCGCTAGCAGATCGGCGAGCGGCCGGACGATCCGCGCCCAATCGCCGGTGACGTAGCGGTCCGCCGCCACCTCGCCTTTCAGCGAGACATGCGCGACCCGCCCGTTCGCGGGCGTCAGGCGCCGGTCGCTCATAGCCCGAGCAATCCGGGCAAGGCCGCGAGAATTGCTCGGGCGCCCTGCCCGACACCGCCCTTCGGTCGTGCGGGTTCGGCCTTGGGCTGCCACCCGTAGATGTCGAAATGCGCGTATCTTGGGGTTTCGGTGACGAAGCGGCGAAGGAAGAGCGCAGCCGTGATCGACCCCGCCATGCCGCCAGAGGGCGCGTTGTCGAGATCCGCGATGCCGGGCTCGATCAGCGTCTCGTAGGGGTCCCAGAACGGCATCCGCCAGACGGGATCGGCGACAGCGGCCCCGCCCGCCGCGATCGCGCCGGCGACGCCGTCGTCGTCGGAATAGAAGGGGGCGAGGTCGGGCCCGACCGCCACCCGCGCCGCGCCGGTGAGCGTCGCCATCGAGACGAGAAGGTCCGGCTTTTCCTCGTCCGCCAGCGTCAGCGCGTCGGCGAGGACCAGCCGCCCCTCGGCATCGGTGTTGTTGATCTCGACCGTCAGGCCCTTGCGGCTCGTCAAGATATCCTGCGGACGCATCGCGTTGCCGGACACCGCGTTCTCGACCGCCGGCACCAGAACCCGGAGCCGAAGCCGCAGGCCCAGGGCCATGATCATCCGGGCGAGCCCCATGACCGTCGCGGCCCCGCCCATGTCCTTCTTCATCAGACCCATCCCGGCCGCCGCCTTGAGATCGAGCCCGCCGGTATCGAAACAGACCCCCTTGCCGACGAGGGTCAGCGCCGGGCCCTCCGCCCCCCAGCGCAGGTCAAGCAGCCGGGGCGGCCGCGCCGATGCCCGGCCGACGGCATGAATCATCGGAAACCCTTCGGCCGGCAGCTCGTCACCCCGGATCACCCGAGTGGTCGCGCCAAACTGCCCGGCCAGCGCCACGAAGGCGTCTTCAAGCTCCGCCGGGCCCATATCTGCGGCAGGCGTGTTGATGAGGTCGCGGGTCAGCGCTTCGCCTTGCGCAATCGCCAGGACGCGCGCGGCGTCCACGCCGTCGGGGACCCGAAGCCGCGCCTTCGGCGTCTCGGTGGATTTGTAACGGGTGAAGCGGTAGGTCGCGAGAAGCCAGCCGAGCGCGGCTTCCTCCGCCTCGGCCGGCGACAGCGCACCGTCCAGATGCCAGCCTCCCTCCGGCAGATCGGCAACCGCGCGCGCGACATGGAAGCGCCCGCGCCGGCGGCCCGAGGTGGCGCCGAGGCCGAGGACCGCGCCCGCTGGCGCGCCGTCCGCGCCGGGCAGCAGATGCAACTGCCCGAGCTTTCCGGCAAACCCCGATGCCGTCAGCCAGGCCCTTTCAGCCTCCGTCCGGCCGGCAAGGAAGGCCTCCGCCCCCGCAGCGTCGACCAGATGCAGGGGCCTTGTCGCCTCGTCGGGATTGGCAAATGAAAACGGCATGAAGACCCTCGCTACGACGTCGCCGCCAGACTAGCCACAAGTGCGCCGCCCGCAAGGCCCGTCAAACCGTCATGTCGCGCAAGTCCCAGACAGCATTCAGCGATCGGTCGCCAATCCGCACGAGCCGGGCGAGCGTCGCGGCCTGCCCGGCCGCGTCACCCGCATCGGCGGCCACCAGCACATCGCCCGCGACATGCGCGAAGCTCAGCATCCCGATCTGCTCGGCCACCTTGATCAACAACCGCGCGCTGCGGACGAGCGCCGGCGTCCGGCCTTCGTCGGCAAACCGCTGCATCTCGGTCAGCCGTGACGCCAGTTCCTCCATAGCCCGGCAGACAACCTGCTCCGCCGCGCTCTCGCCCAGTTCCGCATACAGCGCCACGAGACGGTCCGGATCGAGCCGGACTCCTTCGTCGTGGTGCAAAACCGCAAGTTTCGCCACCCTTCACCCTCCAACTTCGTGCCCCACGCACGCGGCGAGAATGTTGCTCCGGCCTCAAGAATTCCTTGATGCCGGTGCGAAAAACCTATCGAATTCGACACGTATGCCGACTATGAGCGGATGGGGATTTCCCGAGAGGCGAGGATCTATGCAACACGCGAAACCGCTGCCGACCTATCTGGTACAACGCTATCACGGCTGGAGGGCCACGACCTGGACCGAGAATCGCGCCTGGTACCGCCGGCTGGCCGAGGACGGCCAGCGCCCGCGTGCGATGGTGATTTCGTGCTGCGACAGCCGGGTTCACGTGACATCGATCTTCGGCGCCGATCAGGGCGAGTTCTTCATTCACCGCAACATCGCCAACCTTGTCCCTCCCTATAACCCGGACGGCGAATACCACGGCACGTCGGCGGCGGTGGAATACGCAGTCACGGCGCTGAAGATCGCGCACCTGATCATTGTCGGGCACTCGCTTTGCGGCGGCGTCAAGGGCTGCCACGACATGTGTTCGGGGCACGCGCCGGAGCTTGAGGAGAAGACGAGCTTCATCGGCCGCTGGATGGACATCCTGCGCCCGGGCTACGATCGGGTGAAGGATCTCGCCGCAGCGGATCAACTCAGGGCACTGGAGAAGGAGGCGGTTCTCGTCAGCCTCGAGAACCTGATGACCTTCCCTTTCGTCCGCAGCGCCGTCGAGGCGGACCAGATGACGCTGCACGGCCTCTGGAACGATATCGGCGAGGGCGGGCTGGAATTCTTCGACCCGGCGGCGAAGCGCTTCCAGCCGATCTGAACCGCGCGTTAACCTGATTCGCCCGACCCTGACGGCATGGACAGAACCCATGCCGTCATGATCGACCTGCCGGAGGCGCTTCTGATCGCCCTCGGACAGGCCGCACGAAACGCCGGATGCGACCCGTCGGATTATGTCAGGGCGACCCTTCGCAGCGCGCTCGACCAGACGCCGGCGCGTTTGCGGGCGGAAGATGAGGTGATCCGCCATGCCGTCCATCTGGCCTCTGACTGGTTCGACCTGCAGCGCCGACTCCGGGCATCGGGTTATGTGTTCCGGCGGGCCCCGGAAGGTGGGCTGGCAATTCACTCCTGGCCGCTCGACCGACCGCTCATGCGCATCGAACAGCTCGGGCTCAGCCACGCCGGGCTCGTCCTGAAATTCCGGGCGCCCTTTCCCGGCGACCTCCGTCACGGTTCTTCGGCGACATCGGCGAAAGACCGCGCGGCGCCGGTCCGCCCCGGACGGGCTGCCTGACCGGGTCACGATCTCCGTAACGTGAGCGCCCGGGAAGAGGGATCGTGGTACTGTCGCACCATCGGATGAAGGAGGCCCCCGATGAAACCGACATTCCGCAAGATTCCGTTCGCCGCCGCCAGTGTCGCGGTCTGCCTCGCCCTCTCCGCCGGTCCCGGCGGCGCGGTCAACAGCGACAGCACCACCCCGGCAAGTCAACCGGGTTACAGCGAGGCGAAGGCGGCCGCCGATGCGGGCCGCTACCCGGCGGCGCTGAAAATTCTCGCAACGGTGGTGAAGGCCGAACCGAGGAACGCCGACGCGCTGAACCTGATGGGCTATTCCAACCGCAAGATGAAACGGTACGAAGAGGCGGCGCGGTACTACGAAGCCGCGCTGAAGGCCAACCCGAAGCATCTCGGCGCGCTGGAATACCAGGGCGAGCTTTTCATCGAGACCGGCGATTTCGTGAAGGCAAAGACGAACCGCGACCGGTTGGCCGCGCTCTGCGGAACCTGCGAGGAACTTGCCGACCTTCAGGCCGCGCTCGCCGCAGCGGGGCAGAGTTGACGGGCCAGGACAGCCGGGCGGATCATCTTCCCGCCCGCTTGATCAACATCGTCGCCCAATTTGCAACGCCCCCGACGCGTTCGATTGCGGCCTAGCGCGAGCCTGAGAACCACTTCGCAAAGGCCAGCACCGCGACCGTTGGCAAGACTGTCCAGAGACCCGACTTCGAAAGAAGGGCCGACAGCCCGAAGTCGATCCAACTTAGGAGAAGGGTCAAGCTTTCCGAATTCATGCCGGCACGCTGCTTGCTGACCTGGACAATGTCAAACAAAAGGGAGCGCCCCCCTGCGGTGCAACACGACACCGCCGGGCACGTCTTTTCCGGTGCTGCAAATTCCCTTTGGAGGTTCAGCCTGGAAAGGCTCCACCAGAGCCTTTCCATATCTGTCCCGTCCGGGCGCGCCCGTTCCAGCCCTTCGCGTGCGCTCCGGGCGTTCGCGGGGAAAAAGGTCCACCAGACCGTTTTCTGATCCCGCTCACCCCTTCTTCAGGCAGCGATTGCCGAGGACTTCGGCGATCTGCACGGCATTCAGGGCGGCGCCCTTGCGCAGGTTGTCGGACACGCACCAGAGGTTCAGGCCGTTTTCCACCGTGCCGTCCTGACGGATGCGGCTGACGAAGGTGGCGTAGTCGCCGACGCATTCGACCGGCGTGACATAGCCGCCGTTCTCACGCTTGTCGACGACCATGACGCCGGGCGCCTCGCGCAGGATGTCGCGGGCCTCGTCTTCGTCGAGGAACTCCTCGAACTCGATGTTCACGGCCTCCGAATGGCCGACGAAGACCGGGACGCGGACGCAGGTCGCCGTGACCTTGATCGACTTGTCGAGGATCTTCTTGGTCTCGGCGACCATCTTCCACTCTTCCTTGGTCTGGCCGTCTTCCATGAAGACGTCGATATGGGGAATGACGTTGAAGGCGATCTGCTTGGTGAACTTCGACGGCGCCACTTCCTGGCCCGGCACGTACATGCCCTTGGTCTGGTCCCAAAGCTCGTCGATGCCTTCCTTGCCCGCGCCCGAGACGGACTGGTAGGTCGAGACGACGACACGCTTGATCTTCGCGCGGTCATGCAGCGGCTTCAGCGCCACGACCATCTGCGCGGTCGAGCAGTTGGGGTTCGCGATGATGTTCTTCTTGGCATAGCCGTCGACCGCCTCGGCATTCACCTCCGGCACGACCAGCGGGATCTCGGGGTCGTAGCGGTAGAGCGAGGAGTTGTCGATCACGACGCAGCCCGCCTTCGCCGCCTTCGGCGCGTAGCTCTTCGTCGCCTCGGACCCCACGGCGAATAGCGCGATGTCCCAGCCGGTGAAGTCGAAGGTGTCGAGGTCCTTGGTCTTGAGAGTCTTGTCGCCGAACGAAACTTCGGTGCCAAGCGACTTGCGGCTGGCAAGCGCGGCGATCTCGTCGACGGGGAATTCCCGCTCGGCGAGGATATTCAGCATTTCGCGGCCCACATTCCCCGTGGCGCCGGCAACAACGACTCTGTAGCCCATTCCGGGGTCTCCTTCAGATAAGGACGGGGCCCCTTATCCGATTGCGCGGCACAGGAAAAGCCCCACGAATGCTGCGCCGCAGAAATTTAGAAGCTGAAACTTGCCGGTCACGTCCCTGCCTGGGTCACGCGCGGGTCGCTTGACATCAGGTCCGCGACGAAACGGCGTTCGGCCGCGAAGTCATGCGGCACCTGATCGGCGCGGCGCGAGCCGGTGAGCGAAAGCGAGGCGAAAAAATCGAACCCGTGAAGCCGGATCGTCGCCGCGTCGCTGGATGCGAGGAGGTCGATCATCATCAGGCCGGTCGTCGGCGGTGCGCCCAACCGGTCGCGCAAGCGGGCCCAATCGGCGAGCGGGTGCAGATAGAAACCGGACGTCGCCGCCACCGGCCACGGCAGACGTTTGCGCTTGTGGCTCATCCACAGGAGCCGTGAGGGATGAAGGCGCGCAAGGTCGTCCGCACCGATCGAGGTCGCGAGCGCCAGCCAGTCGGTACGGCTCCCGTGGGACACGGCATCCGGCATCGGGGCGCGGTTGATGCGGATGACGAGGTCGGCCGCGTCGATCTCGACCCCTTCGGCGCGGGCGGCTAGCGAACGGGCGTTGCCGACAAGCGCGACCCGCTTGCCCCGCAGCTCGTCGAGGAGGCCCCCCCGCCCCACGGACAGTCCTGCAAGACGATCCTCCCGGCGGAGGGCCCGCGCGAGCAGGAACCCGAGTTTCGAAAGCTGTCCGTCCGACACGATCCGCCGCCCTCTCGCATGGCCCCGCCCTCGTTAACACCCCGCAAAGCACGTTGCACCCCCCGCACGGCGGTTGACAGGGAGGGGTCCGGCCTGAATACACCCGAACCTGAGGATCAGCAGAGGGGGCGGCTTTGGACCGGATCGAGGATATTCTCCAACCGATGCTGACGGACATGGAAAGGGCGCCCGGCCTCTACCGTCCGACGAATTTCTGGAACAGCGGCCTGGCGGGCATCATTTCCGACATCGAAAAGCTGGGGATTGAGACCTTCCGCACGCATCCCTCGGCGCGGTTCTTCTACGTTCCTGTGTATTCGTCCAACACCTATGCGCGGTGGTCGAATGTACTCGACCCCGTTCTCTCCAGGCTCCCCGCCCGCAAGGCGAGCCGCTGGCGCACCAGGCTGACGCATTCGGACCGGGCGCGAGCCGATTACCGGCTCTTCCGGGCAACATCCGTCGAAGGAGCGTTCGACGTTGACCGCGCAAGCGAAAGCGACATCGGCGGGGGCGAACGCTTCGCATTCGACGGGAAAAGCTACAGCCGCTCGATGCTGAATTACCTGCGGGCGCTGAACCTTCTGAAGCGCGCGGCACCTGACTTCCGGCCGCAAAGCTGCCTTGAGATCGGCGGCGGCTATGGCACTCTGGGCGAGATCCTTCTCAAGGCCGAAGAAGGCGCGATCTACGTCAATGTCGACATTCCCCCTGTCGCCGCGGTGTCGACCTGGTATCTGTCCAAGGTGTTCGGCGCAGACCGGGTTCTTGCCTATCCCGAGAGCCGGAAGCTGGACCGGATCGACCTCGACGCCCTCAAGGGCCGCTACCGTGCCGTCGTCCTCTGCCCCTGGCAACTGCCACGCCTCTCCGGACAGTTCGACTTGTTTGCCAATTTCATGTCCTTCCAGGAAATGGAACCCGACGTCGTCGCCAACTACGTCGCGAAGGTTCAGCCGCTCACCGGCCGTCATGCCCTGATCCGCAACAGCGCCCACGGCAAGAAGACCGCCAGCAAGGAAGGCGAGGTCGGCGTGATGGAGAAAGTGACGACCGATTTCATCGTCTCCCGCTTCGACGATTTCGACGTGACGGCCCGCGACGCCTTCGTTCATGGCGAGATGTCGGAGGACGGCTCCTACCGCTCCGAAGTCATCGTGCTGTCGCGCCGCGCCTGAGGCCGCGTGGCCGCGGTGGACAAAGCGGATGCGTCGGGCTAGGAACATCGTCGCGCCGCGCGGGGGCCTTCCAGTCCCTGCCGCGCCGGCGAATTTCCAGGGGGCGAGCGCATGCTGACGGGTTCCAAAATTCTTCTGACCGGCGGCACGGGCTCTTTCGGGTCGCAATTCGTGCCGATGACGTTGGCGCGCTATAAGCCCTCACGGATCATCATCTATTCCCGCGACGAGATGAAACAGTGGGAGATGGCGAAGCTCTACGGTCACCTGCCTGAAGTGCGTTTCTTCATCGGCGACGTGCGCGACCGCGAGCGGCTGTACAGGGCGATGGACGGGGTCGATTACGTCGTTCACGCCGCCGCGACCAAGATCGTCCCGACCGCAGAATATAACCCCTTCGAATGTATCAAGACCAACGTCAATGGCGCGATGAACGTCATCGACGCCTGCATCGACAAGGGCGTTAAGCGCTGCGTTGCGCTATCGACCGACAAGGCATCGAGCCCGATCAATCTCTACGGCGCGTCCAAGCTTGCGTCCGACAAGCTCTTCGTCGCCGGCAACTCCTATTCGGGGGCCGACAAGTGCCGCTTTTCCGTGGTGCGGTATGGCAACGTTATGGGCTCGCGCGGGTCGGTCATCCCGCTTTTCCAGTCGCTGAAGGCCACCGGCAAGCTGCCGATCACCGACCCGCGCATGACGCGCTTCATGATCACCCTCGAACAGGGCGTGGAACTGGTCTGGCACGCGATGGAGGACATGGTCGGGGGCGAAATCTACGTGCGCAAGATCCCCTCGATGAAGCTTCCCGATATCGCCCGCGCGGTCGCCCCCGAAGCCGAGCATGACATCGTCGGCATCCGGCCCGGCGAGAAGATGCACGAGCAGATGATCGGGCCGGAGGATGCTGACCACACCTTCGAATACGACGACCATTTCAAGATCATCCCGGCGATCCACAACTGGTCGCGCGATCCGGTGCGGATCAAGGACGGCCGCAAGGTGCCGGAGAACTTCCAGTACGCCTCCGACAACAATTCCGAATGGATGACCGTCGAGGAATTGCAGGCGTGGATGACCAGGAACGCCGACAAGATCGGGACGTTCTGATGATCCCCTACGGCCGGCAGGATATCTCGGACGACGACATCGCTGCCGTCACCGATGTCCTCAAGTCGGACTTCCTCACGCAAGGCCCCGCCGTGCCGCGCTTCGAGGCGTCGCTGCGCGATGCGACGGGCGCGGCCCATGCGGTCGCCGTCAACTCCGCGACGTCGGCGCTGCATATTGCCTGCATGGCGCTTGATCTCGGGCCGGGCGACCGGCTCTGGACGGTGCCGAACACCTTCGTCGCTTCCGCCAATGTCGGCCTTTACTGCGGCGCCGAGGTCGATTTCGTCGATATCGACCCCGAAACCTATGTCATGTGCCCCGACGCGCTCGCCGCAAAGCTGGAACAGGCGGAAGCGTCCGGCAGATTGCCGAAGATTGTCATTCCCGTCCATTTCGCCGGCCAGAGCGCCGACATGGCGGCGATCGGCGCCTTGGCCCACCGCTACAGGTTCCGCGTGATCGAGGACGCCTCGCACGCCATCGGCGCTAGCTACCGCGACCGGCCCGTCGGCGACTGCGCGCATTCGGACATCTGCGTCTTCTCCTTCCACCCGGTCAAGATCGTGACCACGGCGGAGGGAGGTTGCGCCACGACCAACGATCCGGTGCTCGCCCAGCGGATGGAGCTTCACCGCTCCCACGGGGTGACGCGTGAACCTTCGCTGATGGAAGGCGTGTCGGAAGGCGGCTGGTATTACGAACAGGTCGCGCTCGGCTACAACTACCGCATGACGGAGCTTCAGGCCGCGCTTGGCGTGTCGCAGATGACGCGGCTTCAGGAATTCGTGGCCAGGCGGCATGAAGTCGCCCAGCGCTACGACCGGCTTCTCGGCAACCTTGCCGTGACCCGCCCGCGGCAAAGCCCAGACAGCCATTCCGCGCTGCACCTCTACCCCATCCAGGTCGAAGACCGCGCCCGCGTCTTCGCGGACCTGCGGGCGGCGGGCATCGGCGTCAACGTCCATTACATCCCGGTCCACACCCAGCCCTTCTGGCGGAAGCGCGGATTCAGGTGGGGCGATTTCCCGGTGGCGGAAGGCTACTATCGGCGCGCGATCAGCCTGCCGCTCTATCCGGGGCTGACCGAGGCCGATCAGGACAGGGTCGTAGCCGCGCTCTCCGAGGCGCTCGATGGCCGCTAAGCCCCGTCTTCTCGCCTATCTGAACGGGATGCCGGATTTCGAAAGCACGTACCCCGTGCTCGCACGGCTGCACCTGCGCGGAAAGGTCGAGGTCAGGGCACTCGTCTATTCCAAGCTCTTGCGCAAGGAGCGCCGGCTTTCCGGCGTCTTCGAAAAGGAAGGGTTCGCGCCAGAGCCCGCCTCGAAACTGCGGATGAAGCTGCTGTTCCAGCGCGACATTCGCGACGCCGACGCCGTCCTGACCATCGCCGACCCGCTCTGGGACACGACCACGCGCAAGCAGCGCGGGACCTACATGCGCAGGATCGGCCAGCAGTCGGTCTTCCTCCAGCATGGCGCCTACCAGGTGGGCGTGAATGCCCGCAAGATCGACGAGCCGATGGAGTACTATTCCCAGCAGCTTTTGTTCTGGGAGCCGTTGGGCGACAACCGAGCGCTTTTCACCCCCGAAACGGCCGGGCGGGTGGAGGTCGTCGGGTTTTCGAAGAAGAACATCCTGCCGGGCGCGCGCTGGGGTCAGGAGGTCAGCGACTGGGTCGCGCGCTACCCGAAACGGCTTCTCGTCTGCCAGTCGTTCCGCTGGGGCGAAGGGCGCTACACCAAGGACCATATCGGCCATTTCTACGACCTGATGGACAAGGCCCTGACGCGGCATCCCGATCTTGGCATCATCATCCGGTCACATCGCGGCAAGGTTCGCAAGAACCACCGGAGCCATGACCGGGATCTGGCGCGCAAGCACCCGAACGTGATGTTCTCGCACTACTATTCCGGGCCGCTCGCAAAGGCGACGATCCACGACGCGATCGATCTTGCCCATGCGATGGTCTCGCCGACCTCGACCACGGTCCTCGATTGCATCTATTCCGGCAAACCGGCGGCCGTCTTCGCCGAGAACCTGCCGCTTTTCGCGGAACTGCCGCAGATCGGCGACCTTCCGGGCCTCGAAGCCTTTATCGACGGGATCGGTCGGCCCGACCCCGTCTATGACGAAGTCCGCGCCCGTTTCGGCGATCTTGACGGCAATCTCGACCGCGCGGCCGAGGCCATCGAACACCGCATGTTGGCCCGCGCCGCTCAGTCCTGAGCGATCATGCCCCAGTTGAGCGGCTCGCCGCGCGTGAGCGCGCGCGCGGCGCGGCGGCCGAGGATCGCCGGCAAATGCTTCGGCGCCAGGCCAAGGCCGGGCCGGACGGACCGCACATTGGCCTCGGTCAGGACCTCGCCCGCCGCGACGTCGGCAGTCACGTAAAGCGAGCGGCGGAACTGTGCGTTCGCGCCGCCGACGCCGGCCCGATCATGGCGCGCAGGCCCAAGCGCCGCATGCGCCATCCGGCAATCCTCCACCAGGTGGCGGAACTCGTCCGGCTCCAACGAGAACTCCGCGTCCGGCCCGCCATCGGCGCGGGCGAGCGTCAGGTGCTTTTCGATGATGCACGCGCCCCTGGCGATCGCCGCCACGGCCACGGCGGAGCCCAGCGTATGATCCGACAGGCCGACAGGAACACCGAAGGCCGCGCGCAGCGTCCCGATGGTGCCGAGGCGCATCTCCTCGGGCTTCGCCGGATAGGCCGAGATGCAGTGCAGTAGCGCGAATCCATCGGCGCCGCCTTCACGTGCCGCCCGGCACGCCTCTTCGATCTCGCCATAATCCGCGATGCCGGTGGACATGATGAGAGGCTTGCACTCGGCCGCCGCCTTGCGGATCAGCGGCGTGTCGACAAGTTCGAAGGACGCGATCTTGTAGGCGGGTGCGTCGAGCTTGGCGAGGAAATCGACGGCCGTCGGATCGAAGGGCGAGGAAAAGCAGTGCAGGCCGTGATCCCGCGCCCGGGCGAAAAGCGCCCCGTGCCAGTCCCACGGCGTGGAGGCTTCCTGATAAAGCTCGTGCAGGCTCCGCCCGTCCCAAAGCCCGCCCAAGATCCGGAATTCGGGCCGGTCGACATCCAGCGTGATCGTGTCGGCGGTGTAGGTCTGCAGCTTCACCGCATCCGCCCCGGTCGCCGCGGCCGCGTCGACAAGCGCCAGTGCCCGGTTCAGATCGCCGTTGTGGTTGCCTGACAGTTCCGCGATCACATAGGGGGAATGCTCCGACCCGATCGGGCGGCCCGCGATGGCGAACGTCTCCGTCATGGCTAGTGTCCTTCCTCTGGCAGGCCCATCCGCCCCCGCACATCGCATCTGTCTGCCACGAAGACAAGCACGCCCGCATCCGGTTCGCTCACGCAACGGAACCCCAGCCGCCGGTGAAGCGCCTCGGACGCCGCGTTGCCAGGAACGACCTCGGCACGGATCGCGCGCACGGATGGCTGCGCGAACAGCCTGCGAAGGAACGCGGCCGTCATGCGCCCGCCCGCCCCTTTTGGCGCATCCGCTTCGCCGATGTAAAAGCTCCACTGCCAAGTGCCGTCACCGGTGTCGCGGGCGCTCGCATGGCCAAGATCGCGGCCACCTTCGGCATAGATCAGCCACTCCCCGTCCGTCCGGCGGGTCATGGCCCGCACCCATTCCACGTGCTTCGCCCAATCCAGCTCGTCGCGGTTGAGGCTGACGGCGCGGATCTCGGGCCGGTTCCGCCAGTCGAAGAGAAGACGCGCATCCGCCTCGGTCACGGGACGGAAGCGGCCCTCCAGCGCGTCGAGAACGCGCGCCGCGCCCTGACCGTCGCACAGCCTCGCGGCGGCCACCGACAGGTTCTGCGCGGTCTCGATGGCATGGCCGATCGCGCGCGTCAGCGCGCCGGGCATTCGGGCATCCTCCAGTCCCATCGCGACAACGGCCCCAGCCTCCGACAGGCCGCGAAGCCCGGGGCGCTGGTTGTCCGCGACGGCGACCGCCACCGTCGGCAACCCCAGGCAGCAGCGTTCCCAACCGGTCATTCCGCCCGCGCCGATACAAAGGTCGGCCCGCGTCATCAGCCCGGCCATATCGGTCGCGTCGAGATGCAGCGCCGCGCCCTCGCGCCCCGCGATCCGGGTCGCCACGGCGCCGCAACTCTGGCTTTCGGCGCCCATCACGACATCGACAGACAGTTCCGGCCGCCCTTTCAGCGCATCGAGCGCAAGCGGCGCGAGCCCCGCCGCGTCGGCAAGCCCCGGCGCGATCAGAACCCGCCGCACCGGCTGGCCGCGCCGGCTGAGCGCGGCGGGCCGCGCTGCGGCGAATTCGGGCCTGAGAAGCGCATAGTCCGGGCCAGTGAGGTTCGCCAGACCGGAATGCCGCCGCGACCCGCCGCCCATGCGGGTCTGGTCCAGAACAAGATCCGCGCCGAGCGCCCGATCATCGAGGTCATCGATCGCCAGAACCCTCAGTTCCGGCATCGCCGCGCGAACCCTGCCGGTCCACCGCGCGTCGAGGCCATAGTGATCGACGACGAGCCAGTCCGCGCCTTGACCGGCCACGGCGGCGGCCGTGACGGCGGCATCCTCCTCCCACGGGGTCACGAGCCAGCCGGCATGGGCCGGCGCCTCCGGATCGGCGGAGGGGTCGTGCGCCCTCGGCTCGATTCCGGCGACGGTGAACCCCTCCGCCGAGATGCGCCCGGCAAAGGAGCCGGCCCCGACCGCCGTGACGAATGCCACCTCGTGCCCCCGGCCCCGCGCGGCCCGGGCCATGGTGAGGCAGCGCATGACGTGACCGCCGCCGATCGTCGGGTTGCCGTCAGCCCTGATCGTGATCCGCATCGCCGCCAAGTCCCAGAAGCGTGAACATCCTCTCCGCCAGGCGCCAGTCGTTCTCGGTGTCGATGTCGATGCAGCGCTCGGCCGGCAAGAGAATTCCCGCCGCGCCGTTCCAGACCCGCGCGGCGGGATCGGACCAGGTCGCCGCCCGCGCCCAGTAGAACTGCCCGGCATCGAAGAAGGCGGGCTCAAGGTCCTGGGACCGCATCGGCATCTTGGCCGGATCGCGCGCGACGAGACGGTCGCCGTCGCGCCGGTAGGCACGCTCGATGGGCGTGCGGTATTCGCCGACCGACAGCACCCATTTCGCCCCCGCATCGAGCTTTTCGCGACCCGCCCTTAGATCTTCGGCGGTGACGAAAAAGGCCGTGGGGTAAAGGCAGCAAACCGCCGTGTCGGGGGCAAGCCGCAACCGTTCGGCCGCGTCGCGGATCACTTCGGTCGTGCCCGTATGATCATCGGCAAGCGCCGGATCCCGCAGGAAAGGCACTTCGGCGCCCAAGGCCCGCGCGGCACCTGCAATCTCCGCGTCGTCGGTCGTTACCACGATCCGCGCGAAACAGCCGCTGGCACGCGCCGCGGCGATTGCCCAGGCCATGGCCGGTCGCCCGGCGAAATCCCGGATGTTCTTGCGCGGGATGCGCTTTGATCCGCCTCGGGCGGGCAGGATCGCTACGGAAGTTTCGGCCATCGGGTCTCCTTTCGCCGCCGGGGGCAGGATGCCGCGCATCCGAAGGCAAAGTCCACGCGTGTTTCAACTCACGCTATCGCGGCTGAAGAGATAGAGGACGAGGCCGATCAGAAGCGGGACGAGAAAGAAGGCGAAGAGCGCGGCAAACGGCGCCTCTGCCGTCGTGGCCCCTTCGGCCATCGCGCGGTGGAACCGCCCCGACGCGAATTGCAGGATGCCGGCGCCGCCGATGCCGAACATGTTGAGAAAGGTCACCCCGCGTCCGACGAGATGGGGCGGGAAGAACGACCGTCCATGCGCCATGATCGCCGGATAGGACGAGCCGAAGAGCCCGAGTGCGGCGAGAAGCGCCGTCGCGCTCCAGAAGCCCGAAGCCGGCCAGAATGCCAGGACGCCGAGGCAGGCCGCGCCAAGCGCATTGCCCCAGAAGACAACCCATTTCCGCGTTCGGAAGATCCGGTCGAGGGGCCCGTAGGCGAAGTTTCCCGCGACCATCGCAAGCGCCATCACGAGCGTCGCCCGCCCGATGGCAAGCGCGTCCGATCCGAAGACCGAGGCAAGGTATGGCCCGGCCCAGAGCCCGCGGATCGCGGCGGCCGGGGCATAGGCCACGGCCATCAGGAGCAGGATCGCCCAGAGGCCCGGAATCCTCAGAAGGTCGAGGATCGACCCGTGTCCGGTTTCCGGCGCCACCACCCGCTCCGGATCGCGGACGAAGATCCAGAGCGCAAGGGCCACGAGGATTGTCACGGCGGCGAGGCCGAAGAGCGTTTCGCGCCAGCCTGCAAGCTCCACCAGCCACGCGAGCGGCGCCGCGCCGGCGATATTGCCAAGCGAACCCGCGCCGATGATCGCGCCGGCGAGGGTGCCGAAGACCGCGGGCGAATAGACCCGCGCAAAGATGTAGTAGGACGCCATCAGAACCGGCGAGCAGCCGACCCCGATCAGCGCCATCGCCAGGTGCACCGCGCCCGGTCCCTGGGCGAGCGCAAAGACCAGCGCTCCGCCGCCGCCACCGAAGGCAAGAAGGACGGAGGCCGTCAGCCGCGGCCCGATCCGGTCGAGGGCGCCGCCGACGGGCATCTGCATCACCGCGAACACCAGGAACCAGATCCCGGACGAGAGCGCGAGGTCGCCGGCGGTTGCGCCGATCTCGGCCCCCAGGACCGGCGACAGGACCGCGAGGAAGGCACGGTAGAACTGGCTGAGCACATAGCCCGCCACCAGAAATGCCAGTCCCGCCCGCATGCTGCCCTCCGCCCGGTCGGCGCGACCCTGCGGCAGATTGCGGGGGCATGCAAGGGTGCGGGCCATTGAACTGCCCGCGCCGCTGGAGGAGAGTATCGGGGAGTTGACCGAAGACCTCCGGAGGCGCGCCATGGCGGAACTGGAACAGCGGATTGCCCAGGGACGAGGGGATGAGCCTGCCGACCTCGTCCTGCGCGGGGGGCGCGTTTTCGATGTCGTGACGGGCGCGATGATCGACGGCGACGTCGCGGCCTGCAAAGACACGATCGTCGGCATCGGCGCCGATTACGAGGGGCGCGAGGTGATCGACGTCACGGGCCTAACGCTTGTCCCCGGCTTCATCGACACGCACCTGCATATCGAAAGCTCGCTTGTCACGCCCTACGAGTTCGACCGCTGTGTCGCACCGCGCGGCGTCACCACGGCGATCTGCGATCCGCACGAGATCGCCAATGTCATCGGGCTGGACGGCATCCGCTATTTCCAGGAGGCGGCAAGCCATACGGTCATGGATATCCGGGTCCAGCTCTCCTCCTGCGTGCCCTCGACCGAGATGGAGACGGCGGGCGCCCGGATCGACGCCGAGGATCTGGCGAAGGTGATGGGGCACGAGACCGGGATCGGGCTGGCCGAGTTCATGAACTATCCCGGCGTGATCCACCGCGATCCCGGCGCGATGGCGAAGCTCAGGCTCTTCGAGGGCGGCCATGTCGACGGCCACTCTCCGCAGCTTTCGGGCCGTGACCTCAACGCCTATATCGCCGCCGGCATCCGCACCGAGCACGAGGCGACGACCGCCAGGGAGGCGCTGGAGAAGCTTCGCAAGGGAATGCGGATCCTCATCCGCGAAGGCTCCGTCTCCAAGGATCTCGACGCATTGCAGCCGGTTCTGACCGAGGCGGTGTCGGCCTATATGTGCCTTTGTACCGACGACCGGAATCCCCTCGACATCGCAGAGCATGGTCATCTCGACTACATGATCCGCCGGCTGATCGCGCTCGGCACCTCACCGCTTGCCGCCTATCGGGCGGCGTCGCTGTCGGGGGCGGAGGCCTTCGGGCTGAAGGATCGCGGCCAGATCGCGCCGGGCAAGCGGGCCGACATCGTCGCGGTGGACAGCCTGGAGGGCTGCCATGCGCAACTCGTGCTCTGTGCCGGGAAACGGGTGGACGCCGGCGCTTTCGCGGCGCGCAGGGTGATCCCGCCGGTCGGGCGGCAGTCCGTGAAGGCGCCGCGTGTGCGGCCGGAGGATTTCCGCGCCCGCGCCAACCGGGCGGAGACGGATGTCATCGGCATCCTCGAAGGCAAGATCATCACCGAACATCTGCGCGAAGACATCGCCATCGTCGTCGGCGATAAACGTCCCGATCCCGACCGCGACCTGATGCGCATCGCGGTGGTAGAGCGGCACGGCAAGAACGGCAACATCGCCACCGGATTCGTCAAGGGGTTCGGGATCAAGGCCGGCGCCATCGCCTCGACCGTCTGCCACGATCACCACAACATCGCCGTCGTAGGGGCCGACTATGCCGACATGGCGCTGGCGGCGAACCGGTTGTCGGAGATCGAGGGCGGCTTCGTCGTCGCGAAAGGCGGCGAGGTGCTGGCTGAACTGGCCCTGCCGGTCGCGGGGCTGATGAGCCTTGAGCCGTTCGAGATCGTGCGCGACCGGCTGGTGACCCTGCGCGCCGCGGCCCGAAGCCTTGGCGTGACGCTGGAGGAGCCGTTCCTGCAACTCGCCTTCCTCGCCCTGCCGGTGATCCCGGCGTTGAAGATCACCGACCGGGGCATGGTGGACGTCGAGAGGTTCGAGATCATTCCGGGCTGAAGAGCGCGATCCGCGGCGCGGTGTCGGAGCGGATGCCGGCCGCGCGCATCATCTGCCACGCAAGCGCGAGGTTCGAGGAGAGAACCGGTCGGCCGATCCGTCGCTCCGCTTCCTCGGCGATGCCGGCGACCCGGAGGTTGGTGCAGGAAACGAAGACCGCGTCCGCGGGCGCCATCGCGGCGACCTTTTCGATGGCGGCGAGCGTCGCCTCGGGCGTGATCCGCGCCACGACGCGGTCGTCACTTTCCATGAAGGAGCCGAAGCCGGCGATCTCGAAGCCGTTCGCTTCCAGAAGCCGCCGCATCGCGGCCGAGACGCTTTCGACATAGGGCGACACGAAGCCGATCCGGCGGGCACCAAGGTGGCGCGCAGCCGCCATCACCGCGCTGACCGGGTCGGCGACTTGCGCCCCTGGCCGAACTGATTGCACTGCCCGCGCGACCCCCTCGGGCCCGATCACGGTGGCGCCGGACGTGCAGCCATAGCCGATCACGTCGAAGTCGATCTCGGGCAGAGTCGACACCGCCGCCGGCAGGGCCCGTTCCATCGCGGCGAGGGTTTCGGGCGTCACCTTGGGCGGCATCGCGATCCGGCTGTGATAGAGCGCCACGCCATCGCGCGGCAGGATGGCGCGCAGCTCATTCTCCAGCGTTTCGTCGGCAGGCAGGACGATGAGGCCGAACGTGGCGCGCCGGCCCATCCCCGCATCCGTATCGAACGGCAGTTTCATGACGCCCCTCAGCGGATGACCGGCAGCTCCGCCGACGCGCGCGCGGACAGAAGCCGGGGGGCGCCGGAGGTCACGACGATGTTCTCCTCGTGCACCATGATCCGGCCGTCGCCATAGCTCAAGGACGGCTCCAGCGTCAGAACCATGTTCTCTTCCAGCACCGTTTCGTCGAAAGCGGCATGCGACGGCCACTCGGTCAGTTGCATGCCGAGCCCGTGTCCGAGCCGCCCGACATCGCCGGGGCCGGTGTCGTATTCGGCGATGACGGCGCGCATTGCGGCGAAAAGATCGCGGCTGGTGGCGCCGGGCCGGGCGGCCGCCATCCCCGCCTCGGTCGCTCGGTAGAGCACTTCGTGGGCGCGGCGCGCGGCGTCGGAGGCGGGGCCGATCGCCCAGTTGCGGTCGAAGTCGCAGAAATAGCCGTCGAAGACCGAACCGGTGTCGAGCATCAGCACGTCGCCCGCGCGCAGGGGTCGCGCAACGGGGGGTGAGATCACGTCGTGATAGCCGCCCTGATCGGCGCCGCCGACAAGGTAGGGCACGTCGTCGGCACCTTCGTCGAGGCAGGTGCGGCGGAAGGCGCGGAAGACCTCGTCAAGCGGCCGGCCTTCGGTCGCGAATTCGGGAACCCGGGCGAAGGTGCGGGACGCGACACCGCAGATATGCGCGATCTTCTCGATTTCGGCGGGCGACTTGACCATGCGAAGGGCGCGGACGATCCCCGTCGCATCCACGATGCCGAGGCCCGGCAGGCCCGCGATCAGCCGTTCGTAGTCGGCAAGCGGCATCCGCAAGTGCGTCTCATGCCCTTTCAGCAGGCCGATTCGCGCACCCCGACGGGCATGGGGCGCCAACAGATCGATGAGCAGGCTGATCCCGTCGTCGCCCGGCTGCGGCGCCGGCCAGGTGCGGATGTCCTCGATCCAGGTCCGGCGCATCAAATCGGCGCCGATCTCGGGGATCACCGCAACGGGCTTGCCCTCGGTCGGCACGAACAGGAACCACGGCCGTGTCGGACTTTGCCAGAATAGCGTCTGGAAACCGCTGAAATAGCGGATCTCCGCCTCGGTGGTCAGCAGTATCCCGGCGAGGCCGGCCCCGGCCATGAGAGCCTGCGCCCGTGCAAGGCGACCCGCGTATTCCGCAACCGGAAAGCCCCGCGCCGGGACGGTCATCGCGCCGCCCCGGCCATGATCCGGGCGTAGATCGCCCGGTCGGTGACGCCTTCGGAACCGATCACCAGGGCGACGCTGTCGGGGCCGAGGTCGAGCTTGCCCTGCCAGTCGGCATCACCGGCTGCGGCGATCAGCGCGGCAAGGCCGGCAACCGCGGATTCACCTGCCGCGATGGCGGCGTCCCCGCCTTCGGGCCTTGCCAGAAGCCGCATCGTGGGGCCGACGAAGTCGTCGGGGATGGTGACGAAATCGCGCGCCTCTTCGGCGAGGATCTCCCAGGCGAGCGCGGAGGGTTCGCCGCAGGAGAGGCCGGCCATCACGGTTTCCTCATGGATCTCCACCGGAGTCGCGGCACCGGCGCGGGCACTTGCGAAAAGGCAAGGGGCGAGGTCGGGTTCCACGATCACGACGCGGGGGGCGTTCGCGCCCCAATGCTGGCGGAACGCGGCGGCGATGGCGGCGGCAAGTCCGCCGACGCCACCTTGCAGAAGGACATGGCTGGGCGGCGTGGCTAGCGCATCCGCGATCTCGCGCGCCATGACGCCGTAGCCCGCCATCACGTCGCGCGGCGGGTCGGTGTAGCCCTCCCACGAGGTGTCGGAGACGACGAACCAGCCATTCGCGTCGGCATCCTCCCGCGTTCGGCGGACCGAGGCGTCGTAGTCGCCGTCGACGACCGTCACGGTCGCCCCGTAGCCCTCCATCGCCGCGATCCGGCCGGGGCTCACATCGCGGTGGACATAGATCCGGCATGGCGCGCCGAACATCCGCGCGCCCCAGGCGAGAGAGCGGCCGTGATTGCCGTCGGTGGCAGAGGCGAGGGTGATCTTCGCCGCGTCGGACGCCAATGCACCCGAACGCAGATCGGCCGGCGTGATATCGCGCCCGAGCCGTTTGGAAAGTTCGCGGGAGAGGAGCCGCGCCGCCGCATAGGCGCCGCCGAGCGCCTTGAAGCTGCCAAGCCCGAAGCGCGGCCCCTCGTTCTTGTAGAGAACCCCGCCGATCCCGAGCGACCCGGCCAGCGCGTCGAGGCGGTAAAGCGGCGTCGGTGCGTAGCCGGGCCAGGCGGTGATCTCGGCCACGGCCCGGGCGAAGTCATCCGGGCTCAGCACCGTTGCATGGGCGGCACCGCCTTTGGCGGGTCGGTTGACGTGCCGCATTCGGGCAGGGTCCAGCCGGGTCATCGCGCGTCACCTCATCGTTCTTGATCGCTCCGGCAAGACATAGCGCGGGCTGGCGTCTGATTTTGGTCATTGAATGGCAAGAGTGTTACGAAATTCACCGAAGATCGGCCTCCGGGGGTGCAATTTCTGCCAGAGGGGCGCAAGCTCGATCAGATTGCCTGCGGAGATGCCCCCATGCCCACCGACCTCGATGCCTTCGACCTCAGGCTTCTCGGCCTCTTGCAGGAGAATTGCCGCCAGACGGCGGAACAGCTTTCCGACCGGCTCGGCCTCTCGCCCGCTGCCGTGCAGAAGCGGGTGAAGAAGCTGCGCGATACCGGCGTGATCGAAACCGAGATCGCCGTCGTCGCACCCGGCGCGGCCGGGCGGGCGATGACCATCATTGTCGAGGTGACGATGGAGCGGGAAAATCTTGGCGTGCTCGACAGTTTCAAGCGGCGGATGCGCGCCTCACCGCTGGTGCAGCAATGCTACTACACGACCGGCGAGGCGGATTTCACCCTGATCCTCGTCGTACGCGACATCCAGGAATATCAGGCCTTCACCGAGGAAAACTTTTTCGGCACGCCGGAGGTCAGCAAGTTCAAGACCTCGATCGTGATGGACCGGGTGAAGGTCGGGCTTGGCGTCAGCCTCGATGGCTGACGGGGCCGGCCCGCCCGAGGCGGGCCGGCGGGCAATCACATCGGCTGGGCGTTGAAGGTGAAAAGCTGCTGGCCGGCGATCGTGTAGCCCTCGATCAGCGCCTTGGCGGTGTCGCTGGTCAGCCACTCCTCGAGCGCCTTCGCGGCATCGGCCTTCACATGCGGATGCTTTTCGGGGTTCACCGGCAGATAGGCATACTGGTTGAAGAGCGCGGGGTCGCCTTCGAAAAGCAGCGCGAGATCGGCCTTGTTGCCGAAGTTCAGCCAGCTCGCCCGGTCGGCGAAGATATAGGCGTTCATCCCGGCCGCGGTATTCAGCGCCGCGCCCATGCCCTGACCGACAGCCTTGTACCAGTCGCCTTCGGGCGCAACGCCGGCGGCGGCCCAGATCGCAAGTTCGGCCTTATGGGTGCCGCTGTCGTCGCCACGGCTGACGAAAGGTGCCTGGGCGTTGGCAATGGAGGCGAAAGCCTCGCTCGCCTTGGTCGCGGCCTTCGCCCCGGCCGGATCGCCGGACGGGCCGACGACGATGAAGTCGTTATACATGATCTCGCGCCGGTGCGTGGCCTCGCCATCGGCGATGAACTTCTCCTCGGCGGCGCGGGCATGGACGAGGACTGCATCGACATCGCCGGCCGCGCCAAGCTTCAGTGCCTGGCCGGTGCCGACGACGAGAAGCTCGACCGT